>NZ_JBIURV010000050.1:0-43632 GCF_044741025.1 Streptomyces sp. NPDC088246
CCCAGGTGTCGCGCTACGAGATCATGGAAACAAGTCCGTCTCGCCGCAGCGCAGATCGGACAGATAGGGGGTTCCCCTATCGAACGCCCTCTCAGATCCTGCCGCCAGGTTGCTCGCCGCGAGCGACGCCGCGGTGAGCAGAACGAGGACCGAGCGAGATCCACCGAGTTCGGCTGCGAGGACGGCTTCGCCGAAGGGAGTGAGGGCACCGACGAGGGTGACAGGAGCGGTGAGCAGGCCGGAGAGGCGGCCCTGAAGCGTGTTGCACGAGGTCGCGATCTGAACATTTTCTCTGTATGCGTGGGTTGTTGAGGGCTGAGCCGGTGTGGATGGAGACGTCCGGCCGTTGGCGGCGCCGGGCCCCGCAACGCCTGGACGACCATCGGACTGTGGGTCAAGCGCCGGCTGAAGGTCGCCACCGCGTCCACATCCTTCGAGCCCCAGCATGACCTCGCGCGAGGGGAACGTCCTGGCCAGAACCTCAGCAGCGACGTTTCTGGACACCAGGGCGCGCCGCTGAGTGGCGCGGGGCATTGAAGGTGGTGATTCTCGCACGCATCAACGGCGCCCGGTGTGCAATTGGTTGCTCAGCTGCTGGAGCCGCCATTCACCGGGAGCAGCGAGCTTACCCAGCGGGGCGCTGTCGTTGAGGACCTTCTTGCCGGGTTGTCGTCGGCCACTTCGGTGAGGATGCCCGCGCCGCCTGTGGGCCCTGGGTCCAGCGAATTCACGGTGACGCTGGTCGCGCTGCTCGGGGCGGTGCTCCTCAAGGGCTTCCTGGACGCCATCGGCGTCGCCGTCGTCCTGGTCGGGATCTACCTGACCCTGAACGTTGTCGTCGTGGTGGTGGGACTGTGGCGCGTCGCCACCGCCGCGCACGTGGTCACCGACTGGACCAACGCCCTGACCACCGAGCACGGTGACCACCTGGGCACGCTGCAGACGACGGACGTCATCGTCTACGAGGTCCCCGTCCAAGGCATGCCTCCGGCCACCAATCCGCGTCCCACCGACAGCAGCGACACTCCGGACACCGACCGCACCTGGTTCCACACCACATCCACAGGGCAACCGCGTTCGGCCCAGGAGATCGTCGACAACCTCCACAAGGCCAATGCCGGCAACTCCCCCTTCGTGCTGAACGTCGGTCCTGACCTCAGCGGTCGGATAACCCAGACCTACGTCGACCGGCTGAAGGAGACCGGCAGTCTGCAGTAGCCGATGCCGCCGGGGACCCCCTCTGTGGTCAATGCCCGGGAGAGTCGCCGAGGCCATCCTGGGTTACCGCTCTCGCGCCATCCGGCCTGCCGGAACAGGTCGCCCCCGCCTGGTTTCAGGCCGGACGGGGGCGCCTTGTCGTACGCGGACGTCACGCAACTCACAGAGCGAGGAGGTGGCCTGCGGCGACCGCCGAGGCCACCGTCCCTCCGGCCACCACCGCCGAAGCCGCAAGCAGTGGAACCCTCGGCGTCCACGTCCGCAGCGTCCGGGAGCGGAAGACACGGTCCAGCAGCGCGTCCCGGCCGCGCAGCACGATCAGGCCGACGCCGGTGAGCGTCAGCGCCATGCCGAGGCCGAAGGCGACGACCATCGCGAGGGCGATGCCGACCTTGCCGGTCAGCAGGCCGGTGAGCAGGACGAGGAAGGCGGACGGCGAGGGCAGCAGGCCGCCCGACGCGCCGAGTAGCACGAGGCCTCGCCAGGTGAGGAGGGACGGGGCATCCGGGATGTGATGGCTGTGCCCGTGATCGTGCCCGTGGTCATGCCCGTGCTCGTGATCAGGCCCGTGATGGGGTTGGTGGTGCCTCCGGTGGCGCAGATGCCTCCGCAGCAGGCTCACGCCCACCCCGGCCACCACCAGCGCCGTGATCAGCTGGAGCCACCCCGTCAGCGCCGCGATGTCCGGCGTGCTGTTCGCCGCCAGCCACCAGCCGACCGCCAGGGCGGCAACCGAGAACGTGTGCATCACGGCGACGATCCCGCCCAGCCACACCGCGTCGCGCGGCCTGCCCCTGCCGCCCACCAGATACCCGGCGGCCAGCGACTTCCCGTGCCCCGGCGCGCAGGCGTGGAGCGCACCCACGGCCACGGCCACGAGCAGAGCCGGCAGGAGGGCCGCGCCGTGGTCCAGCAGTGAGGTCAGGTCGGTTGTCCAGGCCCCCCAGCCCGAAGCGGCCGGTGAGGTCGCGGCGGTTCCCGCGGCCGCCGGTTTCAGGGTCAGCGTCCGCGTCGGCTCCTGTGCCGTGTGCAGCCCGCCGGAGCCCGTGCCCGTCACCGACAGTGTCCGGTACGCCGGATCGACGTCCGTCAGCGCCGTGACCGTCAGTTCGATGCGGTCCACCTGCCGAGGGCAGACGAAGCGGAGCTTCACGCCGTCCGCCCGGCCCACACGGCACGGGCGGCCGTCCTGGTGTACGACGATGTGCGAGCGCAGATAGCCCGCCTCGTCACCGCCGGACTCGTTCTTCAGGACGGCGATGTCGTCGCGCTGCGCGGACCAGGTCGCGTCGACGGCGGTGCCCGCCGCCTCGATCTTCACGACGGGAGGGGTTCCGAAGGGGTGCGCCTGCGCCGTCCCCGCGCTGCCCAGGAGCAGCGCGAGGACGGCGGCCAGCAGGAGCAGCACCCCGTTGCGAGGTGATCGCACTGTGGTGCTTCCCCTCTACTTCCGGCGTGCGGCGAGCGCGTGGACCGTGCCGTCGTCCGTGAGGGCGAAGACCCAGTCACCGCTCACGGAGAGGGCCGAGGCCACTCCCGCGCCGAGGTTGTACGAGGCGACCCGCGTCCCGCTCGCCCGGTCCAGGACGAGCAGGCGACCGTCCCACGTCCCGACGTACACATGGGACTTCGTCACCAGCGGGTGCATCGTCGGCGAACCCGAACCGGCCGAACAGCCCATGGCGACCCGCCACTTGTCGTCCAGCGGGCTCTCCCCCGGCAGATAGCCGGACTTGGCCTCCCACACCGGCTTCGACGGATCGGTCGCGCTCGTGTCGTAGGCGCGTACGGCACCGTCCCGGCCCGCGACATAGGCGGTGTCGCCCCACACGGCCGGGCTGGTGAGCGGGGCGCGCCCCGGCTCGCAGGTGCTGCCGCCGCCCAGCTTGGACTCCCAGGTCACCGCGCCCGTCTTCGGGTCGTGCCCGCGGACGCCGTACGCCGTGAACGTCACCAGCTTCGCCTCGCCCGTGGCCGGGTCGGTCAGGACGGGCGAGGAGTGGCTGTCGATGTCGCCCGCGGTGTCCTTCACCCACAGCTGGGTACAGGTCACGAGGTCCATGGCGATGACGGTGTTGCTCGACATGGATTGCAGGTAGGCGGTGTTGGAGCCGGGCTCGCGGATCACCGTGCTGTGGGCCTGTCCCCAGGAGAACGCGGCGCCGAAGCCGCCGGGCAGCATCCCGCCGGTCTCGGCGTCCCGGCAGCGGACCGTGTAGGCGTCCTGGTAGACGGCGACCGAGCGGCGCTCCGCGCCCGCCAGCGCGAAGACGCTGACAGGTCCGCCCGCGCGGCCGTAGCGGCGCACGGTGTCCCCGCGGGTCTCCTCTCGGTCGATCGACTGCCAGGCGATGCGGCCGCTCGCCGCGTCGAGCGCGTAGATCCGGCCGACGCCGGTGGTCAGATAGACCATGCCGCCGTGGAGCGTCGGCGCCGACTCGGCGTCGCCGTCCAGGTACGTACGCCACAGCTCACGCCCGGAGACGACGTCGTACGCGAGCATCATGCTGTACGGCGAGTCGAAGGCGCGGGACGAGACGATGAGCTTGCCGTCCGCGACCACCGAGCCGTTGAGGTTGAACTGCTCGCCGGTGTGGCGGGCCCACTTGAGGTCGAGCTTCGCGCCGGGATCGTCGCCGCTCGCGGACCGCCCGGCCTCGTCGCCGCCCTGCCGCAGCCAGTCCTGCCCGGTCCTGGGCTTCGCGAGCTCGGAGTCGCGCACGATCTCGAAGGTGTTCTTCACGACGGGGAACTGCTTGCCCCGGGTGTCGTACGCGACCGACTCGGCGGTGTACGTGCCGGGCCGCAGCCCGTGCAGTGTGCCGCTCGCCCGCGTCCAGGCGCCGCGTGCGTCGGGGCAGGGCTCCGGCGTGCCGCCGGGCGGGGTGTAACAGTTCTCGTTGCCGGGTCGGGACGCCCCCTTGCCGAAGCGCACGTCCTGACGCTTCACCAGGTGCCCTCGGCTGTTGCGGACGGTCAGCACCGCCCTGGCGGGCGTGCGGCCGTCGTCCTCCGCGTACACCTCGACGGGCACTGCGGCCTTGGCGCCGTGCACGCTGCCCTGCGCGGGGCTGACCAGCGCGGCATCGTCGTCGATGTCGAACTGCCGGTGGATGCCGGTCACATGACCGGTGTCCTCGTTGAGAGGCGTGCGCGGATCGTCCGTGATCGCGCTGAAGTCGAGTACCTTGTAGTCGGGGTGGGCACCGTCGATGCCGTACGTGCCCTGGTTGTTGATCTCGACGGACCGTTTGAAGGCACCGCGCCGGAACTCGGCCTGCTGGTTGTGACCGGCGGCGACCATCCGTACGTCGTACTTGGCGAGCTCGTCGATCGTCGGCTGCATGCCGGCGCCCGGGCCCCACTGGGTGAACAGAGAGCGGTGGGCGAAGACGAACACCTGCTTGCC
Source organism: Streptomyces sp. NPDC088246 (assembly GCF_044741025.1). Lineage (NCBI taxonomy): Bacteria > Bacillati > Actinomycetota > Actinomycetes > Kitasatosporales > Streptomycetaceae > Streptomyces > Streptomyces sp. NPDC088246. The sequence continues at coordinate 4,628 of NZ_JBIURV010000050.1, forward strand.
GACCGCGTGCCGGGCGAGGTCCCGGCGCAGCCACTCCAGCTGCGGCTTCAGCCCGCTCGCGTCGTAGTTGTCCTCGAGGACGACGATGTGGCGGCCGTTGCGGTCGAGGCTGTACCACTCGGGGGCGAGATTGCGGCGGTAGTACTCCATGCTGCCGGCGTATCCCTGGGAGGTCGCCGTGCCGCCGAAGTCGTGGTTACCCATCACCGGATAGAAGGGGTGACCGAGCCGCCCCTCCTCGAGGCCCTTGCTGAACAGGTCGTACGCGCCCTGGCGGCGCGGCTCGTCGGCGTAGTCCGTGACGGTGAGGTCACCGGTCGCGATCTGCATCGTCGCGCCGTCGACCTCGGACATCGCCTGAACCTGGCCGGTCCACTGGGGCAGCGCGCGGCGGGCCTCGTCGTCGGTGCGATTGCCGACTTCGGGGTCGGAGTTCATGACCCACTTCTCGGTGGGGTTCGAGGCGTTGCGGTCGGGTACGAGCGCGAAGTCGACGTCTGCGCCGCCGGTCTCGGCGACCTTGTGGAAGAACTGCGGGATGTAATCCTTGCGCAGCGCCGGCGTGTATCCGTCGGGCGAGACGATGCTGACGAGGTCGGTCTCGCGCCGCTTCGGGTCGATCTGCAGGCTGTACGAGCCGTCCGCGCCGGTCGTGGTCCACACGGCGCCGTCGGTGACGTCGATGCCGGGCATGGGGTGCTCGCCCTTGTCCCGCTCGCCGTTGCCGTTGCGGTCCTTGAAGACGGTGCCCTCGACGGTAACGGTGCCGACCCGATCCACGCCGTCGTCGGCGAAGGCCGCCTGGGGCGCGAGGAAGGACAGTGCGAGGGCTCCGGCGGTCGCCAGCTGCCGGCGCCGCCGGGTCCGGCGCAGTCCGCGGACGAGGAACGGCAGTCGGCAGACGACGAGCAGCAGCACGACACCGGCGGCCGTGACGAGCGCGACGGTGAGCCAGGGGAACGACGGCAGGGCGTGCGCGCCGTGGATGTCGACGAGCGGGGTGGCTGCGGAGGCGTCGACGGCCGTGCCGTCGAACTCGACAACGACCTGGGTCAGTCCGCCCTTGTCGATGAGCGGGCTCAGGTCGAGCGCGTCGACGTGGCAGCTCCACGCCAGCTCGATGACGACCCCGCCGGGCACGCCGCCGTTGTCACCGGGCACGCCCGAGCCGGTGGCCGGGCAGGGGGCCGAGAGCAGCCCGGCCGCCCACGCACCGGCCTGCTCGGGAGCCACGACGGCGTTGTGCACGATGAGGCGGCCGCTGGCGACGTTGTCACCGGGCGCGACTACGAGTTCCGCATGCTCGCGCGTGACATGCGCCAACGCGGCCTGGGCGCCGATGCCCAGCACGAGAAACAGCAGCGCGAGGGCGAGCCCGGCTGCTCTGCATATGTGTTTCATAAAGCGGACGTTAATGATCCGCTGTTCGGTTACCCGTGGGTCCTGAGCGACTTCACGGAGCCGTCCGGAAATGTTCAGCGTCCCGTTCATGGCTGTTGGGTCACGCGGGGCGCTTGAGCCCGACGGAACCGGGTGCACTTCCAACGGCTACTCGTTCAAGGGTGCCTGCGTCCGTGTCCTCGGCATCCTGAGCAAGGAACTGGCGGACCGTCCGTACAGCGCCCACCTGGACCGTCGGACCGCCACCTTGTACGAGAACCAGTGAAGCGCCCGGCGCTGCGTAACAACGACCAGCCTCAGACTCAAACACCCGACCGCATGCGAGCGGACGCGGGTTTGACCACGAAGCGTCGGGTGGGGCCGACCGGATTCGAACCGGCGTCTTCCTACATGCCGTGAAGGCGCGACGACCACTGCGCTACAGCCCCACCCTGTTCGTGATCCTAGAAGCCATCTGCGCTCCGTGCTTCCGGATTATCCGAGGGGGTGTCATCTGACCAGCTGCTTGGCTCGCCAGGCGCGGACCGGCGTGGCGCTGAGGATTGGCGGCTGGCACCTGTGCGCTCAGCGCGCGAGTGAGCAGGGCAGCATGCGGCGGCTCCGGGTCTCAGGTCTTCCGTGCCCGGAGTCCTGCCGGCGATCTGCACGCCGAGGCCCGGGACCCGTCTGAACGGGCCGAGCGGGATGTGCCGGGCCCCGGAGTGGATGCTCCGGGGTCCGGCGGTTCCTGTCTCCGGATCAGACGGCGGTGATGTTCTCCGCCTGCGGCCCCTTCTGGCCCTGGGTGATGTCGAAGGTGACGGCCTGGCCTTCCTGGAGCTCACGGAAGCCCGTGGAGTTGATGTTGGAGTAGTGCGCGAAGACGTCGGGGCCACCGCCGTCCTGAGCGATGAAGCCGAAGCCCTTTTCCGAGTTGAACCACTTGACGGTTCCGCTGGCCATGCCGGTGCCTCTCAGTCGATAGTCGGATCCGCACCGCGCGGACCCGGAGGTGATCGCCCTGGTTCTCAGGCACTGCACAGCAAAGTGCCCGCGCCGGAGCGCGGGCAGGTACTGCGAACCACGACATCTGCCGGTGACACTACATGGCGAGACCGCCCATCACCAGAGAGCAATGAGTCATCAGCGATCCCGAGTTGAGAATGTCCGCCGACAGTCACGAAGTAATCCGGACCCTGCCCGCGCGCACATGAAGGTCGCGTGGCAGGAACGGGCTTGCTCCGAGCCGGAGGCCCTTCTGGCGCCAGGGGCGTGTCGACCTCCTGATCTACGATTCGGCCGGGTCGTGGAGTGATGCGTCGGCCGGCCCCTGGCAGAAACCGGTGAACCGCACTTTCAGGCCTTCTCGCTGTGGGGAGCAGCAGAAGGGGCCGGCTGATGCTGCTGCCTCGGGTGAGAGTGGGGCGAGCCGGACCATGCGCCATGGGTCGTTGTCGCGGCGGGCCCGGATCGTCACGGCGTCGCCGTCGCGGCTGGCCCGGACGGTGATGTGACGTCCGTTCCAGTCGGGCACGGGGGCCAGGGACCAGTCGGAGTGGCCGCGGGTGGCAACGGCGCCGAGGTGCAGGACACCGTCCGTCATTTCCACGCCGGCCTTGATCCATGTCTGCTCGTCCACGCGGACCATGAGTCCGGCTTGGTCGTAGAGGGTGTCGAAGTCGGCGACGAAGGTCACTTCGATGGCTCTGGTGTCCGGCAGGGCGGTCAGCAGCGCGTGCCCGTCGTCCCGAATGAAGCCGTAGCTGGTGGTGCGCCAGAAGTCACTGTGGTTCCGGGTGGTGACCAGCAGTCCGGCGCCGTCGCTGACGGCGTCCAGGGGAGGGTTGAGCCAGGTCGCGTCGTCCCAGCCAATGGTGTGCTGGTTGCTCATGTGTCTGCTCCGTTGTGCGGGCGAGGTGGTCAGCCAGTGTTCCGGGGCGGTGAGGAGCGCCGGCAGCGTGGTCAGGTGTGCCATCGGACAGGCGTCCGAGGGGCAGGGCGGTCAGGCGTCCGGCCGCGCGGCCGTCAGCGCGCCAGGGCCGCTGCCTCCGCTGGTGATACGGATGACGGCCTCGAGGGTGAGGGCGCGTTCGTGGGGTTCGGTGTCGAGGGCACGGTGAATGGACAGTCCTTCGATGAGGGCGTCGAGCTGACGGGCCGTTGCCGGGTCGAAGTGCCGTTCCAGGGCGCGGCGGCTGCGACGCATCCATTCCCGGGTCAGTTCCCGGTAGGTGGGCTTGCGTGCCGCGAGGGTGTGACGACGGCTCCGGCACCGATGACGCTGTTGTCACCGATACTCACCCCCGCCAGGACGATTGCTCCGCCTCCGAGCCAGACGTTGTCGCCGATCGTGATCGGCTTGGCGGCCTCCAGCCTGTCACGGCGCGGCTGCGGTTCCACGGGGTGGGTAGGGGTGAGCAGCTGCACGTTGGGGCCGATCTGGCAGTCCCGGCCGATGGTGATGGGAGCCACGTCCAGGGCGGTGAGGTTGTATCGACGACGGCGCGGTCCGCTACGACCTGGACCGCCACGAGCACGCCACCCCGAACGACACCGTGAGCCTGCTCCCGCCGCAGGTTCCGCACAACGGCTCACCTGCCACCCCTCACGGGTTCCGCAAGCGTGTTCTCTATCTCGACATGTCGCAGCTGGACGAGCGCTTCATCGGCCCGGCGGTGGACGGACCGGACCTCACCGATCACGTCCTGCGCAGACGCATCGGACAACTGCACACAGCCCTGGCCAACCGGGGCGACGAGTTCGAGGCGGAGAGCCGTCTGGCCCTCATCAGCGAGCGCCTGCGCGAGCACCTGCGCCCCAGGCCGGCCGTCGGCAGAGCGGGGCCCGACCGCGGTGTCGCCCAGGACCTGCGTGACCTCCTCGACGAGCGATTGCTCGAAGCCATCACCCTGGCCGAAGCCGCACGCCTGGTCCATGCCCACCCCACACACCTCGTGCGTGCCTTCAGCGCCGCGTTCAGCATCGCGCCCCACCAGTACATGACGTCCCGCCGCGTCGACCTGGCCCGCCGTCTGCTGCTCGACGGACAGCCGCCGGGCAAGGTAGCGGCCGCCACCGGCTTCTACGACCAGTCCCACCTCACCCGGCACTTCAAGCGTGTCATGGGCATCGCCCCAGGCCAGTACGCCCATGCCGGGGCAGCCAGTTGAGCAGGGGCCGCCCGCACGGGCCTTGGCCCCGGAGCGTGGACACCTGAGACGCGGATCTTGAGGATCTGAGAACGGACATGTCGTGGCAGCCGACCGGGCGGCCCGCCGGACAGCCGACGCGCAGCTCGCCGCCCGGATGCGCAGGATTCGGACGGCACTACGGCGTCCCGAGGATCACCGCCGAACTGCGCGCGTACGGCGAGCGCGTCAACCACAAGAAGACTGCCCGGGCCATGCGCCAGGTCGGCCTGGCCGGTCTGCGGCTGCGGCACAGGCACCGCACCACCGTCGCGGACTCGGCCACCCCTGCCCTTCACGGCACCGTTACCGTTGCCGCGATTCGGCTCTGGCTCCGCTCATAACCCGTAGGACAGCCCTCAGGCGCTCGGCTGGGTGAAGCGGATGCTGTTGCCGAAGGGGTCGCGAAGGCCACAGTCGGTTCCGTACGGACGATCGGTCGGCTCCTCGGTGAACTCGACGCCCCGGCCCAGCAGCGTCTCGTACGTCTTGCGGCAATCGTCCGTGCTGAAGATGAGCGAGCCACCCATCACTCCCTTGGTCACCAGCTCACGGATCTGCTGCGCCGTCTCCTCGGACATCGCCGGGGCGCCCGGCCTCTCCAGCAGGATCTGGCGCTCCGGGTGACCCGGGACACTGACGGTCAGCCAGCGCATGAAGCCCAGATCGATGTCGGCGTTGACCTCCAGACCAAGCTTTCCGACGTAGAAGTCAAGGGCCTCGTCCTGGTCGAGGACGTAAATCTGCGAGTGCGTGATGGCGTTGAACATGTGCATCACGCTACCGGGCAAGCCGGACGAAAACTTATCCAAAACTGCTCAATGGACGGACGGTGCGGGCAGTGCGGACGCTCAGGCTCTCGGCCGCATCCACGCCATCGTGAAGCACGTCGGTACGCTCGTGGCCGTCGCTTCCTTGCGGTACGTCCTCGGTGACCGGCCGACGATGTCGCGGAATGTGCGGCTGAAGGTTCCTGGGCTGCCGAAGCCGACTTGGAAGCAGATGTCCGTCACACTCCGGTCGGTCTCCCGCAACAGGAACATCGCACGCTCGACACGGCGGCGCTGCAGGTAGCGGTGTGGCGTCTCGCCGAACGTGGCCCGGAAGGTGCGCGTGAAGTGCGCCGGGGACACATGCGCGATCCGGGCCAGGGCCGGGACGTCCAGCGGCTGCGCATAGGCCCGGTCCATCGCATCCCGTGCCCGAAGCATGCGGCGGTTGGTCTCTTCTGCAGCGCGACTCACGGCGCCATCACACCACGGCTCACCGCCGTCCGTGGCAGATCCAGTGCCCCATCCACTCCCTCCCCTCCCCTCCCCTCCCCTCACGAGCTGGCACACACGACGACCCGCGCCCAGCGGTACTACCGAAGTACTTCAACTGTCTTTTCAGGAAGGTTCATTCACCGGTCCTCCCGGGCCGCGCCGCGGAAGTCGGCGTTGGCGTATATGCGGGGCCTGGCTGCGCCGCTGGAGCGCAATATCGGCTGGACTCCGGCTGAGGCCGGTCAGGTGTGCAGCATGTACAGGATCTCGCACAGCACCTCCCGGTCCGGCAACGGCTTGCGGCCCGGATACCGGAAGCGCCAGTCGCGCTGCGGCAGCAGCGGCTCAAGGCGGTCCCACAGCTCATCCGACACGGTCCACGGCGGCGCCCCCACACCGGACCGAACGCTCAACTCCCCTGCCAGACATGGCCATCAAGGCCGATCCACCTCATGGTGTCAGCCGTCGTAAACCTCAGCGCACGAGCTCGGGATCTCCTTCCTTGGCAATCCGCGCATGCTTCGAAGCGGTGACAGGAAGTACGGGATGGTGCTCAACGTCATGCCGGCGGCACCGATCCACAATGTAGCTTTTGCTCCGAACACAGAGCCCGAAGCTCCTCCCAACAGCCCGCCGAGCGGAATGCCGCCCCAGGACACGAACCGGGCTGTCGCGCTCATCCGGCCCAGGAGCCGATCTGGCGTGAGGGTCTGTTGGAGGCTTGATTGAGCCACAAAGCGGATGACTCCGCCCAGGGAAAGGGTCGCGAGTCCGAGCGCAGCCACATACACGCTCCACCCCGGATGCGCCAACGGCATCAGGACTGTCAGCGGACAGGTGACAAGTGGTGCGAGCCAGATGACCGGACCCTGCCCGACCCGCTTCGAGACCCTGGTTGCCCACAGCGCGCCCAGCAGGGCACCACAGCCCATTCCCGACAGAATGAGGCCGATACCGAAGGACTCGAGATTTATCTCCCTCTCCAAGAAGACCAGCAACATGGTTTGATACATGACCAGGAAGAGGTTGAATATTGCATCCCCCAGGATGATTGCACGCAGGACGGGATGCTTGAGGACAAACTTCAACCCTTCTTTGATTTCTCGAAGCAGTTGAGGGTGCTCACTCGGCTCCGGCTTCTGTTCGCGTTTGCGGATACCGGTTGCGAGCAGACCTGAAATCGCCATCCCGGCCGAACTCACCAAAAGCGTTACAGGGGCTCCGAGCCAGCCGACAAGCGGCCCTGCCATCCCTGGTCCACCGATACTGGCTACCGAGCGTATCGCCGAGAGCTTTGAGTTTCCTTCAACGAGATTGCCGCGTCCCACCAGATGCGGCAGATAACTCACGTACGCGACATCGAAGAAGACTGTCAGCACTCCATGAACCAACGCGACTGCGTAGAGCCACCAGATCGTCAGAAGCTCGGACCACCACGCCACCGGTATCGTCAAGAGAGCCACCGCCCTCGCGAAATCAATGCTGATCATCACTGATCGTTTCCGCATACGGTCCACCCACGCGCCTGCCGGTAGCCCGACCAGGAGTGAGCCTGCCGTGGTCATCGCGGCCAGTAGTCCAACCTGGAACTCGTCAGCATTCAGTGCCACGATCGCAACCAGAGGCAACGCGAGAAAAATGATGCGATCGCCCAGCTGACCGAGCGCGGTGGCGGCAAACAGTCGCCCGAAGTCCGGATCACGCAGGAGTCCGAGTCGGGAGGGTATCGACATTCGAGTCACCTACTGTCGGATTTGAAATATCGCTCTACTGGCTTCAACGGCTACGGCTGGTCGACCACGAACTCGTAGGCCACTTCCCGGCACACGTCCGGAATGACGATGTCGGCGGTTTCCACCGGACGTCCGTCGGTGTCGTAGATGGTCCGCTCGATCTGGAGCACCAGGTCCCCGACGCTGATCCCCAGTAGGTTCGCCTGCACCTGGGTGGCACGAGCCGGGCGCGGCAGCTCGACCACGGTCTCGATATCAACGCCGATGGAGCGCATGCGCTCAACCACCCCCTTTCCCGCGAGGGGTCCCGTCTCGGGCAGCACGATCGGCGTTCCGTCCGTGATGGCCATCGGCTCCCAGGATTCGGAGAGCTGGACGGGTTGCCCGTCGGCGAGGAATTCGTAGTGTGTCTTGACGCAGGGGTCTTTGGGGCTGATGGCGAGCCGCTCGGCGATTGCCTCAGGAGCGGGGACGCGTGTCTGGCTGTGCGAATCCCAGGCGCCGGCCTTGCCCCGCTCCTTCATACCGGCGAGGGAGGGGGAACCGTCCCGGCGTTCGCGTTGCCGCGAGCGGACCATCCGCAGGCGCTCGCGCGGCATGCGGACGTAGGTGCCCGAGCCCGCGCGTCCTTCGAGGAAGCCCTTGATGATCAAGCGATCCATGGCCCTCTGCGTGACGTTGCGCCCGACCCCGTACTCCTCGGCGAGCTGCGCCCGGGACGGCAGGCGCTCCCCGATCTCCCACTCTCCCGCGAGTATCCGTGCGCGCAGCGCTTCGGATACTGCAAGGTACGGGGCCTCTCTGGGCATTTGTGACCCTCCGGTTGCTCTGCTGCGCGGCAGCGGGTGATTCCAGGCGGCGTTGGCAAGCTACCGCACCAGGCAAAAGCTGCTGGAGTAGAAATACGCTCGGTGCTCAAGCGGCTGCGGAGGTTCGTGTGAAGCCAGTTGCTGCCGCTGCTCGACGCGATTCCGCCGGTTCTCCGCTGCCGGCCGTCGTCGTCTCCCATCCGGGTGGCGGCGTGAAGGAGCAGACCGCGAGCCTCTACGCCGAACGGCTCACCGAGCTCGGGTACGTGACCCTCGCGTTCGACGCGTCCCACCAGGGCGTCACGAGGTGGTCGACGGCGGAGCGGAATTCCTCGACGCGCGTGGCCAGGTCTTCGAGGTGCCGCGGTTCGCCGCCGCTCCGGCCCGGGCTGTCGCCTACCGGCCTTCCCCCCAGCTTCCGGTGCACCCGTGACAGGACGACCGCGAACACGATCAGAACGATGTACCAGTGCGGCAACGGAAACGAGCCGGAGCGCCCGGAGCGCAGCAATGCCGGCGGCAGCACGGGCAGCGCACGCGACGAGGCGCTCCGCCCAGGCACGGCCGGTGACCCTATCGGGTAATCCACCTGCCGAGGGTTTGGTCGGGAGACGCCGGCGCAGGATGCAACGGGCAGACACGCCCCGGCACACGAGCGGGGTGGGCTTGAGCTGTGGGGATAGCGGTGGGTGACTGTTCGAGATGCGTGGGTGCCGGGGCACTGTTTCGCTGATGAGGCCCGCTCTTCCCGACAGATCCAGGAGTGATCATGAGCGTTGCAGGTGAATCCGGTCGTGCCCAGCAGATGCGTGCCAAGGCGCAGGAGATGAAGGATGAGGCCGCGCGCACCTCGGACCCGAAGGAGCGTAAGCGGCTGACGGACCAGGCCCGCCGACTGCAGGAGCAGAGCGAGCAGGAGAGCCGCGGCGGCAACCAGAACATGGACCCCATGTAGCCGTCCCCCGCTCAACACGCCGGCCGGTGTTCTCCGGCGCTCAGAGCGCCGGAGAACACCGGCCGGCCCCTGTGTCACTGTGAACGACGTGCCCTGCCGGAGCGCTACGGTTCGTCGAAAGGCAGTAGACGAGGGGCGTCACAGTTCCGGTACGCACAGCCGTCGCCAGGAAATTGACGAGCGTTCCGTTACCCGTACGCGAAGAGGTGGTCACCGGAAGATCCGGTGACCACCTCCGGCGTATCGCGGATGCTACTCGCAGGTGCCCGCGAACGTCCCGCGCGTCACCACGTCCGTCGCAGCGGCCGTGGTGTCCAGCCAGACGATCCGCTGTCCGTCACCGAGCGACGGGGCCAGCTGCGAACCGGAGGAACACGAAGCGAGACTGAAGTTGTTCAGCCCGGCCAGCACGTCCTCGGTCGTGGAGACCTTCACCTTGGTCGGGCCGTTCCAGGCGCCGAGAGCGCCCCAGAAGTCGTACGTCGAGTAGGCGAAGTACTCGTCGCTGACCGAGAACTGGGCGACGTACAGACTCTTCGGGTAGGTCAGGCTCTTCATCCGGGTCACATCTGCGGCCGGTGTCGATCCGATGGTGGTGCTCGGGATCAGGAATCCGCCGGTGCTGCGGTAGAAGACACGGTCCGAGGTGAGCTGGATGTCCGAGATCCAGTCGAACAGGAAGCCGGGGATCCGCTTGTTCTGGGTCTTCCCCGTGGCGATGTCGTAGACGTACAGGTACGTCCCGTCGCCGCCGGCCCAGGCGATGGTGCCGTTCTTCATGGCGAGGCGCGAGGCCTTGGTGCCGGCTTCGGGCGTCACGTTGACCGTGGTGCCGTCGGCCTTCAGCAGCATGACGTCCTGCTCGCCGTCGGCAGTGGTGCTGATGTAGGCGAGGGCGCCGTTCTCGGTGACCGGCTCGGTCTCGTCGGCGTCCGGGGTGTCGACCAGCTTCTTGATCGCGCCCTGGCCCTTGTCGCCGGCCTGGTAGATGCCGACGCCGGCGGCGGAGATCCGGGTGAAGACGACACGCTCGTCGTCGAGGGACGGGTCCATGAGGTAGGCGTCCGACTGCGCCAGCTCGTGCTGGGGCTTCTTGCCGAAGCGGCCGACCGTGATGCCGAAGGCGGCGCCGCCCTGGCCCCAGGCGATCGCGTCACCGTGGCCAATGGCGTAGACATCGCCACTGATCTGGGCGGCCTGCTCGTCGATGCCGCTGTAGACCTCGTAGGCGGGCAGGATGCCGGCGCCGATGGTGGTGCCGTCGTGGGTGCCGGACTTCTGCTCCCAGCCCCGCTCGATGCCGTGGTCGTCGAAGGCCCGGTCGATGGCGTCGAGGTCGGCCGCGGAGACCTTCAGGGACTTCGCGGCGAGGGTGACGGCGTTGCGCATGTCGGTGAAGCCGGACAGCGGGGTGAGGTAGTTCTGGGCGGCCCGGTAGGTGATCCGGTCGGCGAGGCCGGCGTCGATGTTCTTGCGCATGTCCCACAGCGCGCCACCGACGATGGTGGAGTTGGAGTGCACGCCGCCGTTGTCGATGTCGAGCGTGATGGGCTTGTAGTCCGTCTGCGCGTTGCGGCCGTCGTTGAGGTCGCGCAGGGCGCACTCCTCCAGCGGCTTCGTGCCGTTGCAGAGGTATTCACCGATGAGGCCGGACGTCGGGTCGCTCATCGCGACGCCCTTGTCGGCGGTCTCCATGGCGTTGCCGAAGTAGTCGGAGATCGCCTCGTTGAGGGCGCCCGACTGGTTCAGGTAGACGAGCCCGGCGGAGTGCTCGGTGACGCCGTGGGTCATCTCGTGGCCGACCACGTCCAGGCCCACGGACAGCGGCACGCCGTCCATGTGGCCGTAGACCATCTTGGAGCCGTCCCAGAAGGCGTTGGCGTAGTCCTTGCCGTTGTTCGCGACGTTGACGACGGAGTAGATCGTGCCGCCCTTGCCGTCGACACCGTCACGGCCGAGCTTGTCCTTGAGGTATTCGTAGACCTTCGCCGCGTTCAGGTGTGCGTCGACCGCGCCGGAGGACGTGTTGGTGGCTTCGAATCGGTCGCTCGCGGAGGTCGCCAGGGGAATGTCCTCGGTGACCGGGCCGCCCGCCACCAGCGAATAACTCTTGCGCTGGGCGTCGTAGGTGCGTATCTGGCCGCCGGTCCGCGCGTACATGTCCCGGGTGGAGTCGACGAGCGTGTACGACCCGCCCGTCTCCTTGTCGATGTCCAGCTCCGTCTCGGAGCCGTCCACGCGCACGCCCGTCCCCTTGGCCGGCGCGGCGTCCGCGGCGTCGATGTTGTTGTACGAGAGGGCGATACCGCCGATGTTCGCGTCGACGTACACCTCCTGACGCACGGGGCTGCCGTTGACCTCGGCGCCCGTGACGGTGAAGTGCCAGGCCAGCTTGCCGCCTCGGGCGTCCGGCAGGACGATGAGGCCGTGGCCCTCGGTCTTGGCGCCCTTGACCCGCGACAGCTTCCCGTCGAGGGAGAACATCCGCTTCTCGGCGGTGGCCTCGGAAACGCTGGGCGTGGTGGAGACCGACAGGTCCGTGTACAGGGTGCCTGTGGCGGAGGTGACGCTCTGACCGCCGTCGGCCGCCTCGGTCTGCACGGCGTATTCGGCGCCGAAGACCGGCACCCCGTGGTGCTTCTGCTGGAAGCGGACGGACGACTGCTTGCCGTCCTTGCTGGTGCTCATGGTCTTGAGGTCCGTGACCGGAAGCTTGTACGTGTCCTGGTGGGCCTTCAGGTGCGCCCGTGCGGCCTGGGCCGGAGTGCCCTCACGGACCGTGTCGTCGAGACGCTGAGTCATGGCGGGCGCGACGGGCACCCGGTCGCCGGCCACGGTCGTGGTCGGCGGGGCTTCCTCCTCGGCCCAGGCCGGTGACGTCAGCAGCGTCGAGCCGGTGGCCGCGGCTACCACTGCGGCAGCCAGAACACGGCGGAGCCGTCTTTGTCGTGTCGGAAACACGTGAACCCTCCCCTATCGCACAGATGCGTGAACTCGCCCAGCCGCGTGCGGTGCGGGGGCCCCACGCGCTCGGTGCCTAGATGTTTCGTCACGTCGGTGGGGCGTACAAGAGATGTCCCTGGCGTGAACACGCCGAGGCGTAAATACGCCTCAAACGGCCCTGTTTTCCCCCCGGTTCGGGGCGCTTTGCGCGTCCGCCTCGTCCAGCCAGCCGCTGCACGCCGCATGCCAGCCCAGCTGGAAACGGGTGGCCGCCCCCACCTCGGCCATGAGGGACTGCAGGCGGCGCTGGACGGTACGGTGCCCCATGCCGAGCTGACGGGCGATGGCTGCGTCGGTGAGTCCCACGTACAACAGGGAGACGATCTGCCGGTCCACGGCGTCGAGTCCGGCCCCGCCGGTGTGCCCGGCCCCGGGGTCCACGCCGGAGGGCAGCAGGCGCCAGCCCCTCTCGAAGTGCGCTTCGAAGAGCGAACTGAGCGCGGTGAGCAGTCCGGTACCGTGCACGGCCAGTGCGACCGGATCGACGTCGTCGCGCTCCGGGGTGAGCGGCAGCAGGGCCGTCCGACGGTCGACGATGATCAATTTAATGGGAAGTCCGTCGACTACGGAGATGTGCTGCCCCTGAGCGGCGTAGGCGGCTGCAGTCGCCGCCATTTCGGGACGTTCGAGCCAGTCGCGCTCGATGACGCTACGGAGAGCGACCCCGCGCCGCATCAGCACGTCTTCGATCTCGTCGTGGTTGTCCTCGACGGTGATCACGGCATGGACCTCACGCAGCGGCATCATGGTGCATACCTCGATGGTGGCCTGATCCTGCATCAGCAGGAGCCTGTGCCGGATCGCTGCCGCCCCCGACAGCACCTCGACCGGCGCTCCCGAGGCGTGGGCCTGGGCGGAACGGTGCCGTTCGGCCAGGGTCGTCACGAGCGACTCGACGCGACGCAAGGCCGCCCGGCGGGATTCCAGCAGGGGGCCGAGAGCGAGCCCGGGAGAGGAGGCCCGATAACGGAGGACGGCATCGCCCGCAGGTCGGGCGCTGGCAAGACCGCGCTCCACCAGGACGTCGAGGGCGCGCGCGACATCTTCTGCGCACCCCGTCGACTCGCCCGCGAGCGCGGCGGGTTCACTGTCGGGCCGGTCGACGAGGAGCCGGTACACGGCGTCCTCCAACGGCTCCAGCCCGAGGAACGTGAGCAGGGATGCCTCTGCCGCATCCGGTGCGACGCCGGACGGGCGAGGGCCATGCGCGCTCAGTGCCGTCCCTCGACGCAGCGGCACCGGGAACGACCGGGCGCCCGCATCGGACACACGCCGCGACATCGGAGTGCCCCGGTCCCTGCCGCATCGTCCGCCACTGGCCCGCCCCTTGTCGCTGTACCGCCACTGCCAGTTGATCACATTATCCGGCTGGCTCCGTGCGCGATACGACGCCTTTCGGGGCGGCCGAGGGGCGGTCCTGAGGGCGGTCCGGTGCTGGGATCGCTCGGGGAACGGTCGGCCCGGGGGCCGCCTACGGCGCCCGGCCCGTGCGGGGTCGGCACCGCCCGGTTCGCCCGCCGGCTGCGGGGCCGGAACGCGGCTGGTCCGCTGCCAGGGCACAGTCCCGCATTCCCGCGCGAACAGACGCGCCGTCACCCGGTCCGCCCCGGCAGTCGCACCAGACGTGACGACGGTCCGACTCGTGGCCGGGCACCCCGGACGCGGCTGGCTCCTGGGACACCCGATCGGAGCACCGGTGAACTGGTGAAATTCGAGGTGTCACCGCCAGTCGTGCGGGCCGTCCACGGTGGCAGGCTCCACCATCGAGTCAACCGGGAGGGACGGAGAACCGATGGCGCAGGACCTGCAGGAAGCCGCGTCGGCCGAGCCGGTGGCCAACAAGCGCATCAATGCCGGTGTGAGGCTCATGGGCTGGCTGACGACCACGGACCACAAGGTCATCGGCAATCTCTACATGGTCACCGCGTTCGGGTTCTTCCTGCTGGCCGGAGTGATGGCCATGCTCATGCGAGCGGAACTGGCCCGGCCAGGACTTCAGATCGTCGGCGCAGAACAATACAACCAGCTGTTCACCATCCACGGCACCATCATGATGCTGCTGTTCGCCACGCCGATGTTCGGCGGCTTCGCGAACGCCATCATGCCGCTTCAGATCGGCGCACCCGACGTCGCATTCCCCCGCCTCAACGCGCTCACCTACTGGCTCTTCCTCTTCGGCGGAATCATCGTGGTGTCCGGATTCATGGTGCCCGGCGGCGCGGCACACTTCGGCTGGTTCGCCTACGCCCCACTGAACAGTGCCGTCTTCTCGCCCGGCGCAGGCGGAGACCTCTGGACCATGGGCCTGGTGCTGTCGGGGATCAGCACGACCCTGGCATCGGTCAATTTCATCACTACGATCGTCTGCCTGCGCGCCCCGGGTATGACCATGTTCCGGATGCCGATCTTCACCTGGAACGTTCTGTTCACCTCGATCCTCGCGCTGCTCGCTTTTCCGGTGCTCGCGGCCACGCTGCTCGCCCTCGAAGCCGACCGGAAGTTCGGGGCGCATGTTTTCGACTCCGCGAACGGCGGGGCACTGCTGTGGCAGCACCTGTTCTGGTTCTTCGGTCACCCCGAGGTCTACATTGTCGCGTTGCCCTTCTTCGGAGTGGTCAGCGAGATCATTCCCGCGTTCAGCCGGAAGCCGATGTTCGGGTATTTCGGAATGGTGATGGCCACGATCAGCATCACCATGCTCTCGGCGGTCGTCTGGGCCCACCACATGTTCGCGACGGGAGCCGTTCTCCTGCCCTTCTTCTCCGCCATGTCGTTCATCATCGCCGTGCCCACCGGTGTCAAGTTCTTCAACTGGATCGGCACCATGTGGCACGGCAGTATCTCGTTCGAGACACCCATGCTCTGGGCGATCGGCTTCCTCGTGACTTTTCTCCTCGGCGGCCTCAGTGGAGTGCTGATCGCCTCACCCCCGCTGGACTTCCATCTCACCGATTCGTACTTCATCGTCGCCCACCTCCATTACGTGCTCTTCGGAACAGTGGTCTTCGCAATGTTCGGCGGCTTCTACTTCTGGTGGCCCAAGTTGACCGGACGCATGCTGGATGAACGCATCGGACGTATCCATTTCTGGACCTTGTTCGTCGGCTTTCAGCTGACCTTTCTGGTCCAGCACTGGCTGGGTGAGGCCGGAATGCCCCGGCGTTACGCCGACTATCTCGCGGCGGACGGCTTCACCCTGCTCAATACGATCTCGTCCGCCGGCTCCTTTCTGCTGGGCCTGTCGACACTGCCATTCCTGTACAACGTGTGGCACACCAGCCGTTACGCGCCGAAGGTCGAGGTGGACGATCCGTGGGGGTTCGGCCGCTCCCTGGAGTGGGCGACCTCCTGCCCGCCCCCGAGGCACAATTTCCGGGCTTTGCCTCGCGTGCGTTCCGACTCGCCGGCCTTCGACCTGCACCACCCCCTCACGCCAGAGCAGCCGGGCCTCGGCCGAGGCGCGTCCCACTCCGCATCGGGCGCCGCAGAGGGGGCGGGCGAATGAAGACCGAGGCCGTTCTCTTCGCCGGGGTCGCGGGGTTCTTTCTCGTGACCGATGTTCTCTACGCCGTGTGGTCCCGGGATCCGACAGGCACGGCGGCTCTTACCATCTCGTTCCTCATGGCGTCCCTGGTCACGTTCTTCTTCGCCACCAACTACCGGAGGAAGGGACTGCGCCCCGAGGACCGCGGGGACGGACACATCCATGAGCGGTCCGGTCCGGTGGACTTCTTTCCTCCGCACAGCATCTGGCCGTCGCTGACAGCCACAGGAACGGCCGTGCTCGCTCTCGGTGTGGTGTTCGGTCTGTGGCTCTTCGTGATCGGGCTGGGCCTGGTCCTGGCAGGGGTGTTCGGAATGGTCTTCCAATACGCGCGCGCCCAGGGCTGAGGGCGGCTCTCAGTCCTCGGGCTCGCGGACCGGCTCCGGCGGCGCGGTCCGCTCGGCGATCCGGGACCGTTGCTCGTCCGTGGCGGGCAGTTCCACGCGGTCCCCGTAGTACCAGCCGCTCAGTACGGACCGAAGCCGTCGCCGACGCGAGATCGGGCCCTGCGCGGGGAGCTCCAGGGGCGTCGGGACATCACGCATCAGGATGCGGTAGCGGGCTGTCGGGCTCAGGCCGCGGTGGCTCTCCGAGAGGTCGCCGTTCAGCGACTGGGTCACCTGGCCGGTCTCCACGCCCTCGGTCAGCCGACGGCGGTCTCGCATCTGAAGGGCGAGGCAGAGGCGTTTGGTCAGCGCGAAGGCCAGGAGCGGGGCGGCGATCAGCGCGGTTCTGAGGATCCAGATCATGACCTCGACCGAAACCCTGAACGAGAAGGCGACGACGTCGTTGCCGCCGGCGACCAGGAGAACGGCGTAGAAGACGATGGCCGCCACTCCGAGCCCCGTACGGGTCGGCCGGTTGCGCGGCCGGTCGCACAGATGGTGTTCCCTGCGGTCGCCCGTCACCCATTTCTCGAAGAAGGGATAGAGGAACAGCACGGTGAAGACCATGCCTGGCAGCACGATCGCCGGAATGAACACATTCCACATGATGGTGTGGCCCGCGATGTCGGTCTCCCACGGCGGCATCAGCCGGAGCGCGCCCTCCAGGAATCCGACATACCAGTCCGGCTGTGCGTTACCGGAAACCTGGTTGGCGCGGTAAGGGCCGTAGTTCCATACGGGGTTGATCTGGGCGAGCGCGCCCAGCAAAGTCAGTACGCCGAACACCATGAGGAAGAAACCTGTGGTCTTCGCGGTGAAGTGAGGAAACGCCGGTGCGCCGACGGCGTTCTCATTGGTCTTCCCCTGACCCGCCCAGTGCGTGTGTTTGAGGTAGACCACCAGGATGAGATGAGCGGTGATCAGCGCCACGATCAGGCCGGGCACGAGCAGGACATGCACGGGATAGAGACGGGGGATCACGTCATTGCCCGGGAACTGCCCGCCGAAGACGAACAGCTCCAAGTACGTTCCGACGACAGGGATCGACCCCACGATGGTGGCCGCCGTCCTCAGGCCCGTACCGGACAGCAGGTCGTCGGGCAGCGAGTAGCCCGCGAATCCTTCGAGGAGCGCGAGTACGAACAGTGTCACGCCCACGATCCAGTTGGCCTCCCGCGGCTTACGGAAGGCGCCGGTGAAGAAGATCCGCAGCATATGGACGGCGATCGCGGCGACGAACACCAGTGCCGCCCAGTGGTGGATCTGACGGATCAGCAGGCCTCCGCGCACGGCGAAGC
Source organism: Streptomyces sp. NPDC088246 (assembly GCF_044741025.1). Taxonomy (NCBI): domain Bacteria; kingdom Bacillati; phylum Actinomycetota; class Actinomycetes; order Kitasatosporales; family Streptomycetaceae; genus Streptomyces; species Streptomyces sp. NPDC088246. The sequence goes on from NZ_JBIURV010000050.1 coordinate 22,189, forward strand.
TGATGTCGAGGGTCGTGGTGTAGGCCTGCGTCATCCTCACGCCCTGAAGGGGCGCATAGGAACCGGTGTAGACGCTCTCCATCATGCTCGGGTCGAAGAACAGGGTGAGGTACACACCGGTGAGGAGCAGGACCACGAAGGAGTAGAGGGCGATCTCGCCGAGGAGAAAAGACCAGTGGTCGGGAAAGGCCTTGCGCAGCAACTGCCTGGCCAGCTCACTGACGGGCAGGCGCGCATCCACCGCACCGTATCCACTGACCGCCGCCTGCCCGGCCCGGGCCTTCAGCTGCGCCTTACGCCTCCGCGGGGGCATGCACCACTCTCCCGTCGATCTTCCTTCCACCCCCCGCCCCCTATTGTTCCGGTTCGCCCTTTATGGGTAACGCATTACTCGAAGGGACTACGCAGAATCGCGGGATCGGCACCTGATCGGCCGACTTGGTCCTGACGTGCAGGGTGGGGCCGGTGCGTCGGGCCCACCCGCGAGCGATGCGCGGGGCCCCGCCGCCGCAAGGGGTGATGCGCGTCGCCCCATCGCCCTCGCCTGCATGACTCCGTTCGCCCGACCGGCGATCTCCATGGGCAGTTGACGGAACGCTGAACATCGACGACTTCCTCCTCAGCCGGCCGTCTCCGCGCGCATCCGGTCCGCGTCAGACCCCCACGACGGGAACTCTCAGAACCCCGGCACCCACGGCCGCCACACCGCCGGCCTTCCACGAGCGGGATGCGAGGTGTGCGCCACCGGCGTGCAGTGCCCCGCAGTCCGTCCGACTCCGGATCGCCCATGCGGGGGCCGGGCCGCGGCCCGTCGACGCGGCGACCGCACGGCCGCCCCACACGTGATGAAGATGGTCCACGAGATCGACGCCGAGCCGTCGCGCATCCGCCATCGGTGTGGCCGCCGTCGGCCGTCCTGGGGCAAGCGCGCATGCGGCTGTGGAGGACTGCGCCCGATGACCTGCCAGCACGTCGAGCACAGGCACTCCAACGCACCCGTCCACACCTGGCCGGTCGGCTGACCAGTCCCCCGCCGAGGCGTCAGGCGCGTGCTTTGCGGGCCGACATCCATGCGTAGACCAGGACACCCGCGAAGAGAAACAGCACGCCCTGGTAGACGGCTGCGTAGCCGGAGCCCGCCAGGAGCCATATGGAGAAGCCGAAGGCAGCCAGCGCGAGCACGGCGTCACGGGCGAGGCGAGCCGGGCGAACCCGGTCGCGCTGTCCCGAGACGAGGAAATACAGCTGGGCCGCCGTCGCCAGGAGGTACGGGACGGTCGCGGTGAAGGTCGTCACCAGCACCAGTATCTCGAACACACGCGCTGTCCCGGCCGTGTAGTTGTAGACAGTCAGCAACGAGGCGAGGACGACCGTGACGATCACACCGAAGATGGGCACACCCCGCCGCTTCACCCCGAAGCGTGCCGGGAACAGCCCGTCGCGGGCGGCGGCGTACCCGGTCTGGGCGCTGAGCAGCGTCCAGCCGTTGAGCGCGCCCACGATCGACACCAGCGCCGCGCAGGCGACTACCGCGCCGCCCCATGTGCCGCCGAACATGGCGTTGACGGCGTCGGTGAAGGGGGCGCTGGAGGTGAGCAGCTTGTCGTGCGCGACGGTACCGAATACGGCGAGGGTGCCCAGCAGGTACACCAGCGCCGCGCCGAGCGTGCCGAGGACGGTCGCCCGCCCGACGTTGCGCCTCGGATTGCGCACCTCACCCGCGCTGACCGCCGCCGACTCGACGCCGAGGTAGCTGAAGAGCAGGATCGCGGCGGACGCGGAGACCGCGCCGAGGGCGCCACCGTCCGTGGCCTGAAAGGGACCGAGGTTGTCCGGGTCGAAGAAGAACAGCCCGCCGATCGCGACCAGCAGCAAAGGCACGAACTTCAGCACGGTGGAGACGAGCTGCACCGCGCCGACGTAACGGGTCCCGGCGAGGTTGGCGAGAGCCGGCAGCCACTGCACGACGAGTGCGGCGGTCATCATCAGCCACGGCGAGTCGTGCAGGGGCAGCAGCACGTCCAGGTAGCCCACGGCGGTGACGGCGAGCGCCGCGTTGCTCACCCAGGAGGTGATCCAGTACGACCAGGCAGCCAGGAAGCCCGCGAAATCGCCGAAGGCCTCGCGCACGTAGACGTACGGCCCGCCGGTCCGCGGGTCGCGCTGCGCGAGCCGCCCGAAGACGAGCGCGAGTGCGATGGCGCCGATGGTGAGCACGCCGAAGGCGACGAGGCTGATGGTGCCGTACGGGGCGACGGACGCGGGGAGCAGGAAGATGCCGCCGCCGATGATGTTGCCCATGACCAGTGCGGTGGCAACCGGAAGCCCGAAGCGCCGGGCGTGCCGGCTGCCCCCTTCCCGCTCCGGGGACGCAAGCTGCCCCGTCCCGGCGGAGTCGGGGCCTTGGGTCGGGGCCGGAGCCGATTGCGAGACGGTTCCGGTGTCGTGCATGGGGATCGTGCGCCTTTCATCGTGCTGGGTACCGTCGCCTGCCCCGCGAGGCAGTGCCACGACCCCCGGTCCGCGCAGCGGCGGCCCAGCGTGCGGGCGCACGCCTGCTGCGGGAACCGCCGGGGGGAGGCTTCCATGCTCGGTTATCGGACACCGCACAACAAATCACCGGTGAATGTTCACCGAGGTGCTGGCCGCGACCGAAAATCGGACGGAGCTGAGCCCGCGCGGCCGCGCATCCTTCTCCATGGGCTCAAAGGCTCCAGCGCCCACTGCAGCCGGGGATCACCCTCCTGACGGGCCCGGAAGGCCCTGCGCCCACGACAAGTACGTCCCGCGAAACGAGGAATCGGACAGCGGCTTCCTCGGCTTCTGGATGCGGTGGGGATGTGCTCGTGACCAGCGGAATGAACCGCCCCAAGGAGCTGCGATCGGCGCACATGCTGATCGACGGCCGGCACAGCCGATTCTCGGGCCTCCGGAGGTGACCCCGGACGTGCCACCCCGGCAGAACCGTTTCAAGACTCCGTGTCGAGAGCTCGGTGTCAGGCGTCTTCACGGTAGAGGTCGCAGAGCAGGGCGACGGCGGCGTGAGTAGCAGGGTGGGGGTCATGCCGGCGCCAGATGAGGTGGACAGGAACGGGGTCGGCGTCACGCAGGGGCCGGTAGGCGATGCCGTCACGGCGGTACTGGGTGGCCGTGGCCTGTGGAGTGACGCCGACGCAGCGGCCGGTGGCGATGGCGGCCAGCCAGTCGTCGATGTCCTGGGTGTACTCCACGGCGGGGCGGAAACCGTCGGGCCACAGGTCCAGGGTGGTTGTGCCGGTGCGGCGGTCGACGACGAGGGTGCGCTCGCGGATTTCCTCCAGCCGGACACTGCGGCGCTTGGCCCATGGGTCGTCTGAGGCCAGGGCCACACAGCGACGCTCCTGGCCGACAAGGGCGTGGGCATAACGGCGGGTGTCGATGGCGGTGCGGACGACGGCCAGGTCGCACAGGCCCTCGGCCAGGCCACCGGTGGGGGTGTTGTGGCGGATCAGGTGCAGTTCGACATCGGGGCGGCGGTCGTGCCAGCGCCGCTGGAACTCGGTGGTGTGGCGGCCCATCGCCGACCATGCGTGGCCGACGCGCAGGCGGGCATGGCCAGTGGTGGCCAGGCGCACCAGTTCATCGGCGTCGGCGAGCAGGTGGCGGGCGCCGGCGAGTACCTGTACGCCGGCGGTGGTGGGGGTGACGGTACGGCTGGTGCGGTGCAGCAGCCGTACGCCGAGGATTCGCTCCAACGCAATCAGGGTGCGGGAGACCGCGGCCTGGGAGACACCGAGCTCGATCGCTGCGTCGGTGAAGCCGCCGGTGTCGACGATGGTGACCAGGCAGCGCAGGTGCCGCAGCTCAAGCTCCGTACGACCATTCATGCGCCAAGTGTATAGATGGTGCGTCCAATGCATTTTGCGTATGCATCGTCGTGGCAGATGGTCGTGTCATGACAGCCGATGCTCGTACCGAAATGACAGCCGGGGCCGCACCGCCGACGGCCCCGCCCCGGCTGTCCGGGATCGCCCTGATGCTGGGCAGCGGTCTGTCCAATCAGGTCGGGGCGTCGGTGGCCGCCCTCGCCTTCCCGGTCCTCGGGCCGGTAGGCGTTGTGGCGGTGCGCCAGTGGGTGGCAGCCGCTGTGCTGCTGGGCGCGGGCCGACCGAAGCTGCAGTCATTCACCACCGCGCAATGGCGGCCCGTGCTGGGCCTGGCGGCGGTGTTCGCCGCCATGAACCTCGCGCTGTACATGGCGATCGACCGGATCGGTCTCGGTCTCGCGGTCACCCTGGAGTTCCTCGGCCCGCTCACCGTGGCCCTGGCCGGCTCCCGCCGCCGTACCAATCTGGTCTGCGCCCTCGCCGTCGCCGCGGCCGTGGTGCTCCTCACGCGCCCCCGACCGAGCACCGACTACCTCGGCATAGGTCTGGCCCTGCTCGCCGCCGTCTGCTGGGGCTGTTACATCCTGCTCAACCGCACCGTGGGCGAGCGCCTGCCAGGCCTGCAGGGTTCGGCCGCGGCCGCGGCCGTCTCCGGCCTGCTCTACCTGCCCGTAGGCGTCGCGGTCCTGTGGCTCCACCGCCCCACGGCCCCCGCTCTGCTGTGCGCGCTGGCCGCCGGAGTGCTTTCCTCCGCCGTGCCGTTCCTGGCTGACCTGCTCGCGTTGCGCCGGATCCCGACCCACTTTTTCGGGATCTTCATGAGTGTCAACCCGGTGTTCGCCGCCCTGGTCGGCCTGTTCGTGCTGGGCCAGCACATCGGGATGGCATCGTGGCTGGCCATCGCCGTGATCGTAACCGCCAACGCCCTCGCCGTGGGCACAGTCGCTCAGCACCTCAAGGAGAAGACCGCCCCATAAAGGTGTTCACCGATCACACCCACCTTGAGCCTGCCTCGTTCTATGCCGCCCTCAAGGACACACCATCCGATGACCGGCCGTGGCTTCGACGGGCTCCGGCGTCCGTGGGCAACTGGGTCTCGGCCACCTGTCAGCCGGCTTCAACGGTGAGTGTCTGGTGCAGCGCGGCGAGGCCCTCGGTATAGATGCCGTGGAACAGGGCGATGGCCTCATCGTCGCTGATGGCGTTCGGAATGAAGGTGCCGGACCACTCCACGCGGGCCGCGTCCCGCCCGGGCACGTCATGCACGGTAAGGGTGGAGAGGTAACCGATGGCAGGGAAGGGGGCCCGGAGGATGGAGTAGCTGTAGGTGCGGGCCTTGTCGTCGAAGGACTCGAGACGCTCGACGATGACGCCGTCCTCGTTGGCGAGGGTACGGACGCGTCCGCCCTCGCTGAGTTCGCTGGTGGGGATGTAGGGCAGCCAGTCGGGAAGCGAGCCGAAGCCGCCGATGAGCTGCCGGATGCGGTCCGGCGATAAGGGAATGTCGATGGATGCGGTGGTTGTGGCCACGGGATTCTCCTGGGGAACCGAGTCAGGAGGAACGGTTTAGGCGGCGGGTACGGGCGCGGAGTCGGTGATCGGCTTCTGCTCGCGCAGCGCCGTCCAGAAGGCGGCCGGAACCGTCTCATCGAGAGCGGCGAGGTCTTCCGCGATGCGGCTGGGCTTCGTGGCGCCGGGGACCGCGGCCACCGTCGCCGAGTGGGCAAGGGAGAACTGCAGCGCGGCGGCCTTGACGCCGATCCTGTGTCGCTCGGCGAGTGCCTTGATCCGCTCCACCTTGTCGATGACGGCCGCGGGCGCCTTCTGGTAATCGAAGTGCGTTCCTCCGGCGAGGATTCCCGAGCTGTACGGACCGCCGACGACGATGTCCACACCCTGGGTTGCGGCGTCCGGCAGCAGGCGCTGCAGGGCCCGGTCGTGGTCGAGGAGCGTGTAGCGGCCGGCGAGGAGGAAGGCGTCGGGCTTCGGCTCGTCGAGATCGAGGGTGAGTTCCAACGGTTCTACGCGGTTGACGCCCAGGCCCCAGGCCTTGATGACGCCCTCCTCTCGCAGCGTCTGCAGGACGCGGAAGGCCCCCGTGCGGGCCGACTCGTGGGCGGCCGGCCACTCGTCTCCGTAAAAGTCCTGCGCAACGTCGTGCACCCACACGATGTCGAGGCGGTCGGTCCTGAGGCGCTTGAGGCTGTCCTCGATGGAGCGCAGGGTGGCTTCGGCGGTGTAGTCGTTGACCATCTTGTTCGGACGGCCGTGCTCGAAGAGTCCGCCCTTCTCGCCGAGGTCCCGGGCAGCGGGGTCCTCGATCTCGTCGAGGATGACGCGGCCGACCTTCGTGCTGAGGACGAACTCGTCGCGCGGGTGCTGTGACAGTACGTCGCCGAGGCGGATCTCGGAGAGACCAGCGCCGTAGAAGGGCGCGGTGTCGAAGTAGCGGATGCCCTGGTCCCAGGCGGCTTCGACGGTGGCCGCCGCCTCTTCGTCGGGGATCGCGCGGAACATGTTGCCGAGCGGAGCGGTGCCGAAACCGAGCGCACGCACACGGACGTCCTGCCCACCGCCCTTCGCGCCCTGCGCGAGGAACGCCCCGGTATTCACGTTGCGCTGTACGACCAGGAGTCGGCCGAGCAGTTCGAGGGCCTGCGCCAGCGCAGTCTGGACATCGCGCTGGTGCGCACACCGCCACCCGAGGACGACCCGGATCTGAAGGCAGCTCCTTTGCTTCAGGATCCGCTGCTGCTCGCGCTGCCCGTAGATCATCTCCTGGCCGGGCAGGCGGAGTTGACGCCCGATGTCTTGAACGGTCAGCCCTGGATCGCGGTGGGTGACTCACACGACCCGGCCTGGCGTGACACGTTCGTCGCGTCGTGCGTGGCCTCCGGCTTCACACCGGACATCCGCCTCGATGCAGCCGATCCGCTCACCGCCCTGGGCTTGGTCGCCTCCGGTCTCGGCCTTGCGTTCGTCCAGAGGAGCATGGTGCGTGGCACGAACGAAGGCATCGTGGTGCGTGAACTCCCCTGGTATGGGGGGTCGGTGCATCTGTGGGCGGTCCGGCACCGTGTCGATCTACGTCCCGTGGTGGCCTCGTTCCGCGAAACAGTCCTCGTGGAGCGAGGTGCCACCTGAGCGGAGGGAAGCAAGGGCCTTGGTGTCATCGACGTAGGTGTCGTCGTACGAGCTGTACCAACGCCGCCCGAGATGCGGCACTCCGGTCCGACGGTGGGCGTCATGAAGGTCTCCTCCTTCAGGACCTCCATGCAACCGTTGCACCCATCCGTAAGCATCGCTCCAGTGCTTGAACGCCGGGCGCCGATACCCCGAAGCGGGGCCTCGGTGCACTCGTTCAGCAGGGAGCCGCGGGACGGTTCACGGTCGGGCTCCACGCCCTATGCCCGAGGGTACGGAGCCGACCGGGGAACGAGACTGTCGCGGCTGTGGCGACCGCCTGAGTCCGGGCCGCGCGGCAGCGGCCCATCACCGCCTACTCGCTGCCGGCCACCCAGCCCTCGGAAAGTGCCGCGCGCAAGCGTTCGCCCGTTGCGGCAGCCTCCTCGTCCGTGAAGGACAGCACGCCATTCTCGGCCATCAAAGCGTGAAACTGCTGTTGGCGGTACGGGGTTCCCACAGGGAGGCCGGCGATATGCCAATGAAGATGTGAATTCCCCTGCTGACTTCCAAGGGACAGCAGGTACGTACGCTCGGGTTTCATCACCGCCTCCACCGCCAGGGCCACCTTCCGGACCACCGACATCAGTCGCAGGTAATCAGACTCGTTCAGATCGCGAACAGCGTGCTCGATGTGAGCCTTTGGGGCCACGAGCACCTTCCCCGGCACTGTCGGATACCGGTCAAGGAAGGCGACGTGCTGGTCGTCCTCATACACCGTGACATGCGCAGAGCCAGGGGCACCCGCCACGAACTCACACACAAAGCACGGGCCGCCACGCACCCCGGCCTCGTAGGCTTCAAGGTCATGGGATTGCTGCTCCGGTGACACACTCTCTCCTCTCCGCCGATCCGCTGAGACGGCAAAGCGTAAATCGCCAAGCGCGGGATCCGCGCCCCGGTAGACGCAGCCCCGCACGAGGGCCAGCAGGCCGGCACCCGGGCAGAGCCCGAGCACCCGCCAGTCGGCATACTCCGGCTCCAGTGCCACACCGCCGGTCATCAGGTCGAGGGAGGCCAGGCCGTGCGAGTTGTCCTCATCGCCACTATCGAACCGGACAAGGGAATCCACCAGATCCACTCTCGAGAGGTGCCTGCTCACGACGTAGCACGTCCTGCCGCCCAGAAAAGCCGGCATCTCAACGCTCCGCCTTCGATCAGCGGCAGCCACCTGCCGTTTCCGATCGACGGCTGCCGGCCCGCACGTGTCCAGTGTTCCGCGGCCGAGTGCATCCGTCAGTCGCAGGAGCCCGCACCCTGTGGTGGCCACGGTCGACGAACAGCTTCTCCAAGGCCCCGTGGCTTCAGGTCGATTTCGCCGAGATCGACTACATCGAACTCGTCTTGCGACCTCTGCCCCGAGGTGCGGGCTACCTGACATCCTTGTGCCAGCATGCCGTTGCCGCGAAGGAGTTCATGCTGATGAAGACGGAGCCCTTGAAGGACTGGTCGGAGCAGAACCGTGAGCAGCACTTCCACGAAGTGATGCGCGGCGGGTGGGCACGCTTGCGGCCCCATGCCCTGACATTTCTCCTGACAGGCCTGGTATCGGAAGAGACCCCGCTCGCCAGGAAGGACATGACGCGGTTTGTATGCAGCGCGTCAAACCCGGACGGGGATCTGAACCTCTCCTGTTGGGAGAACCCCTCGACTTGGGACGAGGACGAGCGGGCCGAAGTGCGCCGGCAGATGGCCGACGCAGCCCGATATGCCGCGCATTACGGACTGCCTCCACTCCAAACCAACGACGACGTGATCACGCTCTTGGTAGCGGCCGACGTCATCCACGAGATCCCCGGCAGGGACGGTGTGCTGCGCCTGCATCCTGCGCACCCGTTGCCCGCGCCCGCCGATGTCTTCCCGCTGACCGAGGAGGAAGCCGCCATCCAGCGCCGGTTGCGCTTCGAAGCCGCCTACGAAGACGACTCCTACAAGATCATCAACTTGTTCCATCCCGATGGGGACCGGCAATCAGAGCTCACTACCAGCCTTGAACGGCTTGCCCGCGCCATCGGCGGGGACCCTCACGACGCCCGCCAGGCCGTCCAGCTGCTTCTGAACGAAGGCGACTTCACCACCAGTCTCGACATCACGGACCTGCCTCCGCACAAGGTGTTCCGCCTGTGGTGCGACTGGACTCAGTTCGACGCCACCCGCATCGGTATCCACGGAATGACTGACGAAGGGCAGATGGAAGTCACCCTCCCGACCGATTTCCCGGGCCCGGAGGGCGAGCCCGCACCCCGGGAGTAACGCGCACCAGGTCACGATGCGCATGGTCCGGGCCGGGACGCACATGCCCGGACGATACGGCTGGCGTGGCATGCCCCGGGTATGCGAGGGACGACCGATGAACATCTGGGCGGTCTGCCGGCCCAGCCCGCCCCAGGGGTGCGCGAAAGATGACCGTGAGGTCTCGCGCACCCCAGTCCCGGACTTGACGGGTGTAGCCGCCCGGGTTGATCCGTTCCGCCCCCGCGTGCCCACGGCGCGGGCATGCGTGAGTGGGTGCAGCTTTCACATCAGCCGGTGGCGGATCTGATCCGGGCGTCCATGGACCCTGCGTCGGCAGCAGCGAAGCGATGGGTCGGCGTGATCCGGCCGGTCTCAGGGTCGCCTTCACGGGCATCGATGTACGTAAAGGCCCGTATGGTGCCGCATCACCGCCCGCACCAGCCATCACGCCGAGCAGCGTGGATTTGCCCCAGCCGTTCCGTCCGACAACCGCGGCGGTCATGAACTGCTGCCATCGCTGGTGATCAGTCTCAGGCCGTTCGGCCATCGGCCGCATCGGCTTGCGCCGACCATCCATGAGGCTGGTTCATCCGCCCTCATACCCGCAGCGGACCACCGGAATCACAACCCGGCCTCACACCTGACAAAGCCCTGGTTCTGTCCTGCGGATCAGGCCGCAGAATCATCAAAAGAGCCGATCCCTCAGTTTCCCAGCACTGCTTGCATCACGCGCTTCGCGATCGGTCCGCCCAACCGTCCGCCCGAGATGTCCGAGCGGGAGATGTCCATGTCCGTCGGATCGATGAAGACCGCAACCGCCACCGACGCCCCGTCCGCCTTCTTGCCGTACGAGACGAACCAGCCGTACGGCACCTCGTCATTCACATTCACACCGCGCTGCGCCGTGCCGGTCTTGCCACCGACCGTGACGCCGTCGATCAGAGCCCGTTGGGCGCTGCCCTCCTTGGCGGTGAACTCCATCATTTCCTGGACCTTCTTCGACGTCTCCTCAGAGACGGCCTGGCTCTTGAGTTTCGGTTCGTGCTTCTCCAGGGTCGACAGGTCGGGGCCGCGCAGCTCTTCGACGATGTACGGCTGCATCAGCTTGCCGTCGTTGGCGAGAGCAGCGGTCACCATGGCCATCTGCATCGGAGTGCTGGTGAGGCTGCCCTGGCCCATGCCCGTCAGCGCGGTCCCCGGCTTGTCCAGTTGGCTCGGATAGAGGCTTTTGGTGGCGAGCATGTCGCCGAACTCATCGGAGTAGACGTCGGCGTTGAAGCCGAATTTCTCCGCTGTCTCGCGCATCTTGTCCGCGCCGACCTTGGAGGCCGCGTCGAGGAAGACGTTGTTGCAGGAATACTGCATGGCGGTCTTCATGGACGCCTTGTTGCAGACCGCGTCGCCGGCTTCACTGCTGATCTTGTTCGAGGAGAGTGGCAGAGGGTACGGGGAAACGGCGTCGGACGCCGCGTCGACGTCGGTGACCACACCGTTCTCCAGAGCGGCGGCCGCCGTGAGGATCTTGAACGTCGAGCCGGGCGGGAAGGTCTCGCGCAGCGGGCGGTTGGCCAGGGGCTTGCTCTTGTCGTCGACGAGGCCCTGGAACCTGTCGCCCTCCTTGAATGAATTCCCGGCGAAGACGGACGGGTCGTAGGAAGGCGTGGAGACCAGCGCGAGTACCTTTCCGGTGCGCGGGTCAAGGGCAACGACCGCGCCGCGGGCACCGAGGTCGGTCAGCCCCTTGTAGCCCGCCTTCTGGGCCTTCGGGTTGATCGTGGTGATCACATCGCCGCTGCGGCGCTGCTCGCCGGTGAGAATGTCTTTGGCGTGCCGGAAGGCGAACCGGTCGTCCTGGCCGCTGAGCACGCTGTCGTACGTCTTCTCCAGCAGGGACATGCCCTGTGCCTGTGAGGCATACCCGGTTACCGGAGCGTACATCGCGCCCTGTTTGAAGGTCCGCTGGTACTTGAAGTCCGTGCCGGAGACCGCCTTCGAACCGGTGATCGGGTCACCACCCACGATGATGTCGCCGCGCGGGGTGGCGAACTGAGCGATCTTCACCCGGCGATTGTGCTCGTCAGTGGCAAGAGCATCGCTCTGGAAATACTGGAGCCAGTTCGCCCGGAGCAGCAAAGCCAGCACCAGCAGTCCACAGAAGACGGCTATGTGCCGCAACGGCCTGTTCATCGTTTTCTCGCTTCCCGAACCATTCGATCTTCAACAATGGAGATGCATCTGCGGACCGCGTGGTTGCACCAAGGCACCTTCGCTGCTCCTGCCCATGGACCGAACTACTGGGAGTTCTCCGGGCGGAAACCCTGGTCGTCGAGGTGACGGCGATTCTGGCCGGCCGAGGGTGCCCACACCGATGAGCGAGAGGTGACCGTGACCGGGTCGAGGGCCGATCTTCCCAGACGGCTCCGGCAGGTGTGCGGGCAGGTCATCGCAGAGGACAGCCACATTTACCGTTTCGATCTCCTCTACCACCGGGGCAGGCCGGCTGGAGGACGCCAGGTGGACGTGCCTGCGGCCGTCGCCCGGCAGCTGCCCGCGGACTCGACCCGCTGCGGCCGGACCTGGGCGCGCTCGCCGGGCCGCGTCGGGGCGTCTGCGGCACCGCTTGCCGGGCCGTCGGGGCGCCTGCGGCACCGGTCGCCGCCGACCGCGGATCCGCTGCGCGGGCTTCCACCCCACCGAGATCAGGCGCCGGCCAGCAGCACCTCCAGCGCCACAGCCGTATCCGGATGGCGACCGGCCAGTGCCGCGCCCGGCGGGCCGGGGTCCACCGTCTCCCACGTCCCGTCACAGCCCAGCAGGCTCGCCACCGCGTCGCACGCCGCGGTGGGCAGCGAGCAGCGTGCAACCGCGGCCGGCGTCCGCGCGCCGCGCCGTAGGCACGGCTTCCGGCTGCGCCCGCCACGGCGGTACCCACTCGTCCAGCGCTGCGAGCCGGCCGGGGAAGATCCGCCCGGCCTCACGGATCAGCAGCGGGGCCAGCTCGGCGCCGCCCGATCGCAGGGTGGTGATCAGGGTCGGCAGCCAAGGCAGGAGCACCGGGTCCGGCAGCCGTCCGAACGCGTTCGAGACTGCCTCCACTACAAAGTCGGTGAGGCCCGGGACGGGCTCCAGGGCATGTACGAAGCCGCTGAGGTAGCGCGGATAGGCGGGTACCACCAAGGGGTTGCCGAGCAGTTCGTCGCACCTCGCCCGAAGGTCCGCGCGGGAGAGGTGCCCGAGCTGCACCTGAGCCGCCCACAGCAGCGCCTTCTTCGGCGGCTCCTGCGGATGCGACTGGGCGAGGGCCAGCTCGAGTTGGGTCCGGTCGCAGCCCAGCGACAGCGCCAGACTCTCCATGCTGAACAGGAAGCCCAGCATCGCCGCCACTTGGCGGACGGTGGCGTCGTCGTCGGTGAACGCCGTCGGCAGCAGGGTGCAGTAGTGCGCGTACCCGGTCTTGACGAAGGACTCGATCCACGGCGGCGGAAGCGGACGACCTCCGCCTCGCTCTTCTTGTTCGTCACCACCGGGATGCGGACGAAGTTGAAGCGGCGCTTATGCCCTGCGAGGTTGGGGGCGCGGCTTGCGTTTCTTGATGTCCACATGGACCAGTTCACCTGGCCGGTCGCGTTCGTGGCGAACGCATCCGGGAGGCCCGAGGCAACAGCTGACGCGGCGAGGTCGAAGGACTCCAGGGTCAGCCTCGATGCCGCCACCGCCAAACTCAACAGCCTCACCCGGGCCCCCGCAGACGGCCGGGCCGTCCGCGTCGAGGCGCGCAAGGCAACCAGCTCATCCACCGGCTCCGCGACGTGGTCGGCGACCGTCACCATCGCCTGTCTCGGGTTGACCAGTTACGGTTCGGTTGCTTGGTCACGTGTGCTTTTGGCCAGCCGTACGGCGACGGGCTCCTACCGGCTCGATCGGCACGTTGAAAGCAGCTCGGTTGTGGTGTGGCCGGCACAGCGTGACGGGTGAGAACAAGGAGAGGCCGTATGGTCACGACGCAACCGGCTCCATGGCACAGGCTGGCGGTGCTCGCGGCTTTGATGCTGGCCGCCTTCACTTTCAACACCGCGGAGAATCTGCCGATCGGCCTCCTGGAACTCATCTCCCAGGACTTACGGGTGTCAGTGTCAGCGGTCGGCTACCTGGTCACCGGTTACGGCGTGACGGTCGCGGTGGCGTCCCTGCCGCTGGCCCACATCACGCGGGCCACGCCCCGACGTCATGTGCTCACCGGACTGCTGGTCGCGCTCATCGTGTCCAGTCTGGTCGCGGCGCTGTCCACCTCCTACTGGCTGCTGCTCGCGGCGCGGCTACTGACCGCGCTCGCCCAGGCGCTGTTCTGGGCCGTGATGGGGCCGGTCGCGGTGGGCCTGTTCCCGCCCGAGGTCCGCGGGCATGTGGTCGGGACGCTGTCCGTCGCCGGTTCGCTCGCCCTTGTGCTCGGTGTCCCCGCCGGGACTTGGCTGGGCCAGCAGAGCGACTGGCCCGTGCCACTCGTGGTGCTGGCGGGTCTGGGAGTCGTCTCCCTCGTGACGATCGCCGTCCTGCTGCCGACCTCGCGTCCGGAAGAAGGGCACGCCGCCCACGGAACCAGCCCCGACGCCCACCGGTTCGGGACCGTGCTGACCGCCGGCACCCTGTCCGCCACCGGCGCGTTCGCGGGATACACCTACATCGTCAAGTTCCTGGGCGAAGTGAGCGGGTTCTCCCCGAACACAGTCAGCGTCCTGTTCATGGCTTTCGGTGTCGCTTGTCTGGCCGGAGTGAGCATCACCGGGGCGCTGCTGGACCGCTTCCCGCACGCCACGCTGACCACCGCCGTAGCCACCCAGGCGGTGGGCATGCTCGGCCTGTACGCGGCTGGCACCGACCCCGCGGCAGCGGTGGTGTTCTTGGTGTTGATGGGTGGTGCACTCGGGCCGGTGTTCATGGCCACTCAGAACGAGATGCTGCGTTGCGCACCAGGCCGCACGGATTTCGCCCTCGCGGCCAACTCCGGTGCCTACAACGCCGGTATCGCGGCGGGCGCCGCGATCGGGGGACTGGTCCTGTCGCTCGCCGACGTGCGGGGCGCCTTTCTCGCGGGCGGGTTACTGACCGTCGGAGCCTGCGCGGTGCTGCTCGGCGAGTGGCTGCTGCCTGCAGCGAAGGCGGCACGGACTGCAAAGGCCCGTCCGAACACGCGAGCCCGGACAGCGGACCGAGGCCGGAGCCCCTCGACGCCGCGGAGGCGGACCTAGCGGCCGCACCGTGGCAGCTTGCTTACTCCGGAAAATGCATCAATGCCTTCCAGGAAGAGTTCCGATCCATGCGCACGCTTCCCAAAGAGAGGGCTGTGGGCGATGCGCCGCACGTCGGATACGGGCATGGATTCCTGGCATACGTCGTGTGGCAGCCGTGCCGCATCACTGCTGAATGCGCCGACGCCGATCCCATCTGGCTGCCGCAGGTAAGACTTGCCGGCATGCCCGTGCTTGGCCGTTCTCCCCTGCACCGACGAGCGACGTTTAGTTGCCACGCCCCTGTACCTCGCATACACCCCCGCTAAGGTCTCCGTCACCGAAAGGGTGTACGCGCCCCGCACTTCCTGCTTAGACGCAGCATTGAGGCCGCGATGCCGACCCCAGCGGACCAGGATCGGCAACCGCAAGCAGTTCGGTTCCCAGGGCGGTCGGCCGGTGAAGTTCGACAAGACCGACTACCGCGAACGCCGCGCGGTCGAATGCGGCACAAACCATCCCAAGCGCCACCGGGCGGTGGCGACGAGGTAGGGCAAGCTCGCAGTGGAGCAGACGCGCGGCGAGGCCGGCCCGAGCCAGTGGGGCCGGTCCCGGACACCGGCCCATCGTCACCCGGAGCGCTACTCGATAACGAGCTCGACCGGGATGTTGCCTCGGGTCGCGTTGGAGTAGGGGCAGACCTGGTGAGCCTGCTCGACCAGCTTGCGGCCGGCGGCCTCGTCGACGGTCTCGGGAAGCTCCACTCGCAATGTGACCGCGAGACCGAAACCCTCACCCTGCTTGCCGATGCCGACCTCACCGGTCACGGCGGCGTCACTGACATCGATCTTGGCCTGACGGCCGACGAGGCCCAGGGCACTGGCGAAGCAGGCGGCGTAACCGGCGGCGAACAACTGCTCCGGGTTCGTGCCCTGACCGCTGCCGCCCATCTCCACCGGGATGGCCAGCTGCAGATCCAGCTTGCCGTCGGGGGTGACGGCGCGGCCCTCTCGGCCGTGGGTGGCGGTGGCGACGGCGGTGTAGAGCGCTTCCATGAAAGCGATTCCTCTCGAAAGTCATGTCCCAGCGGCACTGTCCAGCCGCTTCCACCCCAGGAAAGCACACAATTAAATTGTGCACAATCCAGTGGTGCGCAGGGTTATGCTGGATCCATGACCTCCATGCCCAGCCCGAGCCGTGAGGCCCTGTCCGAGGCCGACTACCTCCGCCTCGACCAGCAGATCTGCTTTTCCTTGAACGCTGCGTCACGCGCCTTCGGCAGCGTGTACCGCGCACTCCTCAAGGACCTTGGGCTCACCTATCCCCAGTACCTGGTAATGCTGGCGCTCTGGGAGCACGGCGAACTGCCGGTGAAGACGCTGGGAGAGCACCTGCGGCTCGACTCCGGCACGCTGTCACCGCTGCTGAAGCGGTTGGAGGCGGCGGGCCTGGTACGGCGCGAGCGCAGCGCCCAGGACGAACGGTCGGTGCACATCCACCTCACGAACGAGGGCACGGCACTGCGCGAGCGGGCGCTGGCCGTGCCGCGCCGGATCGTCGCGGCAACCGGCTTCGACCTCGACGAGATCAGCAACCTGCGAGCCCGCCTCAACCGACTCACGGCAGCCCTGGACACGGCGGCACTGGAGGAGAACCCGCGCTGCGCCGACACAGTGTCCGAGAAGTAGCGTCGTTCACCAGGCGTGGGCGGTTCTGCAGGGGATCTTCGCGGGAAGGGGGGTGCGGCGTCCTGGGCGATGGCTCTGTTGCAGGCGAGGCAGCGGACTCGGCGGGATGTGCGGTGGGCGAGACGGTGAGGGTGAAGGTCTTGTACTGGTCGGCGCGGACCACGATCTGGTTGTGGGTGCGGTTGCGTCCGCGTTTGCAGTGCCGGCGCATCTGCCCGGCAAGGAATGGGTCATCGGACCAGGCGTCCCGCTTCAGCAGCTTGAACAGTCGCGTCCGCTCGGCCTCTTCCCTAGATGATCAAGCCCAAGGGCTCAGTGATCGTACGAGGTGAGCCGGCGGGGGCTTGCTTGTCCGGTGTGGTCGTTGTGCCGGATCACGGCAGTCAGCGCGAGTATGCGCTGCATCACGCGGGTGATGACGCCGCGGGGTGTCCGTCCTCGGTGGTGCTCGAGGTCGAGCTGTCCCTTGAAGGTTTCGTTGACGGATTCGATGACCTGCCGCAACGGCTTGAACAGGGACCCGCCGGGCCGCTGACGTTCGCCCTCGCGGGTTGGCCGTAGCAATCGGAGGCCCTGTGCGGGGAGTTCGTGTTCGAAGGCGCGGCCGTAGTACTTCTTGTCTCCGATCAGGGTCTGGCCGGGCCGGGTGGCGAGGATGTGCGACTCGGCCGCGAGCAGGTCCAACAGGGTCTCGCGCTCGTCGGCCTTGGCCCCGGTCAGGGCGAAGGCGACCGGCAGGCCCTGGAGGGTGCACACCAGGTGCAGCCGAAGGCCCCAGAAGAAGCGGCTGTGGCTGGCGCAGTAGCCGTACTGCGCCCATCCGGCCAGATCGGAGCGTTTCACGGTCTCCCGCGAGCGGCCGCATTTCACGGGTGTGGAGTCCACGACCCACACATCGTCGCTCCAGACGGAGGTCCTGGTGGCCAGGATCCGGGTGACCCGGCGCAGCAGTTCGGCGGCCTTGCGCAGCCGCTTGTTGTAGCCGGATTGCTGCGGCAGGTACGGGAAGAGATGCCGCAGGTGGACCCGGGCATGCATCCACCTGGCCTCGGAGGTGAAACCGAGCATGGCCTGCATCATCGCCAGGGTGACCAGCTCGGCGTCGGTGAGCTGTGGCGCGATCCCCACGGCCGGCCGCTCCGGAGCCAGGTCCGGACGTGCTTTCAGCAGATCGTCGGTCGTCGCATAGAGTGCCGTCGCGAGGGTGTCCAGGTTGTTCGTCACAAAACGATCTTGGACGCCCTCGTTCTGTGACGTGAGTTGCTTGATGGCGTCAATTACCCGGTGCTGGTTGGCGTCCGGCTCGGTGATCGGCGGCGATGCGTCGGCTGCCTCTCACTGGCGGCAAGGACCGGGCGCGACGGCTCGCCGAAGGGCACCCCAGTGTCGGCGCCGCGACCGGGGGCGCTGTTAACGAGAGGCGAACCACGTGACGGATATCGGAGAGTGACGAAGCGTGAGCTGGTGACCAGCAACCATTACCACGCGTTCATGGATTTTCGGCCCGCTTGGCGTCTCGGACTAGACCTCCCCGCAAATCAAGATCACGAGTCTCTGGCCTGGCACTTTGCTCTAGTTGGCACCTGGTTCGCCTCTCGTTAATGGCGCCCCTACTTCACCCGCAGTGCCCTGGACTCGATGGCGGACTGGCGCACCCCGCCCGCTCGACCCGGTCTACCCGGTGGTCTTCGTGGACGCCGCGCACGTGAGGATCCGCGACGGCCAGGTGGCGAATCGACCGATCTACGTCGCCATCGCGGTCACCGCCGACGGCTACCGCGAGATCCTGGGCCTGTGGGCCTGTGGGCCTGTAGGCCGGCGACGGGGCCGTGGGCGCCAAGTTCTGGGCCCAGGTCCTGACCGACCTGCGCAATCGCGGCGTGAAGGACGTGCTCATACTGGTATGCGACGCCTGACCGCCCTGCCCGAGGCCGTGGCCCAGATCTGGCCGCAGACCGTGGTCCAGCGCTGCATCGTCCACCTGATCAGATCGAGCCCGCGTTACTGCTCGCGGCGGGACTGGGCCGAGGTCGCCGCCGACCTCAAGCCCGTCTACACTGCGGCCGACGCGGACCAGGCCGAGCGGCGCCTGAAGGACTTCGACGCGAAGTGGGGCGGCAAATACGGCTCCATCGCCACCGCGTGGCAACGGGCCTGGAGTGAGTTCACCCCGTTCCTGTCCTTCCCGGAAGCCATTCGTGAAATCGTGTACACCACCAACGCCATAGAGTCCTTGAACGCCCGCTACCGCAGGGCCGCCACCGCCTGCGGGCACTTCCCCTCGGAACAGGCCGCCCTCAAGCGCCTGTACCTGGCCACCCTCGCCCTCGATCCCACCGGACGCGGCAGGCAACGCTGGAACAACAAGTGGAAGAAGGCGCTCAGCGAGTTCGAGCTGCTCTTCGACGGCCGCCTGACCGCCGGACGAGTGTAGGCCGACCAGACCAACCATCAACTACTAGACCGAAACGGTGAAAAACACCTAATTCAGGATAGACCCGACCAACGCAGAGGCGGAGGACCTGCACGCCTTCCGCTACGTCCACGCGAGCTGAGTGTTGTCAGTGGTCGTGGCGATCGCAGTGGTCATGACGCCCGTCGCGCCCGTCGCCGTCGTGCCCGTGGTGCTCGTGGTGCTTGATCGCGGTGGTGTCGGTGGCGGTGTGGGTGGTGGTGTCACCGCCTCCAGTGACGGTAGCGGTGTTGGTGACCCGTGCACGGGCGTTGCAGGAGACCTCGACCTTCAGGGTGACGGGCGGGTAGCTGTGCCCGGCAGGCAAGACGTCGCTGCGTGTACAGGTGAGGGTGGCCAGAATGCAGTGCCATCCCCTGCCGGTGATCCTGTCGGCCCAAAGACCTGCGGGGAGGATGTCGTGGACGGTGACCGTGGTGCCATTGGTCGGGCCGGCCACGGTGACGTTACCCACAGTGATGGCGTAAACGCCACCCTCGCCCCGGGTGAAGGTGTCCGCGTGACTCTTGGCGATGGTCAGGAAGGGTTGGCCGACCGGGATGACCGTAAATGTGAGGTCGGTACTGCCGGTACTGTCGGTGCCGCCGGGGTCAGTAGTGGCGGTGTCACTGGGTTCGGTGAGGCCGGTGGTGGTGAAGGTGTCGATCACCGGCACCGTCCCGTCGTTGACCTGGGCGACGTAGGCGCGCTGAACCGTGGCGGTCCAGGCTGTGGCCAGGACGATCGCCAGGACGGCCAGCCTGGCCATCATGACCGCCCCCGTCTTGCGGGCCCGCACCCTCAGCCACAATCGAAACATGCCGCCCATACCTCCCGTGCCGCGGCTTGCTCCAGCCCGCCCTCTCCCCTGCCTGAACACCGACATCTCCGCTTCCAAACCGTCGATAACAAGCCGTAGATACTCATCGCGACATGAATATCACTTTATGCTTCCGCAAGTGGGCTCGCGAATACGACACGGCGGTGATCGCGGCGAGCACACGAGAGTCGACAAACACAGTGGGTGGGCGAGTGGTGCGCCGAGGTCACAGCGCCCGCGAGGATGGCGCCGGCGCAAAAGGAGCGGTGACGCGCTCGATGACGACCGTCATGCGTCGCCCACGGAGCAGATCAGCCGGCTGCGGGGGCGGGGCTCGGTCGGAGTGGTCACCGGCGGCGCCGGAGGAACTTGGAGAGCAGAAGGCACAGAGCTCTGAGGACGAGTACTGAAAGCCCGGCGACCACAGGGGTGGGGAAGTGCCCTTGCTGGGCGGCCGACGCGGCGACCGCTCCGGCGCTACCGGGAGGCGTCGGGAAGGTGACGGTGGCGCGCGTGGTGTGCTCGACCAGCCGCTTTTGAGCGTGAGCGCCGCGGTCCACGGGCCGTCCGGCAGCCGTGCGTCCAGCGGGACGACCGCCTCCGCAAGGTCGCCCGGAGCCAGTGTGGTGCCCATCTTGGCGGCCGAGAACGGTCCAGCGCGCAGTCCGCCCGGCCCGTCGAAGAGGGAGAGTGCCCCGCTGATGTCCAGGGCACGGCCCCCCGTGTTGTGGATCCGGGCGCGAACCTCCCCCCGCCCGTCGCGGGCTCGGGTCGGATAAAGCCGCTCGATCTTGAAGTCCGAGGGTGGCTCACCACCGGGACCGACGTCGATGTACATACGGACGCCCACCCGGCCCAGCATCGTCAGATTGTGCGAGCGGTCCGTGGGGGTGCCCGTCTGCGCCCAGATGACGCCGTATCGCTCCCCGGCGGCGGCGTCCCTGGGCACCCGGATGGTGGTGCGTACCCGCGCCGTTTCGGAGGCCGCCAGCTCAAGGTCCGCCGTATCGAGTGACGTCCAGCCGTGCGTCCCGTCTCGGCGGCCAGGTCCTTCAGCGGGAGCGCTGTGGTGCGGTAGCGGGCGGCGGGCTTGCGTCCGTTCCCGCTCCAGGCCGGTGCGGTGGGCACGGCGTCGTACCGATGGGCGGATTCATCCGCTCTCACCGCGACGATGAAGTCCAGTCCGCGGTCGGCCAGAGCCTGCCGGAACGCAGTGTTCTGGCCATATCCGGCATCCGCGACGATCACCTTGGGTTCCAAGCCCCAGCCGATCGCCTCGTCGATCAGGTCCAGGGCCAGACGCCACTTCTCCCGGTGTCCCAGCTCATCGGGCACGCCTGCCCCGGCCCGACGCGCGGTGTCGTCCTGCCACTCGGCCGGCAAGAACAGCCGCCACGAGATCGGCACCGAGGCGGTGTCGCTCGCGGCGTGCAGGCTGACCGCGACCTGGCAGTTGGACTGCTTGCCCAGCGCTCCGCACCACTGCCGGGCCACCGCCACCGACATCTTGCCGTCCTTAAGGAACGACACGTCATCGATCACCCAGACCTCGGGATCCACGACCGGAACCGTCTTGACGGCCACCGCCCGCAACACCGCGGCGTGGTCCCACGGAGACTGGTTCACGAACTGCTGCAAGGCCTGCATATCGCCGTCCGGCAGCCGCTCGGCCATCGACTGGATCGACTTCCTTCGGCCGTCCAGCATCAGCCCACGCAGATAGCAGTCTCCCTTCGCCCGCTGATCCCTCCGCGGCACCGACCCGAACACCTCAGCCACGAACTCGGCCAAGTCACCCCGGAGTTGCTCGATCTCCCCCAAGCCCACACGAGCAGCATGCCTGACCCAAAATCCAAGATCAAATCAACCTAACGAAGTACTACTAGTAGGGCTTTGTTAGGTCCTGTGGTGGGGTTCGGGGGTTGGTGCGGGTTGGCCGCATATCGAGCAGGCGCCGGTCCAGGTGGCCAGGAGG
>NZ_JBIURV010000051.1:0-42744 GCF_044741025.1 Streptomyces sp. NPDC088246
TGAGGCGGGTGTTCGCCGCGTTTGGCCGAGGCGCGGGAGGCGGGGCGCTGTAGCTCCGCAGGCCAGAGTGATTGTCAGTACCGTCTCCTACAGTCAGCAGCGACTTGAGCACATGCCGGACCGGGTGGTGATCGATGAGCTGTTCGGCCTCAGGGATCCTCCCGGCCCGGACCAGGCTGAAGTAGCCGCGAACGACCGCTTCGACGTCGGTCTTAGCAGGGTGCTCCGTCCAGATCTTCACCGCGAGATCGTACGAGTCCGGTGACGAGCGGTTTCACCCTGGACATCGCGGGCGGCGGGGCTGGGGGGCTTCCCCTAGCACCCCGCCCCCGTCCCACGCCAGCCCCGAGTTTTGGCACCACTTGGGGGCTGGCTGCCCCATCGGGCTGTATCTCGGCTGCCCTTCGGCTGCCCTCTGTCCCTGTGTCTCATACACTCAGCCGATGGAGATAGCACTGATACTCGGCGGCAGCGGGGTCGCACTGCTCTTCTTGAGCATCTTCGCCGTGGTGCTGCTGTGCGGGCGCCGAGTGCGGCGCGGCCGGAAACTCGGCCGCTACCCATACCGTGCCAAGCCCAATGGCACCTACGACAACTGGTGGTAGATGGGTTTTCGACTAATAAGGGCGTCCGCCAGTAGGTCAGCGGATGCGAGGGCTTCGAGGGCGGGTGTCCCAGCGGTAGAGGGGCCAGGCGCGTCGGATCAGGCAGCGGATAGTGATGATGGCGCTGGCCATGGCGATGAAGAACTCGACGGCGTCCTTTCGCCGTTCGGTGCAGCGGCGAAGCTTGCCGAAGTTGTTCATCCAGGAGTTCGTGCGTTCTACCACCCAGCGTCTCTGGATCGGGGTTTTCGCCCCGCGCTCGGCGATCCGGGCGGTGATCTTCCTGTCGGCCAGGTCGTCGTGGACGATCCGGTAGTCGTAGCCGGCGTCCAGGGTGAGGCGCGGACGCTCGGGCAGTGGCCCGAGGGCTGTCTCCAGGGCGGTGAAGCGGTCGAGGGTAGCGGGCAGCAGGGTGTGGTCGCGAGTGTTGGCCGGTGCCGGCTCAGTGACCAGCGGTATGCTGTACCGGTCGGTCAACTGCGAGCGTTTCAAGCCGAGTTTGGCCCGGTCGACCGGGCTCCTTCCGGCGCAGTCACCGCCCGAAGGTGCCTTGGTGATGCAGCCGTCGGCGGACAGCTGCTCGAGTTCGAGGCCGACCATGCGGTCATAGGCGGCGAGCGCGAGCAGTCGCAGGGTCTCCATCACACCGGTGGCGATCCACTCGTCGCGGCGACGGCGCAAGGTGGTGGCCGAGCAGTGCTCGTCCGCGGCGCGTTCGTAGCCGCAGCCGAAGACCAAGACCTGGACCAGGCGGTCGAAGACCACCGCATCGCTGATCCGCGGGTTGTGGCAGCCCCAGGGATGACGCTCCACACGAGTGGGCAGCAGGGCGAGGAACTGGTCGCGGATCGGGTCGAGAATGCATGATGGGACGGCAGGCACGGATCCCCCGGTGATCATGAAGCGTAGAGAACTCCATGATCGGGTGAACCGTGCCTGCCCTGCTACCGCCTACTGGCGGACGCCCTTATACGACGGCAACGCGCTCACCACGGACGATCCCCCTCCAGCATGACCAACTTCGAGGATCCTCCCACGCCGCCCGCCAACGTGACAGTGCCGGCTTACGTGCTGGTCATCGGCGTCCGGCTCAGTTCCTTGCGGACGGAGTACCGAGGCGCATCTGCCGGAGCGTAAGAGCTTCACCGTGTGTCGAAGGAGCGGCTCCGGCACCTCTGCGCTTCCCGTCACGTCTGGCACCTCGCTGATCAACCGGGCGCCGGCGCCCCGCCTCAGGCCGATGACGGCCGCGTGACTGGGTCGTCACAACCGCCCGGCGCTGCGAAGCATGTGTGCTAGGCGCCAAACAGGTTGAATGCGGAAATGAAAAACAGCCGTCCGTGAAGACACGCAGTGCCGGTCGGGTAGTGAATCCGCAGGCCAGGGTTCCGCGAATGCGTTACCGAGTAGGCACCGAGTGCCGCGAGAGATCTTGGTCACTCGCTCCGGCAAGTGGCCTCTGTATCCGCACAATTGCATGAGGTACCGAAACGATTTCCGAAACGGTCAGGAATGGGCAACCGTGAGCGACCATGGTCGGTGAATGATCGATTTCTATGGAGTGTGCGCCAGAGGCGCCCCGTATTTTCTATCCCGCCGTGCCGGGGATTTGCGACTTTTAGCCGATCAAATGGATAACGGCTGATGCGGGGCTGTAGCGTTCCGTGACGCGAGTGGGCCCCAGGCGCCTACCCAGCAACTCCAGGGCCCCTCGTGTTCCACGACCGAGTACGCATCTCCACAGAAGGAAGACATGCACCTCGACCGCTTCATTGCTGCCGCGAGAATTTTCCAGCTCGCGGCAGGTCCCGACGCTAACATTCCGCGCTTTACGGCGGGCGAAACCATCACAGCTGTCGCCTGGGATGTCACGGCCCAGCTGGGAGCCTTCCTCGCTGTCCCTGTCGTCGCCGTCGTCCTGATCACCGAGTCCTGGCAGGACCCCGCCGCAGCGGCACTCATCGGTGCCCTGTTCATGGGCGCGCGCCGTTCCTGCCTCCGCTACCAGCGCCTTTCTCTGACCTGACCCAAGTCCGGTTGCCGCGCCCCCCCCGTTGTGGGGGTGCGGCAACCGCCGGCAGCGGGACCGACCGCACTCCTCACCGACCGGAGGCGTGTATTCCTCTTTCGGTGGGGGTGTGGATTGCGCAGTCAGGAAAGAAAACGGATCGATCAGGCGGGTGGGAGAAATGACGGTCGGGACGGCCGAACAGAGTTCGCAATGCCGGTACTGCGGACAAGGCATCGAACAGCGCACCGGGCGCGGCCGCAAGAAGATCTACTGCACGACCACGTGCAGGCAGCGGGCCCAGAAGGGCCGCGACGGGCGGGGCTCTGCCGGCGCAGCGACTGCTCACGCCGGGCGGCCACTGGCGCGGGTGATTGCCGAAGAGCTACTGACCCTGGCCTCAGACCTGCTTGACGCGGAGTACGAGGGGCAAGGAGTCGCGGAACTGCTGCCCCGTGCCGCGGCAGTCACGAAGGAGGCGGAGTACTACATGGGGGCAGCCGCCCGTGACGCCCGCCGCAGAGGGACCAGCTGGGAAGAAATCGCACGTGCGGCATGCGTGAGCGAGAGCACCGCCCGCACCCGTTGGGGTGAGAGTGAAGTGATGCGCCGCATCGCGCAGAGGTCCGTGGACCGCCAGCGTGCCCGCCAGGCCCAGACCACACCGGCCTCTGCCGTACGCGAGGCTGAACCTGCTCTCGCTACTACGAGCCGGGCTGCCCGTCAGCTTGCCCAAGCATTGGCCCACCTGCATCAGGCCAGCGGTCTGAGTATCCAGGAGGTCGCCGACTCCACCGACCTCTCCCGTTCCTACGTCTCGCGCATTCTCTCGGTGCAGCGCACCCCCTCCTGGCCTGTGGTGTGCCAGCTGGTCGAGGTATTCGGCGAAGACCCCAGGGCCCTGCGGGCGATGTGGGAGAGCGCGAACGGCATGGCCGCCACGCCGCAGGACCTCCTCGAGTCCAACGCCCGCCTGTACGCCGCGCTGCAGGGCCTGCACCTCGTGGCGGGCCGCCCCGACGCCAAGCGAATCTGTGAACTGTCCGGCGGCGAGATCGACGTCGAGACTGCAGAGCGAATCCTGGACGGCGGACGCATTCCGACGTGGGAGAAGACAGGCCGCTTCGTCACCGCAGTCGGCGGCTGCCCCGCAGACATCCGCCCCCTGTGGGAAGCGGTCTATACCGCCTTCCTCAATGCCTGCGACCCCGAACCGATCCGCAATGACGGTGTGCGGTACGACTGCGAGGATCCGCAGTGAGCCCGCTGACCTGGCCCGCACCGGTTCCCGCCTCAGCCGACGGCTTCGGTACCCACCCCCGCCCGCCCCTGACCCTCACTCTGCCAGTCGAATTCACCGCGTTCTGCCTGCGCTTCCAGGAGCGCTACCTGAGCTACGCACAGGCAAGGTCACTTGACGCCGACCGAGCCCGGCAGATCGTCGAGTCGGTGCTCAGTGCACTGGTCGTCGTCTGGCCCAGCGTGATCGCAAGCGACCGGCCTGCTCGCATGGCGTGGAAGATGCTCACTGCCCAAGTGGCGTGGGCACTGGACGACGTAGGCCAGGGGCGCCGGCGCTGGCCCGGCGATGCTGCGCACCTTGCACTGCCCCAAGGGCAGGCCGATCTTGTCCTCCTGCGCTACCGGCTCTGCCTGAGCCGCGCCGAAGCAGCGGAGTTGATGGGCATAAAAGAAAGCGAGGTGGCCCTGGAGCTGGCGAAGGCCGTCGACATTCTGCAGACCCAGGATCGTCATCGCCTGGACGCGACACCAGTATTCCGCTGACCACCAGACTCCACCGACATATGCCAAAGGCATGTAGAAGTTGAGCTGTGGACCGCCGCAGCATCCGACTTCCCCCGCGCCACCGTAGGTGCTCGTGACATGCTCGTTACCAGGTAGACGATGCACAGCTACGGGTGAGAGTTTTTATGGTGCGAGGACGCGGATTCCTGTCGGAGGCAATCGATCTCAACGTGGCGAGCGTTCCCCGCATGTACGACTACTTTCTTGGCGGCAAGGACCACTACCCCGCCGACCGGGAGGCGTGCAGACGCCTACTGGACCAGGCTCCGCAGACCCAACTCCTAGCCCGCGCCCAGCGCCAGTTCCGGCTTCGAGCCGTCCGGGCTCTGGCGCTCACCCATGGAATCGACCAGTTCGTCGAGTTCGGGTGTGGACTGCCGTCGTGGGAGAACACACATACGGCCGCCCGCCGTGCGCGGCCCACAAGCAAGTTCGTCTACGTGGACCGTGACCCGATGGTGGTCGCCCACGGGCGGGCGTTATTGGAAGAGGCCGGCACTGCGGTGGTCCATGGGGACCTGACGGAAGCGCCCGGGATCCTCAGGCACCCCGACATCACCGGCTTGGTCGACCTCACCAAGCCCGTTGCCGTACTCGCCGTATCCCTCCTGCACACCCTTCCCGACAAGGCGGGCGGCCGGAGAACCATGGCCCGTCTGATCGATGCCCTGCCGGTCGGGAGCTTCTTGGTTGCCAGTCAACTCACCAGCCACGAACCGGAACTGGCGAGCCGGATCGATGCAGTCATGCATGAGGTGACGGGCGGGCAATGGGGAAACGTGGGTTCCGCCCCCGAGGCCGGAACGTTCTTCCACGGTTTGAAACTGCTCAAGCCCGGCGTGACGGACGTGTCCCTGTGGCGGCCCGACGACCTGCAGGGCAGGCCTGTTCCCGGACCTCTGCACGAGGTCGGCGGAATCGGTCAGAAGACTGGCTAACGGATACTGAGAGCCGTCTTCTTCAGCTCGACAAGAGTCTCAGCCGGCGAGAGCGCCTTCATGGACAGCTGGTCCAGCATGGACCGGTACTGCGCTGTGTCCTCAGGCTTGTCGATGTAATTCGCCCCGGTCGGATGCTCCAGGTAGACGACGTCCGGCAAGTCCGGCAGCCCGAACCGCAGCAACGTCACCGGGGTGCCGATGGCCAGACAGTCCGGCGGCAGCACCTGGAGCTTGATGTTGGGTGAGTGCGACATCTCGATGAGGTGTTCCAGCTGGCGGCACATCAGCCCTGAGCTACCGAGAGGCCTGTGCAGCACCGGCCAGTCAACCACCGCCCACAACTTCGGACTGAACTCCCGGTGAAGCAACTCCTGGCGGCGCGTGCGCAGGCCGACCCTGGCCCGGACCTCTTCCGGTCCGGCCAGTGGCACACCGCTCATGGTCACCGCACGGGCGTACTCCTCGGTCTGCAACAGCCCTGGCACCAACTGCACTTCATAGGTGCGGATCAAATCCGCAGCCTCCTGCAGACCGAGAAACTTGTCGAACCACGGGGGGACAACCGAACCGAATTCCTCCCACCAGCCCGGCTCGTTCGCCCTCCTGGCCAGCTCGCACGCGTCCTCGATCTCGTCGACCGCGCCGTAACGCCGCATCAGGCAGCTCACATCGCCGGGCTGAGGAGGAGACTGCCCCCGCTCGAGCCGGCTGATCTTGGCCTCGGAACAGCGGATCTCCGTGGCAGCTTCCTTCGCACTCACCCCGGCTGCCGTACGCAAGGCCCGCAGCCTCGACCCCAGCGCCATACTCAGCGCGGTAGGACTGAACCCCCGCAGGGACAAATAGCGTCCGAGCGGGGGTTGCGGGAACTGATCACTGGGGACAGCCAACATGCGGGCTCCTGCGGGACGTCACTAAATTCGGATTATCCCACGCGGAAGCCAGCAGGAGAGGGCAACACCCCCGACCGGCCAGACCTCTTACGTGCCGAGGAGGTCGAACTCGCCATCCTTGGCGCCACCGAGGAAGGCATCAATCTCCTCACGTGAGTAGATCAACGCCGGTCCCTGCGGATCACGGGAATTGCGCAGGGCGATGTCCCCATCAGGCAACGCTGCCAACTCTACGCAGTTCCCCTGTGGCCCACTGCGCCTACTCTTCCTCCAGTCCACTCCTTCGAGTGAATCAGCGGAAATCCCATTGTGGAAGATGCCCATGACGGATAGCCCCTCTCCTGTTGTTCCAATCCCCTTGCTGAGGCCTGAAGACCGTCGCAAGGGTGCCCCATCTCTCTTTTGCGCAGTAACCGTCCATGCAATTGCACGAGAGGGGAGTGGGCTGGATACTAGCGACCGGCAGGCCGTGAGGGCTCCGAGCAACTGAGCGCCTATCGGGGGATGAACAGTGCGCGCACCAGCATCGGTTACACACTGCTGCGAAAGCAGTGACCGGATCCAGCCGGGTCTGGCCGAAATGATCCCACTCGAAATCGGTAACCTCGCCGTTTCCCACCCCCCGGACTGGGGCTTGGCACTCGGCGTCAGCACCGCACGGTTCGCCGCCAGCACATTCACAGACACCCTCGACGCCCGCACCCATGTACGGAAGTTCACCTACGCAACACTGTCCGAATGGGACGTGACCGGACGCCAAGGCCGTGACGAGATCCTCGCCGTAGCCTGGGAACTCGCCGCCAACGCCATCCAGCACGCACTGCGAACATCAACCCGCCACACACGGGGAAGAGCATGGCTGGGGCTCGTCCGCAAAGACGGCGCTGTCGTCTGCGCCGTCACCGACCCCAGCCCCTCACTCCCACAACGCCAGCCACCCAAACTGCTCGACGAAACCGGCCGCGGGCTGCTCCTCGTCACCCGACTCAGTACAGCGTGGGGATGGTCGCTCAGCCCAGCTGGCACCAAGACAGTGTGGGCGCGCGTACCCACACCGCCATGGTGAAGGTGCGAAACGCCACTGGTTGGCAAGCAGGCCCCTGCGTAAGCCGTGTTGACGCCGGGTCGATCTCTTCTGGTGTAGGGCGGCGAGCCGGAGGTGGTGCCGCACGACGATACGCAGGAGCGGGACCACCGCCAGCTGGGCAAGGGGGCTGATAGCGCCCTGCCGCGCAAAGGGGCGGGACAGTGCCGCAGCAGCATCCAGAAACAGAGTTGCCCTTTGGCGAGCCGACCGTCGCCGACTCAATTCCACGCCCCCGTGCCGGTGGCCGGACAAGCCGGCACTGCACCGGAGCGCAGCCTGACCAACGTCACGATCGGGCCTCCTTCGCCAGCGCAAGAGCCGCGCAATGGAGATGTGGGCGCTGTCACGTTGGCTGACCGGATGGGATGATCTTCGGGTTGATCTGCTGGAGGGGGATCGTCCGTGGGGAGTGCGTCGCCGTTGTACAGGGGGCACCGGTACCCGGTCGAGGTGATCTCGCACTGTGTGTGGCTGTACTTCCGCTTCCCGCTCAGCTTCCGCGAGGTCGAGGAGCTGATGCTCCAGCGCGGCGTCATCGTCTCGTATGAGACGGTGCGGCGGTGGTGCGCCAAGTTCGGCCAGGCCTACCCGAACGGACTGCGCCGCCGCCGGCCCCGGCCCGGGGACAAGTGGCTCTACCTTCTTGAACGGGTTGGTCCTCCCGTTCGTAGGGTGAGGACACCCAGGGGAGCTGGGTGTGGCTGACAAGTGGCTGCCGTTCGTGGCTTCAGGTGCTTGGCCGCCCGGCTCCCCACGACGACTCGGCCGCCGATTGGGAAGTGCGAACAAGTCGCTGTGTAGAGCAATGCCGGCGAGGTCGTCCGTGGTACGCAAGGCATGTACGACCGAATGGAGCACGATGAGCCGGATATGGGCGGGAACCGACTGCGGCAAGACCCACCACCACTGCCTGGTCCTGGACAGCGAGGGCGACACGCTGCTGTCGCGTCGGGTGGCCAACGACGAGCCGGAACTACTGAAGCTGATCGGTGACGTCCTGGACCTCGCCGACGGTGGCAAGACGACCTGGGCGCTGGACATGACCGGCGGCGAGCCCGGCCTGCTGATCGCCCTGCTGGTCAACCATGGCCAGGAGCTCGTCTACATCCCCGGTATCGCGGTCAACCGGGCCACCGACAGCTACCGCGGCCAGGGCAAGACGGACGCCCGTGACGCCCGCGTGATCGCCGACCAGGCCCGGATGCGCCGCGACCTCCAGCCGATCCGCCCCGGCGATGAAGCCACACTCGAGCTGCGGCTGCTGACCGACCGCCGCGTCGATCTGGTCGCCGACCGCACCCGCACCACCAACCGGCTCAAGGCCCTGTTGAACAGCATGTTCCCGGCCCTGGAACGGGCCCTCGACCTCGGTAACATCGGCCCGCTGGTGCTGCTGACCGGTTACCAGACACCGGCAGCGATCCGCCGCGTGGGCAGCCGGCGGCTGACCGCTTGGCTGCGCAACCGCAAGGTCTGCAACGCTGCTGCCCTCGCCGAGAAGGTGGTTGAGGCCGCCGAGCGCCAGCACACCGCCGTCGTGGGTGAGAAGGCCATCGCGAAGATGGTGCACACCCTCGCCAAGGAGGTGATGACCCTCAACGAGAAGATCACCGAGACCGACAAACTCATCGAGGGCCGGTTTCGCGAACACGAACTGGCCGACGTGATCCAGTCCCTGCCCGGCATCGGCACGATCCTCGGTGCCGAGTTCCTCGTTGCCGTCGGCGGCAGCCTGGACGCCTTCCCCACGGCCGACCGGCTCGCGGCCTTCGCCGGCACGGCCCCCGCCCCACGCGACTCCGGCCAGGTCAGCGGTAACGACCACCGACCGACGAGATACCACCGTCGCCTGCAGCGCGTCTTCTACATCTCCGCGCTGGTCAGCGTCCAACGAGACCCCAACTCACGGAAGTTTTACGACCGCAAGCGCGCCGAGGGGAAACGCCACGTCCAGGCCGTCCTCGCGCTCGCACGCCGTCGCGTCAACGTCCTGTGGGCCCTGATTCGTGACCGACGGTGCTACCAGGTCACACCCCCAGTGACGACGGCGGCTTGACATCAGCATTGGGAAGCACCTGGACGAGGTCTTCATCAAGATCAACGGCGAGCAGAAGTATTTGTGGCGGGCCGTCGACCAGGACGGCAACGTGCTCGACATCCTCGTGCAGAACCGGCGGGACAAGGCCGCCGCCCGACGATTCTTCCGCCGCCTGGTGAAGAAGACCCGGTCGGTGCCGAGGGTGGTCGTCACCGCCAAGCTCCGCTCCTTCGGCGCCGCCCACCGCGAGGTCATGCCCTCCGTCGAGCACCGCTCCCACAAGGGACTGAACAACCGGGCCGAGAACAGCCACCAGCCCACCCGCCGGCGTGAACGCGCGATGAAAGGCTTCCGCAGCGTCGGCGCGGCCCAGCGGTTCCTGTCCGCCTTCAGCGGCATCTCACCCCACTTCCGACCCCACCGCCACCTGATGACCGCCCCCGACCACCGCGCCGAAATGACCATCCGCTTAGCCATCTGGGACCAGATCACCGGCTGTGGGGCTCGAAAAGTCATCGGCGCAGGTCAAGCGGCGTACCGGTATTCGTTGATAGCACCGCCGAGGATGCGGGTGCGCAGGAGTCTGCGGCCGTCGAGGCCGTGGACGGTGGCTGGCTGCCTGGAGGCGTGAGGGGGCCGTTGATCTCGGGCCCGGTGAGGTCGATGCGTGTTGTAGTGCCGTTCGAAGTCGGCAAGGGCTTGCCGGGCGTGGGCCTCATTCATGAGCAAGAGGTGGTCGAGCGCCTCGCGGCGGACGGTGCCGATCACCCGCTCGCAGTGCGCGTTCATCCGAGGCGCCCGTGGCGCGCTGAGCAGCACCTCCATGTCCTCGGCTTCGAAGACGGCGTCGAAGGACTGGTCGTACTTGGCGTCGCGGTCGCGCAGCACGAAGCGCAGGGACTTTATGCGCGTGTCGAGTTGGTCGGCGAGATTGCGGGCCTGCTGCGTCGCCCAGGCCCGGGTGGGGCGGGCGGTGACGCCGGTGATGTGCAGTTGGCGGGTGCTGTGTTCCAGGAACGCTATGGCGTACAGGCGCTTTCCGAGCATGGTGTCCACGTGGAAGAAGTCGGCCGCGATGATCCCTTGGGCTTGGGTGGTGAGGAACTCGCGCCAGCTGGGGCCGGACCGGCGTGGAGCCGGGTCGATGCCCGCGGCGTTCAGGATCCCCCAGACCGTGGACGGTGCGATCGGATGGCCCAGCCGGGCCAGTTCGCCCTGGATCCTTCGGTGCCCCCACCGGGGATTCTCGCCGGCCAGGCGCAGCACCAGCTTCCTGAGCGCGGCCACAGTCGGGGGTCGGCCGGTACGGCTGCGGCGGGCGGAGTAGTCCCACTTCTTGGCGATCAGCTTGCGGTGCCAGGCCAGCACGGTGCCGGGGGTGACGGGGAAGACGCCGGCCCAGCGGCGCCGCGGTATCAGCGAGGACAGCGCGGAGAACCAGAACCGGTCGGCCGACTCGTAGCGGACCGGGCCCTTGAGCTGACGGCGCAGGACAGTGTTCTCATGCCTCAGCACCAACAACTCGGCGTCCTTGGCAGTGTCCCGGCGCAGCAGGACAGCCGGTATGGACAGCATCGTGCGAGCAGCACGGTACAACAGCGACACGATCATCCGGACAGGGTCCCAGCCACCACCGACAACCATGGACACAGCTGCTCACCTGCAGCGATGACTTTACGAGCCCCACACGATCCCGCCCGACTTGGGCTCCTCCCTGTGGCGGCCCAGCCGCCCAACTCCCGTATCCGCTCGCTGAACTGGGCCACGACCTGCTCGTAGTCGTCATCGGCGTACAGGGGTCCGACGCCGGTGGAACCGACTTCCCCCCTGAACGCCAGCTCGCGCTGAGAGATCTGGGCATCCCACCTCCCACGCGATCCGGTGGCGGCGAGGGCACCTGCCCCGCCGCTGGAGGAAGCGACCCAATGTCCGCTCTATGCGCTCAAGAATGCCAGGCGCAGAGATACAGCCGATCAGGACGCAGGCCCGTGCTCAGCATGGTTGTTCAGTGCCACCCCGCCGTGTAGCAGCTCCGTGCTCATTCGGCCCCGCTCCGCCGCGCTGCCACCGCGAAACGGGAGGGATCGGGGCAGCATGGAAAGCGGAGCCCGCCCGGGAGCCCTTCGCACGTCGACCGGGCGGGCCGCTGTTCTGCAGGTTGTCCCCGGGGCGTGCCGTGGGGCGCTCTCTGGAGGACGGCCCCGGTCAGCGTGCTCGTGCCAGGAGTGACGGCGAGGCTCTGCGAGAAGGCCTGCCGGGGCGGACGGGGGCAATACCAAAGACGGTTACGTGGACGCCTCTGGCGTGCAGGAGCTGGCCACGATGGTGGGCCGTGGAAGGCCGGGCCTGCTCACGGTTTCTTTCCTGGTGGCTGCAGAAGGTGCTGGTTGGGAGTCTTTGCGGCGTCGGCGTACTCGACAAGTTCGATCACGGTGACGCCTGCGTTCTCGAGGAGTTCGGTGCCGTTGGCTCCTGGGACGAAG
The DNA here is from genome assembly GCF_044741025.1 of Streptomyces sp. NPDC088246. NCBI lineage: Bacteria > Bacillati > Actinomycetota > Actinomycetes > Kitasatosporales > Streptomycetaceae > Streptomyces > Streptomyces sp. NPDC088246. Next base: position 11,862 of record NZ_JBIURV010000051.1, read on the forward strand.
GTGTCGGGTTCGCGCCAGGCGGTGACGACGCGGCGGATCCCGGCCTCGTGGATGAGCTGTGCGCATGGCCGGGGCCGTGAGGCGCGCTTTGCACACGGCTCGAGTGAGCTGTAGACCGTGGCTGAGCCGAGTCGCGGGTCGTCGGCAGGGAGCTTGGCGAGCGCGCCTTCCTCCGCGTGGTCGTGAGGGTCGTTCTCGCGGGAGTATCCGCAGGTGAGTTCGGTGCCGTCGGCGGCGACGATGACCGCGCCCACGGAGAACGCGGTCGTTGACGGCGGACACAACATGGCGAGCTCGCAGGCGAGCTGGAGCCAGTATCGGTCCGCGGCGTTGGGCTCGCGGCCGGGACCGGGCCTGCTGCCGGCCGCGGGGACAGGGCTGGTGTTCATCGGGGCTCCGTGCTGATGTCCTTGGGTGCGTACCTGAGGAGTACCACGTCGCCGATCTGCCGGGTCTCCAGGAGACGGAGGCGGGCGGAGGGCCCGCCGAGATAGTGGGTGGGGCCGAGCATCCGTACGGCGTCGCTCTGGCCGACGAGGAGCGGGGCGATAACGAGCTGCAGCTCGTCCGCGAGGGCACGTTCCAGGAGCTGGGTGTGAATGGTGCCGCCGCCCTCGACCATGAGCCGGCGGATGCCGTAGACCTGGCCCAGGATGTCCAGGATGACGGGCCAGGTGTGGTCGGTGGGAACGACCTGGATCGTGGCGAGGCCGCCAAGGTTGGCGCGTGCCTTGTTGCCCGCCGCCTGGCTGACGGCCAGGACGAGCTTCTCGCCCCCGTGGTGCCAGAACTTCCACTCCGGGTCGAGGTCGCCGGTGCCGGTGATGGTGACCTTCAGCGGGTACTCGGGCAGGCCGGCCGCGACCCGGTCGGCGCGGCGTTGCTCGGAGTTGACGAGGAGGCGGGGGTTGTCGGCGCGCAGAGTGCCGGCGCCGACGAGGATTGCGTCGGCGGACGCACGTACGGAGTCGACGCGGTCGAAGTCCTCCGGGTTGGAGAGGATGAGCCGGTCCTCGCCCGGCCGGGTGTCTAGGTAGCCGTCGATCGACACGGCGGCGGACAGCAGGACGTACGGACGGGACACGGGGGCGACTCCAGGGACAGGGCGGAGAAAGGGGCAGGGACGGGCGGGGGTCAGGCTGGGTGCAGGACGATCCGGTCGAGCGCGGCACGGAACTGCGCCACGCCCTCCTCGCGGGCCGCGGGGACGAGCGCTTGCTCGAGACGGTCGAGCTGGCCGACGATGCGCGCGGAACCGGTCTCGGCGGCGATCGTGACGGCTTGCAGACCGATCCGGGCGGCGAGCGCTGTGTTGCCGGTCCCTGCGTGTGCGCGGGCGGCGCGGGCGAGGTAGACGCCGCGGTCCCGCCGGTAGACGGCGGGGAGAGCGGTGATAGCGGTGTCGAAGCCGGCGGCGGCTTCCTCGTACTGGCCTAGCGTGGCGAGGGAGCGGGCGCGGCCGGTACTGATGTACGCCTCATCGAGCCAGGAACCCCAGACGCCGTCGTCGTCCGCGCGTCCGAGCAGGTCAAGCGCGGTGTCGTATGTGCGCAGGGACTCGTTGGCGTCGCCGAGGACGGCGTGCGCGTGCGCCTGGTGCATGACGGCGATGACCTCTAGCCGGCTGCCGGAACGGGCGGTGCGCCGGGCGGCGGCCGCCAGCCCGAGGGCATCGGCGGGGTGGCCGGTGTCGACAGCGAGCTGGGCCTTCCTGCTGAGGATGCACGCGGTCAGGTCGCTGTCCCCGGTGATGTGGGAGGCGTCCAGTGCCTTGGCGGTGTGCCCGTGGGCACTGCGCTCGTCGCCGATGTCCTGCGCGAGCCACCCGGCAAGCTCCTCGTAGCGGGTCTCGAGCGCGAGAAGCTGTACAGCTTCGCTGCTGTGGGCGGCGCGTCGGCGGACGGAGAGACGGGGAAGGTGCTGCTCAAGCGCGGGCAGGACATGACGGGGCCCGATGAGGTTGTCGGTCTGGATCAGTACTCGGCGCAGATGCGTGTAGTGCTCGACGGGGGAGCCCATGTCGCCGACGGTGGTGGTGGTGGCGGCCGCCGTCGGGGTCGGGAGTGCGGTCGCGGCGAGTCCGGCGAGGCCGGAGGCGAGAACGACGCGGCGGGGCACGGGCACGAAGAGGATCCTTCCGTGGATGCGACAGGGGACGACGACCGTGTCCGTGTCGCCGGCATCCGAGCCTGCCTGCTCGAACACGTCCGTGACCAGACCCGCCAGCGGGCTGGCCCCATCGGCGGCGGGATCGGCCCCATGGCTCCGTGCCCAGTCCCTGGACAGCCTGCGCACGTGCTGTCCGGGCGTGCTGTCACCGCAGGACTGGGGGGCTTCCCTTTCCGCCCACTCCCACAAACGGACCAACGTTCCGCAGGCGTCGAGGACCTGGTCGACGGCGACGGCGACGTGACGGGGGACCGGCCGCTCGGCGCGCTCGAAGCGTCCGAGGTGAGATCGGTCAATCAGCGCGAGCGCAGCCAGGTCCTGCTGGGAAAGTCGGCGCGCGGTCCGGGTCTCCCTCAGCTCATGACCCCACCGGTGCCACGGGCCGGCCCTGGGCGTCAGCTCGCTCGGCCGTTGACCCATGCGCCTGCCCTTCCTCGCGAACTCCGCCCCAATATGCTGGGCGTTGACGGCTCTTCCACCATGGCCCCGATGGGGTCAGCTGGGCCAGTGCACCAGGGCCCCATGCCCTGTCTTCTGACCGGGCCCGCCGACGGCTTTGATCGGTGATGCGGCCTGATCACACCGTATCCGAACGTCCCGTTCACTCAACCGAGTTGGAGGCGTAGACGTGTACGAACCGGTGAGCCCCGCCGCCCGCGATCGCACGGCGAACCAGTCCTCCCCGCTTCGACGGAGACAGCATCTCCCGGAGGACGCCGATCCCGGTACGCCTGCGACCGCCGCGAACCAGGCGGTGTGAGATGACCCGCTACGGCAGCGTCGTCCACGACCCAGAAGCCATCCTCGACGCCGAGACCCCACTGGACGGGAGCCTCACGAGTGCCTTGTGGAAACGGTGCTCCGGTGGCGGGGTGATGGCACCACTCCGCCACCGGCCGATCTCGACCAGATCGCTCTCCAACTCACCGGCTACGCACGTCTGCTCCTGGAGAACGTCAACACGGCATGCACAGACCTCTCCCCGTCCCACCCAGCGGCGATGCTCGGACGGATCACCTGCGGCGAAACCCTACGACGCCTCGACTACCGCCAGTCACCCGGCGGCCGGCTCGTACTCGTTCAGGGCCCGGCTCGTCAAAGCCCTGCAACCAGGCCCTCGACCGCGCAGAGGAAGCCCAGCGCCCCGCGGTCACGGCCGCGCCCTGAACCCCCGTGGACGGCTCGTTCCCCCAAGCCCCCACGGCCCCAGCTCCCTGCACCCCCGTGTACAGGGACCCCGCCCACCACGGGGCGCCCGCCCCGGTGGCGATGCACATACGACCGGGAAGGACCCGGCCGTACGACACGAAGGAGAAACCACCATGACCCCGAAGCCCACCAACACACCCCAGGAGAAGGGCAGCGGCCTGGTCCGTGCCCGCAGGGCAATCCAGGCCGCCCGCGCCCGCGGCACCGGCCTGTCGGAGTCGGACGGCGGCGGCACCGGCCGCTCCGACGGCAACGACTAGGAGAAGCCACGGCGATGACCGTCCCGTTCATCGCGGAGTGTCTGGGCCAGGACTTCCTGGCCCAGACACTGGGCCGCGACTACCTGCACCTGCCCGGCACCCTCACGGAACCGACCGCCATGGCCTCCTTCGACACCCTCAACGACCTGATCGCGACACACCGGCTGGAACCGCCCCGGCTGCGGCTGTCCGCCGACGGCGAGGCCCTGCCCCAGCACCGCTACGCCACCCCGGTCACCACCCGCCGGGCAACCGTGTGGCAGCGGATCCACCCGGCCGAGCTGCACGAGCAGCTCGCCGAAGGCGCCTCCCTCGTCATCGACGCGATCGACGAACTCCACGAACCGATCGGTGACCTCGCAGCTGCCCTGGAGCGTCACCTGCGTACCCACATCCAGGTCAACGCCTACGCCTCCTGGACCGGCCGGGAAGGGTTCGGCACGCACTGGGACGACCACGACGTGATCGTCCTGCAGATCCAAGGCGCCAAGCGGTGGCGGATCTACGGGCCCACCCGCGAGAAGCCGATGTACCGGGACGTCACCGCCCCCGAGCCGCCCACCGGCGACCCGATTGCCGAACTCGTCCTCTGCGCGGGAGACCTGCTCTATCTGCCGCGCGGCACGTGGCACGCCGTCACCGCTGACCAGGGCACCCACTCCCTCCACCTGACCTGCGGCCTCACCCCGCACACCGGCGCCGACCTCATCACCTGGGCCGCCGACCGCCTCCGGGCCAGTACGACCGTCCGCGGAGACCTTCCCCTCCACGCCGCTCCCGACGAGCAGGCCGACTACCTCGCCGCCCTCCGCAAAGAGCTCGACGGCTTTTTCGACGAGCCTGACCTCCTCGATGCGTACGCGGCCGCCCGGGACGCCGAGGACCCCGGACGCATGCGGCCCTCCCTGCCCTGCCTCGGCGTCGTACCCGCGGACCGGGAGCTCATGGTGCGGCTCACCACCGCCCGCGCCCGCACCCAGCACGTGACCGTCGACGGCGAGCACCTCGTCCGGCTCACTGGAGCAGGGGTCGAGGTCGACCTCGACCCCGCCGCCGCCCCTCTCCTCGACAGCCTCCTCACCGCCCCGACATGGACGTCACTCGGCGCGCTCGCCGACACCACCGGACTGCCACCCGACGACGTCGCCACCGTGGTCCAGGAACTCGTCGCCGCACAGATCGCCGCCCTCCGAAGCAGGAGCGGCCGGTGACTGCGACGCTCGCGCTCGGCACCCACCGAATCCCGGCCGCAGACCTGACGGCCGCCGCCGAGCGCGCGGCCGCCGCCCCCGCACCGTGGATCGACACCGCCCCCAACTACACGAATGGCCAGGCCCACCGGCTCCTCGCCCCCGCCCTCCGGGCCCACCCGCAACTGCGGGTGGCGACCAAGGCGGGGTTCCTGACATCCGAAACCGCCCAGGCAGCACTCGAAGCCAGGGTCATCGACCCACCCGCCGCCCAGGCCCGGCACAGCCTCGCCGCTGCGTACGTGCACTGGCAGACCGAGCGGGCCCGGGCCGAACTCGGCCGCGACCGCCTCGACACGGTCTTCGTGCACAACCCCGAGCGCGCCCCGGACCTCGGGCGGCTGCACGGACAGCTCCGCGACGCCTTCATGGTCCTGGAGGAGCAGGCCGCATCCGGCCAGATCGGCACGTACGGCGTCGCCACCTGGACCGGCTTCAAAGACGCCCTGTTCACCGTCACGGACCTGGACGGGATCGCCCGCGAGGCCGCCGGCACCCCGAACCATCACCTCCGCACTGTCCAAATGCCGGTCAGCCTCGTCGAGCACACCGCCCTGCGACAGGCGTTGCGCGGACGAGGCCCGATTGCCCAAGCCGCCGACCGCGGATGGCACGTCCACGCCTCCGCACCCCTCCACGGAGGAACCCTCGCAGGACTCGACGACGACGCCGAACTCGCCAACCTGATCCGACCCGGCACCACCACCCCAGCAGCGTGCCTCACGGCCGCCGCCTCCTGCCCCGGCGTCACCAAGATTCTGCTGTCTACCACCGATGCGGAACACTGGCAGACCGCACTCGACGCGCTTGACCAGCCGCCTATTCCCACCGACACCCTGCGGAAGGCCCTCGATGTACTCGCCGCCACCTGACCCCACCGACGCCGAGCGCATGGCCACCGCCCACACCCGGGCGGCAGCCGCCCTCGGCGCCACCGCCTCCGGGCCGGCCGTCTGGGGCTACCAGGGCCGCACCCTCGGCCGCCACGCCACTCACCGCCTGCACGGTGCCTGCTGGCTCCGCCTCCAGGCTGCGCCCGCCGGAAAGGAAGGCGGAAAGCACTGGGAAGGTCAGGAACACGCGGCCCACCTCTTCCCGACCGTGCGGAAGCCGACCCTGCACGCGATCCGCGATGCCACGCTCGACGGTTACGCCTACCGCGCTGAGCTCTTCGACCGCGTCGACGACCCGGTCCTCTGCCCGGACGGCCCCGTCCTCCATCACGAACTCGACCTCCCCGACGTCTGGTTCAAGAGGCTGCGCGAGGACCTCGACACCATCGCCGCCACGGCCACCGACCGGGCCGCCGTGCGGCAGGAATGGATCGACCGCGCCGTGCCGCAGTTCACCGTTCGCCCGGCCCCGCAGATCACCGAATGGACCTGCGCCCACGGCGACCTGCACCTTGCCAACATCACCACGGGAGCGTTGATCCTCGACTGGGAGGGTTTCGGCTTGGCGCCGCGTGGCTGGGACGCCGCCCTGCTCTATGCCTACTCGCTTCTCGTCCCTGCGACCGCGGCCCGGATCCACACCGCGTTCGCCGACGTCCTCGACACCGAGACGGGCCGCACCGCCCAGCTCATTACGGCGGCCGACCTTCTGCAATCCTCATCCCGTGGAGACCACCCGGAGTTGACTGGGCCGCTCCGAGAGCTGGTTGCGACGCTGCCTTGACTTGGCCTCACCGCTTTGCACCGGCCGCCGACGCCTGGTCCAGAGGCCGGGCTCGGACACGTGCACTTCGTCGATGGGATCCATGCCCTCATCCGACGTCTGTCGCCCGATGCCGGTTCGCCTCCGATACCGGCATCACCCGCACCGGTGACCCGCGCCCTGCTTCCAGGAGTATGTGCCGTTCAGCCCAGTTGTCCTCCGGCTGCCACGTGCCGGAGAGCAGTGGAGTCGGAACTGTCCTGCCAGGTCCGGCGGCACGCTCTCGGAGCGGAATCCGTTGACGATTCATGGGGCCCTTCATGGGATCGAACATGCCGTACATTTCGAACCACTTTCGGCCCGGCGAACCAACGGTGCCCCGTGCTTGCGGCGAGCACCCCTACCCGCGTCCGACGGGCGGGTGGAACGCGGACAGCACCCGGCTGTACTCCTCTCACGGGCAGCTGCCCCTCCAGGGCGGACAGCACCCCGGCTGCTGCGGCCGGCCAGTCCTTCTGTTCCCCGTGTCGTCCACGAGCAGTAGCGTCACCTCGTGACGGTAGCGACCCGACCTGACCAGAACATTGGCTGTCACGAAGTACGGGATACCCCCGGCGCATCTGCGCCCGCACGCCCACGCGGCCCGGGATCGAGAGAGCGGGTCCGCGGCGTGAATGCCGGTCGCCATCGTGCAGGGATCACTGTTGGGTGTGGCGTTCCAGGTAGATGGAGGTGAACACGGCAACTTTGGCGCGCAGGGCCCAGGGATCGAAGGGCTTGCTGATGTAGTCGACGGCGCCGGCAGCGTATCCGCGGGCGGAGTGTTCAGAGTCCACGCCCATCGCGGTGAGGAAGATGATGGGGACGTCGCGGGTCCGGGGGCGGCGCTTGATGTGCGCGCATGTCTCGTAGCCGTCCATTTCCGGCATCTGTACGTCCATGATGATGACTGCGAAGTCGTCATGATCGAGCAGTGCTTTGAGCGCTTCTCGCCCGGAGGAGACGGTGACGAGTTCCTGATCGAGCGTAGCCAGGACCGCGGTCATCGCGAGCAGGTTGCCCGGCTGGTCGTCAACGATGAGGATCTTGGGCATGTCCTGGGGTGCGGTGACGGCGGGCAGTGAGGCTGTGGACTTCTCAACGGCGTCCAGCTGGCGTTCGAGCAGATTGCAGCGGCCTTCGGCTGCGGCACTCTGCGCCCGTGCCTCGCGGAGTTCCGACCCCAGCCGCTCCACTTCGAGTTGCAGCGCGTTGCGCTCTTGCAGGAGGCCGGAGACGTCGGGGTGGGCTGCCGCGAGCTCGTCCGCCCGCTTCCGCTCGGCACTACGGTCGGCCTCCAGCTGACTGAGGCGTACCTCCAGGTCCGCGATGCGATGCGTGCGGTCCAGCAAAGCGTCGCCCAGGACGTCGCCTCGGATGCTCGATCGCCGGGAGATCCGGTCGGCGTCGGCCAGCTGCTGCTCCAGGATCTCCACCGCGTGTTTGGGAGAGGACCCGGCGTCGACGGCAGACCCATACAGCCCGCGTACGAACTCGATGGCCTCGGTGGTGACTGCGGTTCCACGGTGCTCGGCGAGATCCGTGAAAAGGTCCGTGATCACCTGCCACGGGGGTAAACGGGTGCCGTTCAGGTAGCGCGAGAACGTCCCCGGATCACGCTGGCGCCGGGCCGCGTACCGGCGCACAGACACCTCCATCCCCTCGAACAGCTCCCGCAGGGCCTGGGCGAGAGCGCGGGAAGCATCCGTGAGATCGTCCCCCAACGGTCGCAGGTCACCCATTTCCCTCCCCCTCCCCGCCGTCGGCACCCGCGTGCTCGCGTTGCTGGCTCCCGCTGCTCTCGGTGTCGATGAGGCGGTTGAAGAAGGGAACCGCCAGTCCTGTGGCGGCAAGGCCCGCGAGCAGGCCGCGAGGCGTGCCTTCACCCGCGAGTGCGGTCAGCCCGCCCGCCGTCACGCCGGCGAGTAATGCGAGCAGGAACACCAGGGTCGTTCTCAGCGACAGCAGCGGCCGGTCCACCAAGACCTCCATTCATCCAACCCGCCGCACAGCAACGGGACTTATCACCCATCCAGCGGATTGCAAGAGGGGAATCACAGGATGACGGACCTGGGAACCGTTGCAGCCTGTAAACAGGGAACAGAAGCAACAGCGCTTCCTGTTGCCACCGCTCCGTCCGACCCGGCCATGGGCGTTCTGGCTGATCAAGGCCGTGGCGGACCTGCTCGTTGCTGGACCGTTGCGCTGCAACGTTGCTGACGTCCAGCCACGAGGAGTCGGCACTGGCGAGCAACGGGACGAGCTACGACATCCCGCGCACCGGATGGCGGCCGGACCTGCTGCCAGCCCTGGACCGAGCTGTGCACCTCACTGCTCGACCCGTTGGCCCCAACACCCTCAACCTGGCCCCGCAGGTCTCCAGCGGGGCCATCCGCTGTCTTTGCCTCGGGGAAGAGCCAGCCAGCGGACGAGGCAGCGCGGATTCCGGTCCGGCTACGGAGAAGCATTTCTCACTTCGCCGCTTCAGGAATGCCCGGCCGTCCCACGAAGCACCTCTCTGGCGCGGGCCACGAAGGCATCACAGGCCTGCTCCGCTACTTCACCTCGGGCGAGCATGTCGGCCTTATCAGCAGCGAAGAAGATCTCTCGGGTCTTCGCCTGGACCTCAGCAGCCTGCTCGCCGAGGCGCTGCGCCTGCGGGCCGAGGGCGACGAGGCGGAGCCGGAAGGCGCTGCTGCGGACCTCAACGTAGAGCCGGTACGACTCGGCCCGGGTTGCGAGGGTCGCCTCGGATTCGGGGACCGCATGATGGCTTGTCCACCGGTCATACTGTGCCCGTCGATAATCCTCCGCCAAGGCAATGAAGTCAGCACACGCGTCCAGGAGACGCTGGTGGCTTCGCTCGCGGTCGGCGCGGGCTCCGGTTTTCTCCTGGTAGCGGTGCGCGACAACGGCACCAAGCAGCGTTCCGATGACGGCGATAGCCGCCGCGATGATCCCCGACACAACGCCCAGCCCACCACCTGGCAGCAAGTGCCGGACAGAGCGCGAATCGGCCACCGTCCGGTGACCACCGGGGATCTCAGAGGACGGGCTGAAGGCAGCCGCCGAGGCTGTCCTTGCGGACCCCGCCACCAAGTGGGAGGAGTGCGGCGTATGGGTGTCGGACGGCCCGGCCGTGCTCATGGACTCCACAGAGGCGGGAGCCGAGTTGACCGTTGAGTATCCCGGTGGTGGGATGCCCGCTCAGGCACCAATCCCGCTGCCCACGGGCCGTTGGAGGGTCCGCGCCGTCCACACCGAGGCGGATGAGGAGAACCGGGTCGGCTTGGTCCAGCTCCTGCCTATCGACGCCTGACCGGGCAGTTACTTATCGGGAGGCGACACGGGCGGGGGATGCGGAACACTTCGCCGGGTGATCGTGATGCAGCCCGTCTTGGAGATATACGCACCTGACGGCTTCGACCTCTGGCCTGTCTCCGAGGTCGAGTCGTTTGGCTTTCTGCCTCTCAGCGGTGAGCTCTCACCCGCTGAGGTCGGGTCGGCGGTGATGCGCATCGCCAGCTGCAATGACATCGACCCCGACGGCAACCGCCCGCCTCGTCCGGCCGACGCACTTGATTCGTTCCTTCACGGACTGCTGACGTTCGACAACCTCTTCGCCGCCGGCGGCCTGCGGGTCACCGACAACTCCACAGGCGTCACCTTCCTGCCTGGCTGCTGTGATGGACTGGAGGACTGGCGCGACTGGCACCAGTTCATCGACGACGGCAGCCTGCTCGGTTTCGGCCACGACCCCGTGTCACCGGTTGCGGAGCACTTCGGCGACACCGTCCGGCTCACTGTCAACGCCGAGCAGAGCGACAGTCCGGTGATCGAGCTGTCCGTCGCCGAGCTCCGCAACCTGCTCGCCGGTGCCGAGCGCGACCTGGCCGACTTCCTAGCGCTGGCGGCCGATTGGGCCTCCAGGCACCTGCCTGGCTACTGCGCTGCCGTCACAGCCGCTCTTGCCCGCGTTGTCGACCTTCACGCGCCAGCCACACCGCCGGAGGCGTAGGACGGCAGGCCTGGCTTCGCCGACCAAGGCGGGGCCCTGGATTGTCATGGTGTGCGACGCGGTGAGCATGTTCGCGTGTGCCTTCCTGGGCACTTCGACGTGTACGCCGACAGGCCCCGCCCCGCCCCGCCGCGCTGCCACCGCGAAACGGGAGGGCTCGGGGCAGCATGGAAAGCGGAGCCCGCCCGGGAGCCCATCGCACATCGACCGGGCAGGCCGCTGATCTGCAGCCCGCCCCCGGTGCGTGCCGTGGGGCGCTCGCTGGAGGACAGCCCCGGTCAGCGTGCTCGCGCTGGGAGCGACGGCGAGGCCCTGCGAGAAGGCCTGGCGGGGCGGACGGGGTCGATGCCGAAGACAGTCACGTGGACGCCTCTGGCGTGCATCACGAGGGCAGGGCGGGCGTGGAGGGGGCCTGTTCACGGTTTCTTTCCTGGTGGCTGCAGGAAATGCTGGTTGGGAGCCTTCGCGGTGTCGGCGTGCTTGGCACGCGATCTTGCGGAGTGTGCCGCGAAGTGCCGTGCTGATAGAGGACGATAGCCATCGGCGGTCGTCAACGTGACGGCTCTGCTCGTAGGCAGGGAGGCCTGGATGCGGTTAGAGGTGCACTTGGAGTCGGGTGCGGGGGAGCTGCGTTCGTTGCAGGGCTGGCTGCGGTCGGATCCGGATGTGCGCAGGTCCGCTGTGACCGAGGTGCAGGGGAGTACGCCGCGGCCGGGGGAGATGGGCACGGCACTCGACGTGCTGCAGTTGGTGACGGGGAACGGGTGGAGCGCGGCATCGTTCGTGCTGGCGCTGGTGGCGTGGCGGCAGACCCGGCCGCAGCGGCCGCAGGTGGAGATCCGCCGTGGTGACACGGTCATCGTCCTCAGCGACTGCTCGCCCGAGGAGATCGAGCGGGCTACCCGAGCGCTGGACACCGCCGCGGACGAGGACCGGGACGCGTGAGTGTCCTGCCCGACCCGGGGGCCTCACGGGCGGTCCTGATCGGCACGAGCCGCTACGAGCACCTGGAGCAGCTGCCGGCCGTCTCGAACAACCTGACCGCCCTCGCCAGCCTCCTGACCGGCCCGCTGTCCCTGCGCATGCCCGCCTCGCACGTGACCGTCGTCGAGAACCCGCCCGCCCCGGCCACGGTGATGGACCCGCTGCGCCAGGCGGCTGCCGAGGCCACCGACACGCTGCTCGTCTACTACGCCGGCCACGGCCTCATCGACCCCCACGACACGCTCGCTCTGGCCATGCCGCACACGCAGCCGGACCGGATCGAGACCAGCCTGAACTACGACTGGCTGCGCCAGATCCTCCTGAACTCCCGGGCACAGCGGCACATCGTCCTCCTCGACTGCTGCTATAGCGGCCTCGCCCTCGGCAGGATGAGCGGATCCCAAGGACTCGCCGACCATGCCGCAGTCGAAGGCACCTTCCTCCTCGCAGCCTCCGCCGAGACCCGCACTGCCCTGGCACCAATCGGCGACACCCACACAGCCTTCACCAGTGCACTGCTCGACACGCTGCGCCACGGCATCCCCGGCGGCCCGCCGCTGCTCGACTTGGAGACCGTCTACCACCACCTGCGCCTGACCCTGGAAGCTCGGGGACATCCTGTTCCTCAGGCCAGGAACCGCAACAGCGGCGCCCGGGTAGCGCTCGCGCGAAACCACGCAGACCTTCCCGCCGCCCCGGTCCCTGCGGCAGCCGGCCCCGAGCCCGACCACCGCCTATGGCCCGACCCAACCTCGATCCGCACCGTCACGGGCTTCTTCACAAGCCTCGCGGGCGTGCGAGAGGCAAGCGGGCTAACCCAGCAGGAGGTCAGCCGCCGCTCAGCCGGACACATCTCCACAGGCACCGTCAGCAGACTGGTCAACCGCGACACGCTCCCCGCCACCTGGACCACCACAGCCGCTTACCTGTCCGCCTGCGGCGTACCCGACGACCAGATCCGGCAATGGCACAGCGCCTGGCAGGAACTGCGCCGCAACCCGGCCACAACCCAGGAGACGCGTGCCAAAGCGCCCGCCGAAGACAACGCTGCACCCGGAAAGGCACGGCAGCGGCTCTCTGGTTTCTGGCGCGGCCGCGGTCACTGACCAGGATCAGCCGAAGCCGAAACTCCCGACGGGCGGGGCTGAGGGGCTTTCTGTGTGTCGTCGGAGTCGTTCCCGACCAGGGTGTTCCACCCGGCGATGGCCACGATGCAGAGCACCAGGATCACGCCCGCGGACGGCTTCTTCCACCGGCTCGAGGCCGAGGATGGCTTCACATAGTGAGCTGCCCGGTAGTACCCCTTGCGCTGCTGTGCCACAGCTCCACATCCCCCGAACCGACCGGCTGACTGACGCAGCAAGTCTTCCAGTAGCGCTCCGGGTCCGCTTCCGAACAGCCAAGCACGTCCGAATTCCGACGCTTGACCAGTAGATCTCGTCATTGACTTAGACACTTCCCGAACGCCGCGCGCCTACAGCCCGCGAGACGATCACCGTCGACGGCGAACACGTCAGGATTGGCCCCTTCGCCGGCCCCCAGGGAGCCGTCGCACTGCTGCTCTTCGACGACGACTGCGTCCCCGGAGTCGTGCCCGCCTTCGAACGCCTGGCCCGCGAAACCGTCCCCGACCATCTACTGGCCACAGCGCCACCACGCGTCCTGGCATCACGACTGATCCCAGGAACAGCTAAAGGCATTCCCACAGTCGCTCACCTGCTACCTGCCCACCTTCACCTCTCCATCCGTCGCACAAGCCACCCCTGAACTGATCACAACCGTGCGCGCAGCCCGTACCCACCTGGCGGCTGGCGGCCGGCGGCCGGCGCACCGCAACCGTCCAGACGTGGGACGCCGTGCGCAGAGCATTCCGGCAAAGTGCAGGCGGCGCCCTGCCGGCAATTCAGCGCATCGAACGCGGCGCCACATCGACTGGTCTGCGGATGCGTATCCTTTTGCACGACCTGCTCAGAGTCGACATTGACGACCCGGCAGAATGGAATGCTCTGACGGAGCGCCTGCGAGAGGTAGTGCCGCAGCTCGCAGAGGTTCCGCCCGCCTCTTCGCGCCGCCTTGACGACCTCCTGCGCCACATCCCACGGCCCGCCCCGCCAGCAGAACCAGCCATGGACGCTGCAGCCCCGATGATGTCGGTGGCCACCTCCATCCAGCGCGCCAAGGACGAGACGCACGCAGCAACCCTCATCCTCGAATGCCTCGAATGCCTCGACAGCCGCGGACGCAAGTACGACGTGTACGAGACACTCGCACTGGTGGCGCAGTCGAAAGACGTGGCCGATGTCTCGCCCACCCTGCGCAAAGCGGCTCAGCTGCTCTTCGTGGGGATCACCCGCCCCACTCATCTGCTGGCTCTTGCCAACCGCCCAACTCCTCAAGCGCTTCCTTTAACGCGAACGTAGTGCTCCGACCGCTCGGGAGACGATCACCGTGGACGGCGAGAACGTCAGGATCGGTCCGTGGTTCGCTAAGAACTCCTAACGAAATGATCTTCGAGGTGGTTGGATCATTCCGGGACTGGTGATCCGGGGGTGTGGGGTGGCTCGGCCGAAGCCGTGGGAGGTCGATGACGAGTTGTGGGCGGTGATCGAGCCGCTGTTGCCCAAGGTCGAGCGTCGGACCCGGCACCCGGGGCGCAAGCGGCATCCGGACCGGCTTGTGTTCCAGGGCATCCTGTTCGTGCTGCACACCGGGATCGCCTGGGAACATCTGCCGCAGGAGCTCGGCTTCGGCTCGGGCATGACCTGTTGGCGGCGGCTGGCCGAGTGGACCGAGGCCGGTGTGTGGCCCCGGCTGCACGAGGCCCTCCTCGTCAGGCTCCGCAGGGCGAACGCCCTGGACTTCTCCCGGGCGGCGGTCGACGGCTCCCATATCCGGGCGTTAAAAGGGGCCACAAGACCGGACGAAGCCCTGTTGACCGGGGCAGAGCGGGCAGCAAGCACCATCTGATCACCGATGCCACCGGCATCCCGCTCGCCGCCACCTTGACCGGCGGCAACCGCAACGACGTCACCCAGCTGATCCCACTGCTCCAGGCCGTGCCGCCCGTACGGGGCAAGCGGGGCCGGCCCCGTTGCCGCCCCGACGTGGTGCTGGGTGATCGCGGCTACGACCATGACAAGTGCCGCCGTCTCGTCTGGGGCCTCGGCGTGAAGCCGCTAATCGCCCGCCGCGGCATCGAGCACGGCACCGGCCTGGGCAAGCAACGCTGGGTTGTAGAGCGCGCGTTCGCCCACCTGCACTGGTTCCGCCGACTGCGGATCCGCTGGGAGATCCGCGACGACATCCACGAAGCCTTCCTCACCCTCGGATGCGCACTCATCTGCTGGCGTCGACTGCGCGCTCTGCGGACCGATACCGTGGGCTAGTTAGCCGCCGCTAGCCGGTTAAGAACTTCCTTGGGGGTGAAGCTCCAGCCGACCAGGCGCGGCCCGCTCCAGTTGATGCCGATCACGAGTCCATCTCGGGCGGCATCGGGCAGTACACGAGCGCACCAGGTGTCCAAGGGCATGGACTCAATGCGGAGCCCACGCCCCCAGATCTTCGCTGCCCTCTGGGCGCGGGGCGAGGTCGACCAGAAGGGAAGACTTCGCGTGCCGTCCGCGGAGAGGGAAGTTGGGCTTCCGTCGTCGTCCCGGACAAGCCAGACCACTCGGCTCTGGCGGACGTCTCGGAAGAATGCTGCCGCTTGCGAACCACTTTGACTCATGACCACCGAGCCTAACGTTCCCCGCCACTCATTTCGTTAGATGTTCTTACCCGGCGGCCCCAGCCACTCCTCGTTGCTCGCTCGCACTGTGTCGCCGAACATATGGCAAGGAGCCGCGCCTGCCAGGCACGGTGAAGCTTCCTCAGCTTTGACTAATCAAGCTGCTCCACGAATTGCAGTATCCCGGGACGCCACATTTCTTCCCAGGATCGACGAAGCTCCTCGCTGTGAGCAGTTACGGGGTACAGATTTGCAGGCAATTGTATGGCTGCAATGCGGATAGCCATACTTTGGTCGCGCTCCACATTGCAGCCCGAACTCACGACGATCGCCCCGTGCCCTCGGATGGCGTCAGGTGCGGGCACTTCCCGCATCGACGGACCCGAGCAGTCCAGCCACGACGTCACCGGCCCCGTCTCACCCGGTTCTGATCCCGCGAGTTGACTAACGAAGATCACGAAGAGGTACGGTCGCTGCTCCGTCCAGGCACTGCACGACTGTGGGACTTCGCGCCACTTTTTGGCACGGTTCTTTCTGCGTAGTCCTTCTTCCTGCCGCCAGGGCACTACCCAGAAGGAGTGATCACTCGATGCCCGCCCGGCGCTGCGGGCAGCCGTTCGGACCTTCGGGCACTGCAACTCGTCGTACGATGTGCCGGCGATGAACTCCTGGGCTGAACTCAATGCCGCCCGTACCGCGGCGTGGGGGTCACGCAGGTCCAGTTCGGCGTACCAGGCCCACGAATCCTGCCGCCGCTCGTGGAACTGGGCGAACTCGCGGGGGAGAGCTGCGAAGTATCCCTGTCGGATCCCAGTACCCGCGGGCCGTACGTCGGCCGGGTCCAGACCCTCACGGGCAGAGGCCCGGTTGTTGCCGTCACGCAGGAACCGGCTGCTGTCGCTCAGGCCCTCGATATCGTCCGGAAGCGGCGGAACCGTCACCTCTTCCAGCGCTGCGAGGCGCTCTTCCAGCTCGTCGTCCGTGACGAGCTCGTCGGCCGCGGCAAACGCTTCACCGTCGTCTGCCGACTGAAGGCGCTGCCACAGGAGGAAGCCAGACTCAACTGTTTTTCCGTAGCCGACGCCGCCAGGCTGATCGTCGCCCCTGAAGTTGATGAAGGTCTCGCCCATCACTGCTCCTCCGCGTCCTTCTTCACCAGGATGTCCAGCTTCCTCTTCGCACGGCTGAGCCGGACCCGCACCGCTCCCGGGGACGTACGGAGCGCGACGGCCTGGTCCTGGCTACTTTCTCCACACGCGTCCATGACGATGACTTTCTGGTCATCCGGCGACAATTGGGCGATCAGTTCGGTCATCCGGGCGAGCCCTACGCCGCTCTCCGGCTCTCCGCGTGCCGGGGCCGGCAAATGTGCCATCTGCTCTGAAGGGTCGCAAAGGAGTTCCTGAGCGCGCTTCTTCTCCCGGCGTAGGTGGTCAAGGAACCGCTTGCAGACCCGGTCCCAGAGGAAGCCCTCCGGATCCTCGATCTCGTCCCACTTCTGGGATGTCTCCGTGTAGGCGACGGACAGAACATCTTCGGCGTCCGGCCGCGAAACGCCTGTCTTCCTCATCAGACGGCGCAGGGTCCTGTTGTAGGAAGCTCGAAAAAAAGCGGCGAACTCATCGGGCCTCCCTGGCGCTCCATTGCTCACAGCTCCCTGGCTCCGTCATCTGTTGCTCGGTCCGGCTGCGCGAAGGGCACGCAGGAGGAGCCCGCTCGGACCCGCTCATACGGAGTGGACGCGCCACGGTCCCCGGTTGTTACACCGCCGGGTGACGAAGTTTGAGCGGAGCCCGAGACGATCTACGGCCGCCCAGTTCAAGAGGGCCGGAGTGTAACGAGACGGTGGGCTTCGTCGTCTGTCTGGGGCAACGGCCCACACCGGCACCAGCCGACACCGCCCAGGATCATCCCGGGCGTGGGCCGCACGGTCCTGACCCGTTGGAGAGCACCTCGTGTCCACGCTCACGCTTCTCGTTGTCCTGCTGCTCGTGCTGGTCGGCCTCATTGTCTTCGTCGGCCTCGCCTACCTCGTGCACCACCACCCGGCATGGGCCGAGCCGTTGGTCGTCGCCCTGGGGGGCGTGACACTGATGGGCATGGCCATCGGGCTGATCATCACCCGATGAGCACGTCTCCCCGGCCACACCAACCTGTACCGAGAACGATGCTCAACGCAGCCCAGCCACGCCCCAGGCTGTGGCGATGACGCTTTCGACTGCGAGGTCGGTGGTGCCCGGTGTCTCAGCAAGTGCGGCTCGGTGCCGCAGGCTACCGAGTGCCAGCGGCTGGTTGTACCAGTGGAGCCCGGGCCTCTGCGCTCGACCGGTGCTGTCGGTGCCGGCCTCTAGGCTGCCGGGCATGGCCCGCTCCTGGACACGACTGCACGAGCACCTCGGTGCCGCCCCTGGATCGCTGGACTTCGGCATGATCCGGCCCGGGACTTCTGGTCCGGCGCTCTGGTCGAGCTCCACGTCCGGGACGACGGCACCGCGGCCGGCACCTTCCGCGGCGGCGCCTCGTACATGCCGATGCGCTCGCACCGCACAGTCGGCCCCCACCAGGTCGACCCGGCGGCAGACACCACTCGCAGCGCAGGGCTGGACCCGGCACAGAGTCTCTCCCTCGGGTTCGCGCTCTACGCCGGGGCCGACTGCCCGGCATGCGCCTTACACACACGGACACCTCTGCCGGTGTACAGGTATGGGCGAGCCGCGAGGACGGCGCCGCCGCCACCGCATCCACCGGGGAAGACGTCTGGCAGTACGGCCCAGGGTTCTTGTGGGAGGAGATCGAGCAGGCTTGGCTGGAGTACGCGGCACTCGGGCACCCGGATGCCGAACAGTTCGGGCTGACCGTGACCGTTCAGGGACAGCAGGTCTGGCTCCGCGATCCGCACGAGGTCATCGAGCCTGCCAGGCAGTAAATCCATAGCATCATGCGGCTTCGGGACGGTCGCGGGAGATCCCGCCAAGCCCGATTCCGAGGCTGGGCGATGACGAGAAGGACGGCATGGCGCCAGGCCTCCGCGGGCCGACCTGCCAACGGAGGCCTGATCTGTATTCCCAGCGCCGGGCTAGCCTCCGGCGATCTCGTGGGCCGCTTCGTCGATGGCTGCTTCGTAGTCGTCATCGTCGAGGATCGGCGTACGCGTAGCGGCACGACGGCTGAGATTGGCGAGATGGACGAGCACATCCTCTTCTGAGATGTCCCGGTCGAAGTCGTATGCGTCGATGTGGGCTCCGGCGTTGGGCCTCATCGTGTGCCTCCCTCGCGAAAATCGTGACCGAGCGCGTCCTTAAGATCCCTACGTGCGGCACTGAGTCGGCTCTTCACTGTTCCGGGTGGGATCTGCAAGACATCTGCGATGTACGCCACGGAGTGCTGAAGGACGTAGTGCATGACGAAGCACTCGCGCTTGTCCCTGGTCAGGTTCCCTATGGCGGCGTGGACGGCCACCTTCTCCACCGTCGCGGTCGCCGGGTTCAGGTCCTCGCATGGCACATCCAGGGCAGCAGGCCCCAGAGGCCCTGCCGAGCGCTTGGCCTGGATCCGCTGTGCCTTGATGACGACGCGCCGACCGGTGAGAACTACCCAGCCCACCGGATTGGGGTGTTCACAGAGATCTGGCCAGCTGCGGAGGGCCATCTCGAAGGCATGGCTGGCAGCGTCCTGCGCCAGCTCCCAGTCATTTGCTCGTGCGTTGAGGATGCGGCAGACGGATGGAAAGTGCGTCTTGAAGAAGAGGGCGAAATCATCTCCCACTTCCGCATGCGGGGGCGGCGGCTCGTCGACTTCCGGGGCCACGTCGCGGGGCTTCTCCGGAGCCACGCTGAGGGGTTCTTGTGTATCCGGGATGCCGACGGCACAGCGGAACGATTCCAGGAGGCTGTTGGTGAGCGACGGCGTGAGCGGTGAGGACTCGGCCTCGGCCAGGAGGCCGGAAGAGCAGCGGTCCTCGAACAGGACAACCAGGTTCTCCGGGTGACCGTATCGAGAAGGCCACACGAACCCCTGTGCCCAGGGGTTGTCCCGGCGAAGCAACGCAGCCCAGGCCCGCGAGGGAGCACCTCCGTCGGACATGACGAGCTCACTTGACGCCCCCACGCTCGCGAGAGCGAAGGCATTGGTCAGGTCAAGGAGAGCCAGTGGCTCAGTGGTCCGCAACTGGGACAGGCGGCGTCCGTGAATTGCTGCCAGGGGGATTATGCGTGCACCACTCTCGCTGAAGGGAAGGGTGCGCACCACTGCCTCTGCGAGAGCCACCGCAGGGGCGAACGCTGCATAGAGGAAGGGGTAGGGGTCCTCAGGGGTCGCGTCGAAACGCCCGCCCGAGAAGGGACTCGCGAGCAGAGGATTGAAGGCGGTCGAAGCGCGCCTTTCGTGGTGGACCCTGTGGAGCGGAGTGCCCGCGGGAACTTGCAGAGCCTGCCCGCCCAGATGCCGTGGCGGAGGGGGAAAGACAGACATGAATCACTGCTCCTCGGTGCCACGGCCGATGGCCTGCCGGACACCGGGAGGAGCCAGAGGCGCAGCGGTGAGGCGCTCCCGGGCCAGCCCACCCATGATGACACCAGCCGAATGCCCTGGGGCAGGAACACTGATCTCCAGAACACTGCCGTCAGCCCGCTGATCATAGATCCTGCCGCCCTGCTGAAGAGCCGTTGGAACCGTGAGCAGCGTCGTACGCCGCTCACGTTCGAACTTCGCGGCGTTTCTCCCCCCAAGCCAAGCCGTGATCGTGTGCCACAGCCCGCCCGTACGCCCCCTCAGAGTGCCGCCCGCGACCGACAGCGCTGTTTGGATTCCTTCAAAGACCATGTCCGCTCCAGGAGTGTCTGTTGACTGCCTTCACTCCGGTAAGGCGCCGCGCCCTCGGATGGTTCAAATGAATTTCTTGGAAGTCGCACGACCGACCCTTCCCGCCCTCCGAGCGCCCTCGCCGCTCGGGGCGCGGTCCGGCCGGCCCAGGACTGAAAGCCTCGCGATGGTCGCCTGCGGGTGGTTCACAGCGTGGCTCCTGCCGTATGGACGTCCACCACTCGCGCCTCTGCAGACATGCTCGGGTCGGCCAGGCCGGCGCGAAGCACCCAGGACAGACAATCGAAGGCACCACTGCGCCCCGACGTCTGAGATTCAAAGGCGCTACTGCGCCCTGTCCATAGATTCCTTGCAAGCGACACACTCGTCGTCATAGGGCCCAACCGAACGGGAGGCTTTCGCTAGTTCGGTGACGGTGACGGTGACGGTGCTGGAGCAGGAGTGGCCCCGGCCGGCCGGGGCCGTGAAAGAGCTTGAAGCGGAAGCCGGTCGCTCTCGGCGGAGGACTCCATGGGACTTCAGTCGAACGATCTTCCCCATGTGCCACAGGTGAGGCCCGGGGATGCAGTTTCCTCCGCGCCCAGACGCTACCCGCGAGCAGCCCGCGCAGCCCGCGCGCGACGGACCGGTCGAAGAACGGCTTCGCGAACGGTTCGCACTGGTGGTCGATGATCGCGTCGGCGAACCTCACCGTCCACTCTTCCGTGGGGTGCCCCTCGAGCGCTTCGTCTACCTTCGCCCGCAGGCGTTCCGCATCGTGCGTTGACATCTCGGGACAGCGCGTGAGAACCACATCGCAGAAGTCATCGGGCACCAGCCGCTGAGGACCCGCCGAATACCCGCCTTCTTACCAAGGCCACCGCCTCAGTGTCAGTGGCCGGCACTACGCTCCTCCCACGGTGACCAGGAACGGATGGGTATGGACGACGGCGCTTCGATCAACGTCAGGCGTGGCGCGGCCTCGCGACCCGCTACGACAAGACACCCGAGAGCTACCTCGCCGGCCTACACCTGCGCGGGGCGGTGATCTGGATACGCAGTCTCCGCCCCACACCTTGATCACAACTCAGGACAGGGCCTAGCAGAGCCGTGCTCCCGTGCACCCGGCCGCGTCCAGGCCGCAGACCACCACGCCACGCCACCCAAGGTCCGGGCTCCACTCCACCCCCTTACCGCATCACCGCGGCTTCCAGCAGCCTGAGGACGACGCGGCACAGTCAGAACAGCGCTATACGGCCAGGACCATCAGCACGGAGAAACCGCTGTTGTCCCCGGCCCAACGGTTTCCGTCCGCCTCACTGCAGGCATGGGAATGAGGCGGGCAGGGCCGCAAGTACAGTGAGTCACCAGCCCCAGATCTGGCGAGTCCGCGTGGACTGCCGTCCGTCATTGCGGCTGCAGCTGGTTGAGCATGCTGCGCGCGAGGACGAGGTGTCGGTGGCTGGGCTCGAGGACAGGCTGCGCGTCGTCGACGATCTGCGTCAGCTCTTGTCTTGCCTGCTCGCTGCGGCCCGCTGTCACCAGGCCCTGGGCTCGTTGCAGGCGGGTGTGAATGGTATGAGGGTGGTCGTGTCCGAGGACGCGGCTTCGTTCGACCACCAGCTCTGTGAACACTGCGGTCGCTTCGAGGGTCCGGCCGGCCCGGGCGGCGAAGCTCGCCTGGGTACTGCGGATGGCGAGTATGTGAGGGTCGTCCGGCCCCAGGGTTTGCTGGGCGTCCGCTAGGAGCTGCTGCAGCTGCCGTTCGGCATCTGCGAGATTGCCGTTCAGGCCGGAGAACCAGATAAGGCTCCGCCGGACAGCGAGGACTTGCGGGTGGCCGGGCCCTTCCAGCCGTAACCGGTCCTCCAGGAGGACGCTCAGCTGCTGGACGGCCGAATGGGTGTCGCCTGCTTCCCCGGTGAAGTAGGCCTGCTGGTGCCGAGCGGCGAGCGTGTCGGCGTGTTCGGGGCCCAGGGCCGCGGTGGTCTCGATGACCAGTTCACCAAATGCAGTGGAGGCTGCCTGCGCATTGCCGGCTTCGCCTGTGAAGAACGCCCATTGGTGGAAGGAAGCCAGCGTATCGGGGTGATGCGGGCCGAGTTCGGCCTGTCTGCGCCGAACGATGCTTTCGAGTTCCCTGACCGCCTGGCGCGGCCGGCCGCGGTCGCCGACCGCTATTGCCAGCAAGAAATCCGCTCCCGAGACGCCCCCTGCGCGGGCCCGTTCGAGTGCCGTGGTCGCCCGCGACAGCTGACTTGCCTGATGGGCGAGAAGCCCCATGTCGTAGGCATCAGCGGGCTCGACACGGGACAGAAGCGCCTCCCACAGATGGTCCGGCACCGGAGGCAGTCTCGGGGTGTTCAGCAGGTAGTCGAAGGCGACATAGCCCTGACTGTAGTTCCCGATCAGGAGTCCGCTCGTGGCGTAGGCGGCCTTGCACGCCCACTGCATCGCCTCGGCAAAAGGCTCGGGCTGCAGGTCCGGCCCGCCACGCTCAGCGAGATAGGGCAGATGGAGGTCTTGGAGCCACTGCCTGCTCGCCGGCCGCCGTAGTCCCGACCGGCGGCAGTCGACGGCTGCCGCGACAATGGCCGCGCCCCGCGGATTGGCTCCCGGTGCCCAGGCGTTCTCCCACGCGGCCAACAACTCCGGCCCTGCTGCGACCACTTCTGCGAGTCCGAACCGGTCGCAGCTGTCCAGGGCCAGCCGTATCCGCGGATCCCCCCGGTGTGCGGCAGCACGCTGCTGTTCTGCCATGGACCAGTGGCGTTCCAGACGGATCTTCACCGCTATGTGCAGCACCTCCCGCTGAACCCGCCAGGCGTCCCGGTCCGACCCTGTCAGCCTGCTCTCCTCCCGGGCGTCGTAGCGGCGGAATTCCTCCGACCGCATCGTCGCCAGTACCACGACACGGCCGGGCCGGCCCTGAAGTAGCTCGGCCAGCGCGGACGCGGTCACCCCGTCGGCACCCAGATAGTTCTCGAGATCGTCCAGCCACAGCACAGCGCGGCGGCGGTGCCGGGCAACCTCAATGGCATGGGGGAGTGCTGTCCTTGCTATGGGACGCACGAACGCATGGCGAGGAAAACGGGACCGCGCAACCTCATACGCCAGACGGGTCTTGCCAGCAGTCGATTCACCGACGATGAGTACGAAACCGTCCTCCTCCAATGCCTGCCGCAGCAGGGGCTCGACATCGCGTTCCACGTAGGGCGGCGCCAACCGGTGATCACGGTGTCCGTCCGCGGGGTGAACACCAGCCAGTTCAGGACGGTCCAACTGGTCAACCCTGGGAATGCTGCCCGACGCATTCCGAAAGAGTGCGGCACTGTTCGGGTCGGTAAGCTGCGGCCGCATGCGGTCGGTAACAAGGGTGTAGACGGTCGTGACGGCCGCACCGATGCCAGTGGCCAGCGGACCGGACGTCCACGTGGCTGCGAGAGCCACGGCGGAGCCACCGACCCCCACAGCTGTCAGGTACCTCAACCAGCCCCGAGTCCAACTGCCGTCGAGCCGAAGATACGCTGACACGCTGCCCCCATTGCGTGACGTGGCCTTCCATTCTCACCAACGCGTTGACTCTGTCGAGGGGACCGCCAATACACGACCAAAATGAGGATCCAGCTCCGCGGGGCCGCAGCGGCCCACCACCACACGACCAAAGCGACGGCATGCGGCAGAGCGGCCAGCGCTCGCCGCGTTACTCGTCCGCACCACCGAACGGCTTCGGCCTATGCACACTGCAGCAGACGGTGAACTCACCAGAGGTAACCTCCCGGACGTACTTCTCCACGCCTGCCAGGCGAAAGAGCTCTCCATCAGTGGCTGCACCGACGGACAGGCCGAGGTGGGCGACCGAGGGGTCAGTGGCTGATGGCGGGCATGACCCGGCTGTAGCGGGTGTCGGTGAGCTGGGAGACGAGGAAGGCAGCAATGTCAGCGCGGGTCATCGCCGAACCGACCTTGTCGTGGCTCAGGAAGCCGGACTTGATACGGCCGGTGGCAGGCTTCCCGACGGGTCGATAATCCGGGCGATGGTGCAGTTGAGCGAGAAGGAGGCGACCGCCTCGGTCACGCTCTTTAGCTACGTTTGGGTCCTTCAACGTTGTAGTGACTGTATGAGCCGACACCGGCAAGCATCCCAGGCCCCAGTGAGGGACACGGGCATGTCATCGGGCTGGAAGCCGGGCGACAATCCCGTGCAGCAGGAGCCATCCTCCGTAGAGCCAGTTCCGGCAGTAGGCCTACACCGCAACTGCGGGACCGGTTCAGTCAGCACGATCTACGCGATGGCTCAAAAGGCGTTCCCCGCAACGCGCTTGGGGGATCATGGTGTCATCGACCAAAGATGATCGAGGGGGCAGCATGGCGCGTGTCGTGGTGGTGCACGGAGTCGGGCAGGAGTACCTGGGGCGACGGTCTTTGCGGGATCCCATCGCCGCCGCACTTGCCGACGGAGTAGAGATCGCCGTTGCTGCCGGGGACGTCGGTGGCCCCGCCCCGGCGCCGGACGACATCGACGTCGCTTTCTACGGAGACGTCTTCCGCGCCCCCGGCACCAAAGGCGCGCAGCCCGCGCCGCGTAGCGCCGCCGACCTCGCCGACCCGTACGAGCAGGCCCTTCTCGAAGCCTGGGCGGCGGCTGCCGCACCGGACCCCACGAAAGCGGATTCCGACCCGACGAAGGCCCCCACCCCGCGCACGCTCCAGCGCGCCATGAACGCCCTGCTGCGTTCGCCGTTCCTGCCCGGGCCGGTGGCTGAGCGGTTCCTGCTGGGTGTCCTGCGGCAGGTGCGCCGCTACTTCACCGAGGACGCTGTGCGGGCCCGTGCCGCCGAGGCCGTCGGTGCCCGCATCGGCCCCGACACGACCGTGCTCGTCGGCCACTCGCTCGGCTCCGTCATCGCGTACGAAACCCTGTGCACGCACCCTGAGTGGCCTGTCCGCACCTTGGTGACTATGGGCTCTCCGCTCGGCATGCCCTCGCTCGTTTTCGACCGGCTGCGCCCGGCTCCGGCCGCAGGGCGCGGGCAGTGGCCGGGTGGCCTGGAACGCTGGACCAATCTCGCCGACCGGCACGATGTGGTTGCGTCGGTGAAGGAGCTGGCCGACCTGTTCAGTCCTCGCCACCCGAGCCCTCTCCCCACCGGCCACGCGACCGCGGCGGGCCAGATTACCGAGGCCGCCGTCGGCGCCAGCCGTCCCGCGCTTCGGGACGTGCCTGTCGACAACGGCTGGAAGGTCCACGACCTGCTGCGCCATCTGACCGCCAGGGAGTCCGGAGCGGCGATCGGCGAGGGGCTCGCGGCGGGCTAATGGGAGAGGCGACGCCGAGACGGTACGCGCTGGCCTTCGGCGCCGCGCACTACACGCACGAGGAACTCCCCGCGTTGCCCGGCGTTGCCGAGGACCTGCCGAGCATCCTCGGATCCCTCACCGGCGTCGGATACGAACCGGTGCCCGTCTTCCCCGACGGAAAGCTGGACCCCCCTGCCCCCGACGACGTCCTGCGGCCTTTGCTGCGCTGGCTCACCAACGACTTCCAGGACGGCGACACGCTTCTCATCTACTACAGCGGCCACGGCCAGGAGGAGGGCGCGGCCCACTACCTGATGTGCTCCGACTCCGAGCCGGGGCCGGCCGAGGTCCGCCTCAGCGGGCTAGCCGCCCACCAACTCGTGGAACTCCCAGCCCTCAAGGGCGTCCAACGCTTGCTGCTCGTCCTCGACGCTTGCTATGCCGGCCGCGGCGCGGTGGACGCCATGGACCAGGCTGTACGAGCCAAGCTCACGCTCGCCCACGCACCAGGCGCAGACCATCGCTTCCTGAAGTCCTTCGGGGTACTCAGCGCCGCCCGGATCACCGAGGAGGCACACGACGGCGCGTTCAGCGCTGCACTCGCCCACGTCCTCACTGACGAGGCCCGGCTCGGCCATCACGCCAGCCACATCTCGCTACCCGAACTCGTTGCCGCGCTCAACGCTGAGTTCCGGCGGCGCGACGTCGACCAGAAGGCGGACTGGGCGCAGCTGTTCGACGACACCATCCAAGGCGACCCGGCGACCGGGTTCTTCCCCAACCCCTACTACGTACCCGAACTACGCCTGGCCGGACGCGATCTCGATGTCGCCGAACAGCGCCACTTCGTACGCAGCCTAGGCGCCGCCTCCGCCTTCGAGATCGCTGAACAGCGCCGCCGCTACGTCGACCTGAGCGAGCATTTCTCCCCGCGGGGCACTGGCCGGCAGACGGCCAGGGAGATTGGCCACTACTTCACAGGCCGAGCCCGCGCCCTGCGCCGGCTCGCCGGCTGGCTTCGGGGCCAGAACGACCACGACGCCCGCGTCTTCGTCGTGACCGGCCCGCCCGGCGTAGGCAAGTCAGCAGTTCTTGGCCGACTCGTCGCTCTGTCCGACGAGGGCACACGTGACACTATCCCCGCCGACACCGTCGCACCGGGTACGCAACCACCGACCGGAGCCATCACGGTCGCCCTGCATGCGCGGGCCCTGACCCTGGACCAGATCGTTGCCGCCCTCGCCGCCGCGGTCGGAGCCCCGGAGCCGACCGTGCCCGGCCTACGGGAACGTCTCGCCTCTCTGGGCTCCTTCGCCACCTTCGTCATCGACGCGCTCGACGAGTCAGGCGTCGCCCACAACGAAGAGCGCCGCATCGCCCGCTTCCTCGCCGACCTGGCGGACGCATTCCCCCGGCTGCGCCTCCTGATCGGCACCAGGCCTCATAATGTGAGCGCCATCGCGCGGAGGACACCGCAGGTGCGAATCATGGACCTCGCGGAACCTACCTGGACCGATATCGAAGACCTCGTAACCTACTCCGAGCACCTGCTGCGAGCGCCGCTCGGCCCCAACAGCGGCAGGAACCTGCCCGACTCCTTCGTCGCCCACGCCGCCGGCGAGATCGCCCTAGCCGCTCATCCCCTCTATCTGGTGGCTCGTCTCGTTGCCCGTGCCACGGCCAATGCCGCGATCGGCCACAGCGCTTCGCCGCTCATCCTCCCCGCACTCGATCCATCAGACAGCCCCGCGACCGCGATCGGCCGTGCCTTCCGCTGGGCCCTCACACAGCAGCTCACCTTCTCGGAGGCGGCGGAGGTCAGGTCGCTGCTGCTGCCTCTGGCGTATGCCGAAGGTCAGGGCATGCCCCTCCCACACATCTGGGCAGCTCTCGCGGCACCCCACCCGCACCAGACCGGACCTACCGCCGAGCGGCTCCTCGACCTCCTGCGCAACGACGCCGTCGGGCCCTACCTCGTCGAAACCCTCGACGAGGACGGGCGCTCGGTTTACCGGCTCTACCACCAGGCACTCGCCGACGACCTGCGCCGCCACGACGCACCTCGGGACGCCGAGGACCGCTGGTACCGGCGGCTTCGGGGCACGGTCCCGCGTGCGACCGACGGAGCCCTGTCGTGGCGTGAGGCCGACGCATACGTCCTGCGTCACCTGCCCGCCAAGGCCGCCGCAGCCGGACGCCTCGACGAACTGGTCACAGACGGCGAGTTCCTGATCCATGCATACCCCTCGGGGCTGGCCCCCCTGCTGCACGGGCTGCGCACGGAGGAAGCTCGGTCGTCCGCCGCCGTCTACCGTGACCATCTGGACCTGCACCAGCGGATGAGCCCGGAAGACCGCCGTCACATCCTCGCCTGCGATGCCGCCCGGCACCGGCACACCGCGCTGCTCGACCAGCTGAACATCGGGGGCCGGGCCGGCCGGTGGCGTCCCTTGTGGGCAGCGGCTGGCAGCTCCCGTTCCACCCTCTCCGTGCAACGTCTCGCTGACGGCCTGGGACCGATTACCGCGGCCAGCCGCATCAGCGTCGAGGGACGAGACATTGTCGCTGCAACCGATGGCGGAAAGCTCCGTGCCTGGGCCATGGCGACCGGGCGCCCGGTCGACCTGCCCGCCCCCGCCTGCAGTACAGCCTTCACCTCGCTGACCACTACTACCTCCGCTGGTCACGACCTCCTTATAACTGGCACCGCTACCGGTGCCGTGCACGTCCACGACCTCACCACCGGACGCACAAGGGAAGCTGGCCATCCTGCCCCCGCAGATTCCTCGCCGGTGACACACCTCGTCACGCTCGACCTGGGGGGCCGCAGGATCGCGGTGAGTGCCACCCAGGACGGCGCCCAGCAGGCGTGGGATCTCGCAGACGCGACCCCACTGCCGCACCGGCTACTCCTGCCGGACGGCTGCCCCGGCGGCCTGGCGACGGTCACCGTGGACGCGGACCCTAACGCACCCAACGAGGTCGGGCGACGGGGCCGGGAAGTGATCGTCGCCGGCGGCCACCACGGCTCCCTGCACATCTGGGACGTGGCTCGTGGGAAGACCGTGGCCTCCCCGGCCGATCCGCGCCTTCCGCCACTGGACGCAGTCGGCTGTGCTGTCATGCACGGGGTTCCAGTTGCCGTCACCGCTGACCGAAAGGCTGTTCGCATCTGGTCTCTGCGACGTCTGCGTGCGCCACGTGAAGTGGGCGCGCTCGCCCTGCCGTCCCCAGCGACCGCCGTCTCCTGTACCACGCCGGGCGGTCGACCCACCGCCGCCCTGGCCTGCGTGGACGGCTCAGTGCACATGCTCGATCTGGAGAGCCGCCGTCTCGTCGCCTCATCAGCGCCCCGGCAACCGACCGACGCCACGACTTCGAGCCTTCCCCATCTGCAGCGGTCGTTCACCTCACTGCACACGTACGTCTCCGGCGACGGCGCCGCCACTGCCGTCCTTGGCACGTCCGACGGATCCGTGCAGGTGTGCGACCTCACCCCGCCGCCCGGGACGTCGAACGATGGCCACAGCCGGGCCATCGTCGCCGCTGCCTGCGCAAGTCACCGGGACCAGCCGGTGGTGGTGACAGCAGGCAGCGACACGACCATACGGATCTGGCGGATGGACACTGGGGCTCCCGCCCTGCCCCCCATTACTGATGAGGTCTCAGGGTTCACAGGAGTCGTCTCCGCTACGGTCGACGGTCGTACCCTCGCTCTGACCTTGGCCGCTAACCGGCCGGCAGAAGTGTGGGACCTGACGAGCGGCACCACAATGGACCGGCAGCGACCTCGCTGGGGCATGGCGGTTGCGGTCGGTCACCACAAAGGCCGTCCCGTCGCGGTGACGGTGGACTACGCGCACTGCCTCCAGGTATGGGACATGATCAGTGGCACCTCGCTGCACGACCTGACCAGAGCCGCAGGGCGGGTGACGGCCTTGGCCTGCGCGCCCCAAGGGGGCCCTCTGGACGTCGCCGCCGCCCGATCGGACGGAACCGTAGGACTGTGGCGTCTCGGTACGAACGACCCCGGCAGGATCTTGCGCGGCACTTGGACGGCGACTGCAGTGGCCTGCGTCCGCCTCGGCGAGCGTTCCGTCGCCCTGATTGCATGCGACGACAGCACCGTCAGAGCCTGGGACGGTCTCACGGACATTGTCCTCGCTGAGCAGGCGCCTGGGATCAAGACGCTCGCGGGGCGGATCGTCAAGGGTCGCCTGCTGCTGGCGACCGGCAATGGCGTTGGACAGGTGATGGTCTGGGAGACGGACGGCAAGGTGTGGCCGCTGACTTCCCCTGGCCCCGCCGTTGACATGTTCACCGTGCCCGATCAGGTTGCGATCAACGCCCTGGAGTTCGCCCCCGACGGACGACTCATTCTTTCCGCGTACAAAGACGTCTACGTCTTCGGCACCGCCGATAAGAGGGAAAGGGACTCAGCAGATAGCGCGGCAACGTCGCAGCCAGGACGGTGGCATGGGCGGTCACTGAGTTCATGAGTGTCCGCTTGTGTCCCTCAGAATCTCAGCGTGACCGAGCAGAGTTGACCGCGCAGGCGCGGTCCAGCGCCGCACACCCCCCATGCGACCGCTCGTGATCACCGGCGTCCAGGTTTGAGGAGAGGCCGACAACCCACTGGCCATCGTCGATGCGCAGCACTGCCCCCCACAGTGCTTCCCACACCCGGCAGCTCATGGGCCACATGGAGGCCCCGGCTGGTGAGGCGGGGAGAAGCGGATGGCCGACCCTCGTAGGTGGCACGCCGCGTAGCGGCGAGCGCGGGAGGACAGGAGCCACGGGCGGTCGATTCAGGATGGACAAGGGACATGAGGATGCTCCTGTTCGAGGAAGAAGAGAGTGCCCTCGGCCACACGTCACCGAGGGCAGCTCGAAGGAGGAACGAGAGGGCAGGAGGCTGGAGCCAAATCCCTGGCGCTGCACACGAATCCGCCAAGATGAGGCAGGAGACCGATAGTTTCCACGACCGTGGGGCGTAGCCCCGGTATGAAACCCAAGCCGACACTCGATCGATGGAACCGTGACGCTCGCGCGTTAGCCGTACTACTAGCCTTTCAAGCCGTCAGGCAACCAACCACATAGCTCAATTCCCACACCGCTGCGGCAGTAGCGGCAGCGCCCCTCCCCGACAGGGGAGGACACCCAATCAAACCTCTGCCCAACAAACCTGTACGACATCAGTGGCGCCGGCAGGCGCCGACACACCCCACCTTCCCGCCAGGGAAAGGAGCCGACTCAACCCACAGTCATGCCGTCAGGCATGACGTTCCGTCACCTTCCGGCCGTCAGGCCGGAGTTGGGCCGTCAGGCCCAAACACAACACAACGTTTGCCCCGTCAGGGGCAAACTCCACATCAACTCAACCCACAGTCATGCCGTCAGGCATGACGTTCCGTCACCTTCCGGCCGTCAGGCCGGAGTTGGGCCGTCAGGCCCAAACACAACACAACGT
>NZ_JBIURV010000052.1:0-25801 GCF_044741025.1 Streptomyces sp. NPDC088246
AGGCCAGTTCGTAGTAGCGTTGGGGTCCGTCAGGCCGTCGCCGTGAACAGGTGACCTGCGACTTCGCGCCCGTCTGATGCAATTCCCGAGCCTTCGCGTAGCCCATCGTGGTGTTGATGTTGCTGTGGCCGGCGATGACCTGGGCGATGTGTGGCGGAAGACCGTTGAGGATCGCCTCGGTGATGAACATCGTGCGGAAGTCATGGGGCTGGAAGAGCAGCGGATGTCCTGAGCTGTCGGTGATCCCGGAGGCTCGCAGCGTTTCGTCGAGGGCCTTGCGGATCATGCTCCCCGAGACGGGCCTGCGCTCATGGCTGATGCTCCACTGGAAGAGCGGGGGCATCGGCGCGTTCCAGGTCTTCTCGTGCAGGTCGTAGCTGGGAATCAGCGGCACTCGGCTGGCCCGTGCGGTCACGGACGTGTGAGATGACCGCGCTGAGCACGTCGGCAAGCTCGGGGCTGATGAGGATGAGCCGTTCCTGATCGGTCTTCGAGGGCGCGATCTGGAGAAGGGGCACGACGTCCCCGCTGGGCAGCCTGTAGCTGATGATGCTGTGGTGGCTGAGTTCCTGGAGCTCCTCGATGCGGATCCCGGTGTGACGGAAGATCTCGATGGTCGCCCAGGCCCAGAAAGCCTGCCGCTCCTCGGCACCCAGGTCACGCCGGTCGCCTCCGGCGTCGCGGACAGCTGTCGGGTGCCCGTCGGGACGGATACTGCTCTTGGGGGCGGTGAAGGTCTCGCCGAGAACCGTGAAGGTGGACCCCGGAGGTGCCGTGTTGAGGGCGTCGAGCCTGGTCGTAGCCTCTTTCAGCCTGCGGATCGCGACCCGGACGAGGGCAGGCAGGACGGGAAGCCGTTCCCGGGTGCGCCGGTCGGACTTGGACTTCTGTCGCCTCTCCAGCTTCTTGACGGAGCACTCGGCCTCAGCGACCGGGGGAGGAGAGGCCCACCGCCCCCACCGTTCGGGCTCGCTCAGGGCCCACTCGCCGATGTCGAGGTAGAACGCCCGCACCGTCATCTTGACCGTGGGCGCGCTGGTCCGCGGCTCGGTCACCGTGATTACGGTCCCGTCGGATTGCCTCCTGCGGGCGGTCTTCGTCACGAGGCGGCCCTTCCAGGCCGTGGCGGTCTCGGGAGACAGCCGCAGGGCGTCTATGCCGGGGTGGTGCTGTTCGAGGTCGGCCCAGAAGTTGCCGGCGAGGGTCGCTGCCAGGCCTTTGAGGGTGGCGTAGTCCAGAGTGGGCTGCCGTTCGGTGAGGTAGTCGACGAGCAGGTCACGGACGGGCTTGCACTGCAAGTCGTAGCGGTCCACGAGCTCTGCCGGAGTGACCTGTCCGGCGCGGTGCGTGGTGAACAACAGGGTCGTGGGGGCATCGGACGGGAACTGGCCGCGTTCGCGGAGCCAGAGATAGGCGAGGCGCACTCCGCGGGTGGTGCGGTTGTAGGCGACTGGCGCGTAGCACCGCTCCAGGAGGTCACCGACGACGATGTCCTGGATCTTCCCGCCCCGGGTTGCCAGAACTTGGGCGAGGGCCGCAAGCGATTCCGAGTGTCGCCCGTTCGTGGGGGAGGGCGCCGTGTGCGCTGGCCGGTGGGCAGCAAGGCGTTGGATGCGGCGCTGGCTGCGGTGCGGTGGGGTTGCCGTCTGCTGGCTACTGGCGGATACGACGGTGACTACGTATTGCCGGCGCGTGGATGCGGCGCAGGCCCACCCACCGCAGACCTACGATCCGGCCATGAGTAGCGAGACGGGCGATGTCCGGGTTGATCCGATTCGGCCGCCGACCCCGCCGCAGTTGGCCAACCTGAGCACGCTTGTTGGCCAGCGCGAATCTGGGGCTATCCGGGGATGGTGCCGAGGTCGACGCCGGTCAGGTCACAGCTTGCGTCCCACAACCGCGCCGCGACGGAGGTGTCGGTGAGGTGGTTCCACACCGGTTCACGTTGGGGCTTGCCGCGCAGGCTGAAGACGCGCGGTCCCCACAGCTGTCCTCCGCGTACGGTCGGGTCGAGCACCGCTCGGATCGCGGGCCATGCGCCGGCGTGCTTGCCCTGGACGAGGAGGGCGGCTGGTGCACCGCAGAGCCGCGCACCAGCGGTCCGCACATGGACTGGCGGCCGTGACGGGGTCAGGGAGTCCAGCGCGCCGCCGGGATGGACCACCACGCTTGCCACCGTGCTGTCGACGGCGCGCAGGCGGCGGTCGAGTTCGAGGCCGAAGTACATCTGCGCCAGCTTGGAGCGTCCGTAGGTGCGCTTGGGCCGGTAGTCCTTCCGGGACTGCAGGTCGTCGAGGTCGAGCCGCTCGGACTTCGCCGCGAAGCTGCCCATGGTCACGATGCGGGCCGCCGGTGCGGCCGACAGCAGCGGCATCAGCCAGTGGGTCAGCGTGAAGTGCCCGAGGTGGTTCGTGCCGAACATGAGCTCGTGACCGTCCCCGGTCTCCCGGCGCGGCGGGTCGTCTAGCGCGACGCCGGCGTTGTGGACCACCGCGTCGAGGTATGCCACATCCAGTGATTCCACCGCTGTTCTGAGCGACGAGAGGTCGGCGAGGTCCAGCCGTACGGCCCGCACCCGCGCGCCAGGGACACGCGAGCGGATCGAGGCCGTGGCGACTTCGGCCTTCGCGGGATTCCGGCTGCCCAGTACGACAGCGGCTCCGGTTGCGGACAACTGCTCCGCGACGAAGTACCCGATGCCGGCGTTGCCGCCGGTGACCAGGAAGACGCTGCCATCGGCACGCGGCAGCCGTTGAACATCCCAGGGCAGGATGGAGGACGTGGACGACATGGCGGCGGGGGCTCCCTTGCTGTTGAAGGCGGCTGCGGCTGCCCTGCAGGGCAGCTCGACGCCCACGGTTCCAGCGGCCCCCGACACATCGCCTATGGATCACCGACAGCCCCGCCGGACGGCCGAGTTCGGCGGCAAGCTCCACCTCGTCCACCGGGGCAGCGGCAGCGACACCGCCCTGTGGCACGCCACGTTCAACGGCACCAGCTGGTCCGCCGACACCAGGCTCCCCGCCCACTCCAGCCTGGAGGGCCCGGGTCTGGCAGTGCTCGACGACAAGCTCTACCTTGTTCACCGCGGCCACGGCAGCGGCGACAAGAACCTGTGGTGGAGCACCTACAACGGCAGCACCTGGAGCACCGACACCATGTTCCCCGGTCACACCAGCGGCGCCGGACCCGCCGTGGCCGCCTACCGGGACCCCAACGCCACCCACAGCCAGCTCCTGGTCGTCCACCGCGGCTACGGCGCGCGGGCCGCCGGCACCGACGCCGCCGAGGCCGAAGCCCGCATCGCCGCCGAAGAGAGCACCGCACCCGTCACCGGCTGACCTACTGGGTGTGCCCCGGGACATCGGGGCACACCAGGCTTCGGCCGCCCACGCGAGCCGGGCACGGGCCGCCGGTGCTGCGGCGGTCACCGCTGGTCGGCGCCCGGCTCGCGCAGCGGTCGCACCCCGCCGGGCACACGACGCGTACCAGCCCAACCCCGAGGACCTCGCGCGCCACGAGTAGCCGGCCCGGCCCTCGCGTTCACCGAGCAGTCAGGGCGTGAGGTCCAGGACGCGGACCGGTTCACTGGCCCACCGGGACGGGGCAGTGGTCGCGACGATCGCCCCATCGGGACGGTCCGCAGTGGGCTGCGCGGCGTACTGACTGTGCGCCGCAGCCCAGGTCTCCTGCCCCGCGATCGCAAGAGCGGCCGACAGGTCCAAGTCCAGAACCGTGATACCGGGCAGGGCCGCCAGGTGCTCCGCCGTACCAGGGCGGGCACGGTCGGCTTCGACGAGCGCGCACGCCGGGGCGTACAGGAACCAGCCGGGTTCGGCATGGGCCCGGTGAATGAGGCGGGAGGCGAGGATGTTGCCCTGGCCGGCCGCGGCCATCGCCGTGTCGTCCAGAACGATGTGCATGGGGTCGCTCACCGGGCCGTCACCCGGGCCAGGCGCCGGTCCAGCTCACTGTCCAGGTCGTCCTGCTCGGAGCGGGTGGGGGCGTAGCCGTTCCACTCCTTCAGCGCGGCCCGGGCTTTCTCGGCACGCTCTGCACGCTCGGCCGGGGTCAGCATGGTCTCGGCCAGGCGTGCCAGGTAAGCGCGCAGCGACAGGCCCTCAGCGGCCGCGATCGCGGCGAGCCGGTCCTTGGCCTCTTCGGGGATACGGACATTGGCATCGGGCATCGTCGTACTCCTTCCCGCCCCTCAAGGGTACGGGTACGGGTACGTACCCGAACCGATGCGTCGGATGCGTGGCGGGCGTCAATCTGCCGAAACCATTGCCGGCGCCCGGTTCCTGAGTTCAGCGGCCTGGGGGCGGGGGCGGTCCACTGAGGTGGTGGTGCCGGTGGTGACTGATGGGATGGGGTGTGAGGTGCGGCCGGTGGGATGGGGTGCGTTCGATGACCAGGAGGGCGGCGTCGTCGGCGAGGTGGCCGCCGACGTGGGCGAGCAGATCGCGGTGGATGTGGTGCAGCAGAGTGTCGGGGTTGGTGGCGGGGAAGGAGGCGACTCGTTCGGCGAGCGGGTAGAACTCTCCGGACGGTGAGCGGGCTTCGATGACACCGTCGGTGTAGAGGACGAGCATGTCACCGCCTTCGAAGGTGAACGGGTCGATGCGGTCGTCCTCGATCGTTCGTTCGCGCACGCCCAGCGGAGGCAGGGGCTGTCGGGCATACAGGACCGTGACCTGCTGATCGTGCACCAGCAGAGGCGGGGGATGTCCGCAATTGATCATCTCGGCGGCCGGCAGGCCGTCGTCGGGGATCTCCAGGACGAGGCAGGTGATGAAGTGCTCGCCGGGGTCGTGCTCGGTGTCCGCCACGTCCTCCAGGTTCCGGGAGACGCTGTCTTCGAGGGCAGCTACCAGCCCGGGGAGGGTGTCATACCGGTGAGCGCCCTCACGGAATGCCCCCAGCACCAGCGAGGCCTCACCGATGGCGGCCAGCCCGTGGCCCCGGACATCGCCGATGACCACCCGGGTCGCGGCGTGCGTGGCGCGGGCGAACGCAAACAGATCGCCCCCGATCTCGGCCTCGTCCTCCGCGGACATGTACAGCCATGCCACCTGCAACGGCCCGATCCGGCGTGGCGGAGGCCGAAGCAGAACCCGCTGAGCCGTCTCCGCCACAGAGCGTGCCCGGCTCAGCGCCCGGTCGCGCCGCTCCCGCACACACCGCATGAGAAGCACCAAGGCGGAGAGCGTGGTCAGCGCGATGATCTGCGCCACGTGGTTGGTCGTGGTCAGTCCGCCGAGGAAGACAGCAATGAGCACCTGGGCCGCCACCGCCAGGACCCCGGCGAGAGCAGTGAGCGGTGGCCCGGCGAGGGAGGCGGTCAGAGCGGGCGCGATGACCAGCAGTGGGCCCAGATGGATATCGCGCCCGGTGTAGATATCCAGCGCGGCGATCGTCACAATCAGCACGAACGGGACCGCCACCAGCCCACCACCGGCTGGATGCTCCAGGAAGTGATCCCACACACGTCGCACACCCATATACCCCTTATGTTCCGTCGATAGCGCACCCCCAGCCAGCCGACGAGCACGGGGCGGGTCTTCTCTCAGCCTTCCTGCGGCGGCCTCGTTCTGTCCGTCCGCTGCCCTTGCTGTGACTTCCGATTTCGGAAGTACGGCTCCAGCACGCGCCAGTCGAAGAGATGGGTACGTCCAGCCTTCGGTCCTGGTCCAAGGGGAGGGGCCAGTCCCGGGTCGATCTCGGCGAGCTGGCGGATCCGCTGGGCGTCCTCCACGTGCTGCACCCCGCCGAGCTGGCATGGATCGCCGAGAAGGCCGGCGGCCCCGACCGGTTCCTGAACACGGCGGCGGCCATCCCGGCCGCCGAGGACGAAGACGACGGTGTGCTGCGGCTGCTCAGCGACGACGAACTCGGCAAGCACCCCGACCCGGCGGCCGTCCTGCAGTCCTGGCTCGATTCCCCCGCCACCGGCGAGATCCTCTCCCGCTCCGAGGTCTACCGGGCAGTCGTCAAGTTCCGCCACCACGCCCCGGAGCACCTGCGCCAGATTCCCGCTGATGAGAATCACTCCTGCCACGAACCCGAGGTCGCACTGAAGATGCTGCTGTACCGCTGCGGGTGCAGCACCGACCGGTGGGCGGCACTCGCCGTCGTCATGACCTTCGAGTGCGACGAAGAGAAGATCACCTTCGGAGAGCTTCTCGACTCCCTGGACGACGCGCCCGCCCGAGCGCAGACATCCTGACCTGGCTGTCGAGTCACGCCGTCTGCTCCAGGCACTGCGGACGCCATTCTGATCGCCGAGCTGATCGGTCTGCTCAGCGCCGTCGAGCACTACCTCACAGCCAGCGCTGACACCCGTCTCCACTACCTCGACAAGCGGGCCAGCCTGCTCCACCACATCGTCGACGCCACCGACCACGAAGCGCACAGGCTTCGCCGGGTGGGTGAGCTCCACGACAAGCGGTCCGCAGGACAACCTGGAAGACAGCGATGTCTAGTCGAGCAGCTCGTACCTGTCGGCTGTCCAGTCAGCGAACAGGGTGAGTGCCTTCTCGGTTTCGGTGCGTTCGAGCGTATTGGAGGTGGCCGGCCACCAGTTCTCGACGTGTTCGGCGTCTACGAGCACGTAGGTGGCGTAGCAGTCGAAGTTGCCGGGGTCGTCGGCGACACCGATGCGGACGGGAGCGTCATCGGGCAGGTCTTTGATCGCTTCGCGGAGCTGCGCGGCGTTCCATGCCTGTGGGGCGTGGTCAAAGGTGTCGGCCATGGGCACAGGATGCAGGACGGGGCTGACGGTCCTGGTGATGACGCGGCCGTACCCCGGGCCAGGGCGCTGATCCGGGGTACAGGGGGCTGGGGTGAAGAACCGATCACCGGGTGGCGAACCGAACCCAGCGCGCGGGCAGCTCTGGCGCCGCCCCACCCCATGACGGTGAACGAGAAGGTCATCGCGCTGATCCGCCCGAAGCCCGACCTCGACCTGGTCCCGGGGGAGCCGACCAAAGCGATCGCCGCCGCGCAGGCCGCAGCCGGCCAGCAACACGCCAGACTCGCTCATCAGCTTCACCGGCTTCTGCCCGTCCGTCATGGTACAGACGTCGGCTATTCTGCGATCCGCTTCGGACATCCGGAGCCGAGATACCGCAGGCTCCTATATGCGGGCGCTGCCTCTGTACTGCAGTCATGTTGTGTCGCAGCGCAGGCTGTTCTCTGCAAGCGGATCGGGTTCGTGCGGCCAGGGGTCGCAGTATGAATGGGGTGGGAATTGTCCAGACATCGGCTGTCCAAAAAGGGCCGCTACATCGCGTGGGCGACGACGGGAGTTGTCGTTGCCGCAGGTGCGGGAATCGCGGCGCAGGCCTCCATGGCGGCCACGGCCTGGCCTGCGCAGAAGACCTTCACCGGTCGAGCGTTCGATACGTGCACAGCGCCCTCGCTCGCAGCGATGAAAGCGTGGAAC
This sequence comes from Streptomyces sp. NPDC088246, assembly GCF_044741025.1. NCBI lineage: Bacteria > Bacillati > Actinomycetota > Actinomycetes > Kitasatosporales > Streptomycetaceae > Streptomyces > Streptomyces sp. NPDC088246. The sequence goes on from NZ_JBIURV010000052.1 coordinate 7,445, forward strand.
ACGAAGTTCTACGGCGCTGCTGCCGTCTACATCGGTGGCAAGAACCGCGGCTGCGCCCAGCCCAATCTGACCGCGTCCTGGGTGAAGTCGGTCAACTCCACCGGCTGGAAGCTCATACCGCTCTACGTCGGTGCTCAGCCACCCTGTCAAAAGAGTGCGAACCCTGAAAGATTCACCGCGTCCACGGCTGCCTCCGTCGGCGCGAGCAACGCCAAGGACGCCGTGGCCAAGGCGTCAGGGCTCGGGATGAAAGCCGGCAGCCCGATCTACCTGGACATGGAACCGTACGACGTCACCAACAAGGCGTGTAACGACGCCGTCCTGACCTACGTACGCTCCTTCACCAAGACGCTGCGCAACGCAACCTACCGTGGCGGGTTCTACGGCTTCAGCAGCTCCAGCGCCAAGGCCATCGCCACCGCCACGAATAGGACAGACCTGCCAGGCAACCTCTGGTACGCGCTGTGGGACAAGAAGAACACGACCACCACGGACTGGCCGTGGAACCCCGCCGAGTACACCGACCACAGCCGCGGCCACCAGTACCTGGTCAACAGCAAGGAAACCCGAGGCGGTTACACCATCACGGTCGACCGCAACGCCTGGGACGCCCCTGTCGCCATCATCGGCTGAGAGATCCGAACCAAGCGAGGCCCCGGCTGGTCGGGGGAGGCCAGCCGGGACAGCACGGGGAAAGGCAGCCGCTTTCTGGGGACTGTAAATCGTTCGGCTCTGTCCCACTCCCGGTGGTGACGGTCCGTGAGGCCATGGATACGAGGGTGCAGTGGTGGATGGCTGCGGAACCCACCCTGCCGCTCGTGTGCCGTCTACCAGCTGAATTGTGGTGTTGCTGCCCCCGGCCAGTTCTCGTCGTACGGCAGACGGACCATACCGGGCCGACTTCACAGGCCGTACGCATACTGCCTGGAGAAGGCGGAGCCTCACCCGTGAGACGCCCTCTCGCCCGCCGGCGCTGTCACGTTGTTGAGTGTGTGACGGTGTGTCGGGTGTGGTGGGGCCGGGTCCGGCTCCGCGTTCGGTGGCCGAGCTGGTGGTGTCCTCGCTCTGGGTGACGGTGTAACCGCCGGGCAGCTTCTCGGTCGCGACGGATCCGTCGGCGTCGTAGGTGGCCTGGAAGGCACCTGCGATGGAGTCGGTGGTCTTGGTGACCATGCCCCGCGGTTCGGCCGCGTGGTCGTAGGTGAGCGTGACCGTGGAAGGCACGGTGGGTCACGCGGCCCGGCCTGGCCGCCGCCCCCGTGGCCGGCGGCTTCACGGCGAGCGCGGACGGTTGCGCGGGGTTCACGCCGGAGGCATGGCCCGGTCGGGCACTGGACGACGATCCGTTCAGGACCACCCTCGCAGCGGCCGGCTCCTGCGTCGTCAACATGGAGCTGGCGAACACGAGCTTTGGTGAGATGCGCCAGCCCAGTTCCGTCAGACGCCACACGGAGCTCCGCCACGCTCGGCGCCTGCTGTGGTCGGCGAAGTGCGTCAGATGAACGATGCCGGGAGCGAGTGCGGCCCTCGACATATCGCTGACCTCGACCGGAGCGCCGGTCGGACGGGCGGATCAGCGCAGTCCGGCGAAGAGATCGTTCTCGGGTATGGCCGCGCCGGTGGCGTCCTGGACGCGTACGAAGGTCTCCATGCCCATCAACTCGCCGAACCTCTCCTTGCCCATCTTGAGGAAGAAGATGTTCTCGCCCTGACTGGCGTGCGCGGCCAACGCGTCGAACTTCTGACCGCTGAATGCGGTGGTGTCCACCCACGTGGTGATCTCATCGTCGGGGAGGCCGATCTCGGCCATCGCGGCAGCCTCGGCAGGATCCGGCTCCGGCATGTCCTCATGAAACTCGCGCACGGTCTCCCCGAACCGCTGCATCATCGAGCGGGGCATCGTCGTCCAGTACACCTTCGGTGTCAGCGCGGTCATCTCCAGCGCCGCCATCGTGATGCGGTGGGCCTGGATGTGGTCGGGGTGGCCGTAGAAGCCGTTCTCGTCGTAGGTGACGACCACATCAGGTCGGTATTGCCGCATGAGTTCCGCAAGTCGGTCGGCGCCTTCCTCTACGGGGGTCTGCCAGAAGGATCCGGGGGCGTCGTTGCTCGGCCAGCCCGTCATCCCGGAGTCGGCATAATCCAGCATCTCCAGATCGCTGACCTTCAGGACATCACAGCTCGCCTCAAGTTCTTGACGGCGCATCAAGGCGACCGCAGCCGGATCGTGCCCGGGATCGCCCGGCTTGACACCCCCCGGTCCGTCACCGCAACCGCCGTCGGTACACGTCACGAGGACCGTGCGGATACCTTCCGCCGCGTACCGCGCGAGGACCCCTCCGGTTCCGGTGGCCTCGTCGTCGGGGTGGGCGTGTACTGCCATGAGCGTCAAGGGCCGGTCAGTCATGAAACAGTCCTCCTGCAGAAATAGGTCTTGGTCCGAGTGTGCGGCGGGCGTACCGCGATCTTGGGGCCCGGATCCTGGTGGGGCGGACGACCCTGTGCGGCGCCGGTCCCTCGGTCGATGCAACCGTGTCGCCGGACTGGCTGTTCCCGGCGCGGCCGCTTGGCCTTCCAAGCGTCGGCGTTCAACGCGAACGAGGTACAGGCGCGACCTGCATGTCTCAGCGCCACGTCGGATCCGACTTCCATCCGGCACCAGCCGTGAGATTCCGACACGAAATTTGAGACCCTGCAGCTTCCTCTGCAGGGTCTCGCGGCGCGCTGCATATGCCGACGCTTTGACCTGCGTGTCTCTGCTCGGTGCAGTCGATATGCAGAGAGCGTGGAGAATATGAAGCTGGATCTGAGACCCCACATTGTAGGATCTCGCGGCCCGTGACATATGGCACCTCTGTGACCAGCGGGTTCTCAGGCTGTCTCACCCCGTGTCATGCGCCCTCTGCCTCCGCTTCGTGTCATTTCCTCGAGCGGGCGGGGAAACAGCTGGCGGCTTCTCAGTGCTGGTCCGCGTCGTCCGTTGTGCGGGGAAGCAGGGGGAACATCCGGGTGATGAGGGCCACCGGTCGAGCGCGGTCGGGCCGGGCCAGGGGACGTTGTTCGCGGTCCTGGTAGGGCGCGAGTGCCCGTCGGATCACGTCCGCGACCGTGCTCAGCTCTTCAGGTGTCAGGTAGGCGACGGCGCTGAAGGCTTCGTCGTGGCACCAATCGACCGGCGCCTCGTCTCGCTGGGTCAGCCATCGTTGCCAGCTCTCGTCCTCCAGCCCTCGGGCCAGATCACCGAATTGATCCTCCGTGGGCCCGCCGGCCGTGGGGGTGTCCTGCTTCAACCGCCAGGGGCGGGCGCGACCCCCGCTGTGGGGAGCTTCTTCGATGTATCCGTGGCGTGCGAGCTGCCGTAGGTGAAATGAGCAGAGACCAGAGCTGTAGCCCAGTCGGGAGGCTGCTTCGGTCGCGGTGACGGCGCCGACTTCGGCGAGCAGGTCCAGCAGGTGTGTGCGGACCTCGTGCTCGCGCAGTTCTTCGCCCGTCCTGCGTGTCTGGTCGTTCGGTGTGGCCACACCCGCCTGGTGCCCAGCACTGCGCCCGGCTTCCGCCAGCTGGAGATGTTCGTGTACCTGGCGGACGTGCCCGAGGAGTTCGGCCCGGCGCACCTTGTCCTGCGGAAGCACACGGCCGACCTCCCTGCCGTGCCCGACAGGTATCTGCGGGCCGGCCTCGAAAGCAGGAGCCGCTTCCACGACGGCAGCGGCAGCCCGCACCTGTACGGAGCGCAGGTGTCCGCAGCCGGTCCTGCCGGGACGGTCGTCGCCTTCGAGATCGGCACCGTTCATCGCGGAACGGCGATGACCGCGCCGCGCGGCGCCCGCTACACCATGCACCTGAACTTCCGTCCCCCCGGTGTCCAATGGGGGCAGCACCGGGGCTGGGCCTATTCCGCCGGTCAGCGGGACTGGTTCAAGTTCGTCGAGCGGGCCACCCCGCGCCAGCTCCAGGCGTTCGGTTTCCCGCCGCCTGGACATCCATACTGGACACCGGAGACGCTGGCCAGGATGGCGCTGCGGTATCCGGGGCTCGACCTCACGCCTTGGCGCCAGCCTGGCTGACCCGCTGCCGCATTGCGTGGTCATATGGACGGGGCCGGTGCGGACATGAGTGCAGCCACCGCTGATCATCGGCGTGTGAAGACTGAAGATCATGCGATGGCCGCAGGTCACAGCGTAGACCCCACCCGTTGGCAGGAAGCATTCGAGGACCCGATGGGGCGGATCGCGGGCCGGTTCGCGCGGGTCGAGCCCCGACGCCGGGTCCGGCAGCTGGTGTTCGGACTCCTGTCGGACCTGCCGCGCAAGAACTGCTGGACGATCGCCGAACGGGCTGGGGACACCACACCGCACGGCATGCAGCACCTACTGGGGCGGGCCAGGTGGGACGCCGACGCCGTCCGCGACGACGTGCGCGGCTATGTGGTGGAGCATCTGCACGACGACCAGGCGGCGCTGGTGGTCGACGAGACCGGCGACGTGAAGAAGGGCACCGGCACAGTCGGCGTCCAGTGCCAGTACACCGGCACCGGGTCCGGCACCGTCTGGTTGGACGGCTCGGGCACGGTGGTGCGGATCTTCTCGCACAGGTGCACCTCGACAATGCTGAACTTACGCATGACGCGGGCCACCTTCTTCGTTGATCCGCACGCCGTCGTCACGCAGCTCGGCGGTGATGCGCGGGGAGCTGTAGGTGCCGTCGGAGTCGTCGTGGACGGCCTTGATCCTCTCGGCCAGGGCCTTGTCGGCCCGCTCCCGCGCGGCGCGGCCCTCGCAGCCCTTGCGCTACCACAGCCGCTTGACCGGGTAGGTCTCGCAGTGATCCTCGATGAACCGCCAGCGGCCTACCAGGTCATCTCCGAGGCGAAAAACTTCGTCGCCTTCCGCAGGATGTCCCGCTCGGTGGCGAGGGCCGCGTTCTCCTTGCGGGCGGCCTTCAGCTCGGCCTCCAGGGCCTGGATGCGGGCCTCGAGCTCCTCGTGAACAAAGGGGCGGTCCGCCTCGGGCGGACCGCCCTCCTGCCTCTTGACTACGTCTTGGCGGCTACCGCCGGATCACGCCGCGGGCGAGCCGTAGATGCCCATCTCGTAGACCGAGTAGCCCCAGGTCGTCTTCCGCTTAACGCCCTGTATTCGGACATACTGCACCGCACTGCCGGAGTTGATCTTGATCACGTCATTGCCGCAGCTGTCGGGGTGCTGGGTGGCCACCTCGCTCCAGTTGGTCCCGTCCAGGGATGTCTGGATCTGGTACTCGGTCGCGCAGGCGCCCTCCCAGGCGAGGGTTACCGCTGCGACCTCGGCGGGGGCGGCGAGCTTCACCTGGACCCACTCGTTGTCGCTGTAGCCGGATGCCCAACGAGTACCGAGCTGACCGTCGTTGACGTACCGGGCCGAGAGCCGGTCGAGGTTCTGCTCGACGCTGGATGCGCTCGCCGTGCCCTTCGGCGCGAGGTTCTCCGAGCCGCCCGCGGCATCCCACAGCTGAAGCCGGATGTCCGCCTGGATGAGGAAGGAGTCGAGCACCCCGTCGCCGACCTTGGGCTGGGCCTTGCCCCAGGTGTTGCGCGCCGGATCGACCCGTACGGCCCGGGCCTGCTTCTGCAGAGCCTCGGAGTCGGCGAGCAGCACCTCGGCCTTCTCCTTGTCACCGGCCTGCCGGGCTGCGAGCGCGTCCAGTGTCTTCACCATCGACATGCCCCACAGCTGGGTGGCGTCCAGCCAGGGCTTGGCATCGGCGGCGAAGCCCTGCTCCACCGATCCGGCGAGGATGGCGGCCGGGGCGTCCTCGATTTCGTTCGCGTAGGTGCGCAGCGCCTTGACAGAACTGGTGCGGTCGCCCGCGTCCCATGCCTTCCAGAACTCGGCTACCCGGCTGGCGAGTTCGGGTGCCTGGGACTGCCAGGGGGTGGTGCCGAAGGTCGGGGCCAGGTGTTCCAGGTCGGCGAAGACGAGCAGCGCGTCGGTGGCCCGGCGGTCACCGCCCGCGAGGTAGGCCATGGCGCGCGCCCAGCTCGCCTTCGCGTCGTACGCCTTGTCGTTCCAGGTGAAGTCCGCGGCGCCGAAGACCGCGATCTTGCTGGCGTACGGTTGGTTCATCGGGTTCGCGACGATGCCGGATAGGTGCTCGGAGAGTCCCGCCTCGCGCTTGTCGTACGGGGCGAGCAGCAGTCGGCCGCTGGTGTTGCCGTAGTCGTTGACCGGGTAGTTGTCCCAGACGAAGACCTTGCGGCCGAAGAGCTTGGAGGCGCCGTCGGCCTGCTCGTTGGTGATCGCGGGCGGTACGACGTCGGTGCCGGTCCACATGACCACGACCGCGGGGTCGAGGGTGGCCCGCATCGTCTGCTTGTAGGTGGTGTCGGTGAGGTCGCCGTACTCGGTCGGCACCATCTGCAGCGGCCGGGCGCCCTCATGGGTGGCGATGAAGTTCCGCTGGAGGTCGTTGAGTAGATCCACCTGCGCCTTCGCGGCCGCGGTGCGCCCGGGCTGGCCGTACGCCGCCTGGTCGGCCGCGCAGTTCCACCTGGTGTAGCTGATGTCGTCCAGCGGGATCGAGAAGGACCGGGTGCCCAGGTCGTAGAGGGCCTGGAGCTTGGCCTTGAGAGCCTTGCGGTCGTCGGGGTCGGAGTAGCAGATCGAGCCGCCGGGTGAGACGGCGAAGGTGAAGCGGACGTGGTTCGCGGTGGCCCGGTTCACCAGCTCGCCCAGTTCGTCGAGTTTGTCTGCGGGATAGGGCTCGCGCCACTTGTCGCGGTGGTAGGGGTCGTCCTTGGGCGCGTAGATATAGGTGTTGGCCTTGACGTCGCCGTAGAAGTCCATCTGATCCAGCCGCTCGGCGTGCGTCCAGGGCTGACCGTAGAAGCCCTCGATCGTGCCGCGCAGCGGCATCGACGGGAAGTCGACGGCCTGGGCGCCGGCAATCTTCCAGCCGTCGTTGCCGCGGACGAAGAGCTGATGGAGCGTCTGCACGGCGTAGAACTGGCCGGTGGCGTCGTGACCGCCCAGGGCCATCTGCGCGCCCCGCTCACTGGCGTTGACCCGCAGGGCGTATCCCTCGGCGCGGTCCGGGGCGGCCAAGTCGCCGAGAGCCTTGGCAACGTCCGGCCGGGCGGCCGGGCCGATCCGCACGGTGAGCAGGCCTGCGGCGGCCTTGGGGACGTTGCCGGGTGTGACGATGTCGACCCGGTCGGCGCCGTGCTTCCTGAGCTCGCGGACGAGGCGGTCACGCGCTGCCGCGTCCGTGGCGTCGTCGGCGACGAGGAGCACACGGCCGGTCACAGTGACATCGCGGCCGGAGCGGGTGAGCGACTGGGGCGTGGGGGAGACGGGCGGCAGCGGTTCGGCGGTGGCGTGCGGGTCCTGCTGCGATGTTGCGGCAAAGGCCACGGGGCCCTGAGCCAGCGCGCCGGAGACCATGGAACTTGCAAGTGCGAGACATGCGCTCAGAGCGATAACGCGTCTTCCCATCAGGGCTCCAAGAGGTCTAGACCAATATTCTGCCCGCAAGGATAGTGGTGGAACTCCATTCCCCGTCAAGGGTGCCGACCGTATTTGGGGCGGGCCAATGCCCGTTTCTCGGCTTCGCGCTCACCAACTACCGCACCGCCTCGGCCGGGTTCGCAGGCGATCCGAGGTGCCGCGGGCGGGTGGCGGAGGCGGTCGGGAGCCGCGCACACAGGTGCGGACTCGGCTGCCCCTCACCCTCCACCGTGCCGGGCCGTGCTCCCGCACGGCCGCGTGGCCGGGCGCCGCCCAGCTGGGAACCGCCTGGCTGGGAACCGTGCGATGAGGTTGTGGCCGCCACGCGCGACACCCTGGACCGGCCCCCTGCTGGCGGCGATTGACACCACTCGCCACACCGGCCTTGAGCCGGCCCGCCCCGACCAGTCGCCGTCCAGGCAACCAGGAGATTCCTCGTGATAGGTGCGAGCAGTATCCCGCAGCCGGCCGCTGCCGGTGCGGGAGCGCAAGATTCCCAAGCCGGGCGGGTCGGGGAAGACTCGGCGGCTCGCTGCGATCGGACCGTCATCGAATGGCCGCGTTCGGGAGCTTCCGCCGATCACCTCTGAGGCTATGCTTGCGTGGTTCGGCCATACATCCGGAACCCACCCCTGATCGCGCGGTTCCGGGGCGGTGGTGGACGCGGCGGCAACACGTTCCGGTGGTACGCCCGTGGCTGTGCCGACGGTCGGTATCTCGCCGTGCGCCGCCCTCGATCAGGGCTGGCACTCGGATTCATGAACACTACGGACATGTCACCGTGTGCCTCTTCGAACCAATACGGGGCGCCGGACGTGGAAGTTCTGGTGGTCGGGGCCGGGCCGACCGGCCTCCTCCTTGCGGGTGACCTAGCCAAGTCTGGAGTCGATGTCACGTTGTTGGAGCGACGCGATCACGAATCCAACCTGAGCCGCGCCTTCAGCCTCCATGCGCGAAGTGGGCGGTCAAGCGGACCTACGGCTGGCTCATGCTCCACCGCCGCCTGGCCCGCGACTACGAAACCCTGCCCGCCCGCTCCGAAGCCGTGATCCACCTCGCCATGACCGACCTCATGACCCGCCGCCTCACCGGCGAGACCACCGTGTCCTGGCGCGACCCGGCACCATAGATCAATCAGCAGATTCTGGGATAAAACACTGGGAGAAAACGGCCTCCGAGCCGCCTCGATCGCAGTCGCGTGAGGATGATGCCTGTGGTCAGGTGGGGGGTGCGAAGGAACGCTGGGAGACGACGATGGCCAATAATCGGATCGGGCTGGCCGAGCTTTTGGCCGCAGCCGAGGATGCGGCGCCGGTAGCGTCCCTGGCCACGGTCGCGGACAACCTGCGGGACCGTTTCGGCGCGCAGTACGTGAGCTTCCTGTTCGTCGACGTCGTCGGCCGGCAGGTGGTGCGGGTCAGCGAGGAGGCCGCCTCGCAGCAGGGTCGACGCGCCGACCAGATCCCCCTGGCCGGCAGCATCTACGACAAGGTCCTGCGTACCCAGAAGCTGGTGCAGGGCCCGGACGGCGACGTGCAGCAGGTGGTCGCACCGGTCACCAACCGGGGCGACACGATCGGCGTGCTGGAGCTGTTCCTTCCTCAGTCCACGCAGGAGGTGCTGGAGCAGGTCGAGGAGGCCGCGCACGCGCTGGCGTACATCATCGTCACCGACCGCCGCTTCACCGACCTCTATCACTGGGGCGAGCGCACAACCGCGCTGAGCCTGGCCGCCGAGATCCAGCGCCAGCTCCTGCCCTCGGCCGCCTCCTGCGAGGCCGCTGAGTTCGCCCTTGCCTGCGCCCTGGTTCCGGCCGACACCATCGCAGGGGACACCTACGACTACAGCCTCGACCACGCCACCCTGCACCTGGCCGTCACCGACGCCATGGGCCACGACGTCGACGCCTCCCTCATCGCCTCCCTCCTGGTCAACGCCTCCCGCGGCGCCCGCCGCGCCGAGAAGGACCTTGCCGAACAAGCCCGCCAGACGAATCAGGCCCTCCTCGACCACGGCCGCGGCGCCTTCGCCACCGGCCAACTCCTGCGCATCGCCCTGAACGGGTCCGGCGCACAGCTCGTCAACGCCGGCCACCCCTGGCCACTGCGCCTGCGCGATGGCACAGTCGACGAAGTACGCCTGGACGCCGACCTGCCCTTCGGCGTGCACGCACCCGGCCGCTACCGGGTCCAGAACCTCGACCTTGCCCCAGGCGACCGCCTGGTGCTCTACACCGACGGCATGCAAGAACGCCAAGCGGAATCCGTCGACCTGCCCGACATGATCCACAACACCGCCGGCGAACACCCCCGCGAGGTCGTCCAGACCCTGACCCAAGCGGTCACCGATGCCTGCCACGGACACCCGGCAGACGACGCCACCATCGTGTGCCTGGACTGGCACGGGCCCCAGCCCGCTGGCCGCCACGCCCAAGCCGGAGCCGACAGGTAAGCACTGCCCCGCCCCGTGCGCCCGGCCGCGCACTCGGCGCCCTGGGTGCCCGATCGACGAAAGACCAGTCGGCGAACCTATGGGGCTGGGTCAGAGGCCCCGACGCAGTTCGCGCGTCCCTCGTCGTCGAGCTCGAAGGCGCCCTCAGGGATGATGCAGAACTCATTGCCCTCAAGGTCCGCCATCATCAGGAACCCCCCGTCGTCGTGCAGACGAGGCGGCCTCGGCCACGAGGGAGTGCGGCAGCGGGCCAGTGCTACATGTCTTTCTTTCAGTGCCTGAACTTGTCCTTGCCCTTCTCCACTGCCTGCTTCACTTTGCCTTTCATCTTTTGGGCCCTCCCCTTTCCCTCCAGGCTTTCGTTACCCACGGCCCGCCCGACCGTTTCCTTTGTTTTCCCCTCCGCGATTTTGCCTATATTCTTGGACTTCTTTCCGATACCCATGTCGTTCTCCCTGGGGTCATTCAGGTGGTGGCAGCAGCGATCCGAGAGGTCCGAGATCCAAGTTGAGATCTTGCATGGAAAGGCCGTATCGAGAGCAGAGTTCAATCATACGACTGTGCAGAATCATCAAAGTTGCTCCGAGGCGTTCCTCCTGTTCCTCGGTGAGGTCTCCCGCGTCGACGCGCTGAAGGGCCTGGCGTTCCATGAGCTGTCGTAGCAGCTCGACGAGTGTGAGTACGAGTTTGATCAGGTCCCGTTCCACCGTGTCCGGGTCGGTAGTGATCCGGTGGGCGGGCCTTCGCGCCTCCGCACCGCCCCGGGGCAGGATGTCCTGCGGCACTGCGGGCAGCATGCGGAAGGCGCGGGCGGCGGCATCGGCGATCTCGTCGAGGCGGCTTCCGGGCGGACGGTCCTCACCTGTCATGGTTGTCTCCTGTGGGTGCTGAGATGGCATGCCAGGGGGACGGATTCTGTTCGCTGACGGAGACGATCAGCGCGCGCAGCGATATGCGTACGAGGTCGATATCGGCGATGGAGAGCACGACGTCACCGGTGAGGACCACCCCTCCGCTGAGCAACCGGTCCAGCAGGTCGATCAGTGCGATCTGCCGTTGCGGCAGCGGCTCCTCCGGCCTGCTCGCCGCCCTCACGGCGTGGTCCCCTTCAGCGGTTCTGCTTCGGCGAGGGCGACGAAGGAGTACGGGGCCCACGGCCCGGTGACTTCGACGCGTACCCCGGGTAGTCCTTCCGCGGCCTGCATGACATCGGCGCGGAAGTCTTCGGCCTGTTGCAGCGGCACAAGGTAGGCGTCGTTGATGACGTTCTCTCCCGGCCCGCGGGCGAGTTCGCCTTGCTGCGGCCGGTGCTGGACGCGATCAACCGCATAAGCGCGGGCGGCGGCCTCGACCCGCTCGGCTGCCTGTTCGGCGCCCCGATAGGCGTCTTCGCGGGCGTGTCGCTGTGCTCTGCGCTGGCTGAGGTAGGCCCGCCCGGGGCTCAGACCAGCATCTGTGGGTGGGCCTGCTGGCCTCTCGGTCTCAGCGGCCGCTTCGACATAGATCTTGACGCCCCACTCCACCTGCGCTGCCAGATCGGTCAGTCTGCCGGCAAACGCCTCGTGGCGGGCCCGGAGCATGAGTCGCACCCGCTCGTCGTCGAGGTATACCGTCGCCAGACGCAGTGGCAGGACGGCGGTGCGGGCGGCCAAGGCCTCAATCACCCGGTGATGGGCGCGGGCGACTGACTCCAGCCAGTCCAAGTCCTCAAGATGCGCTCGCAGCGCGGCTTCTCGGAAGTCTCGCTCGGGTACCGGGCTCACGGCGACCACCACATCGTCGCTGTCTTCTACACGCACTAGATGCACCGGCGCCTCCGCCACTCCAGGGAGCCCGGACAGAGCTTTTTCCAGCGATCCGTCGGCGTCCCGTGCTACGGCGTACGCATAGGAGACCGTGGCGGTCATGGCTCGTCCCGCCTCTCGCTGCGGGGGCTGGGCTCTGCTCGTTTGGTATGTGAGGTGCGCCGGGGAGTCGCAGCGCGGCTCTCCTCGTCCTTGACCCGTGGCAGCTCGCGGTCCTCGCGCAGCGCCGTGATTTCAGCCTGCAGCCGTTTGTTCTCCTCGGCGAGTGAGCGGTAGCCGTCGTTGGCACGTGACGACAGTGAGGGATCGTGCTCCCACCAGTCAATGCCCATTTCCTTCGCTTTGTCCACCGAAGCGATCAGCAGGCGCAGCTTGATGGTAAGTAGTTCGATGTCCAGGAGGTTGATCTGGATATCGCCTGCGATGACGATGCCTTTGTCCAGGACGCGCTCCAGGATGTCGGCGAGATTGGCCGAGGAGCCCTGGCCATACGGGGCGGACCTGGACGGGAGGTCGCCCAGCCTCCTGGCGACGGGTTCGGTCACGGCCGCTGCACCTCAATTCCCTGGTGTCCCGGAGCTTCGACGGGAGCGCGTGGCAATGCGCCCGTTCCACCGGCTGCCGCGATCAGGTATCGACGCCCTGGACATGGGCCCTGATCTCGTCCAGCCGGTCCAGCAACTCGTCCTCGCGCCGGTCGAAGGTTTCCTCGTCGATGTCTCCCGCCACGAGCGCTCGCTCAAGTGCGGCGAGTTCCCGTTCGACGGGTGCCGGGTCGTAGTACTCGTTCTCCGCGGCCTCGACGACGCGCTCCATGACCCAGGCCACGCCGCGCACCGGCGCCAGCGGAAGAGTCGCGAGTTGAGTCAGCAGTCCCATGAGGACTCCTTAGACGAAGCTGTAGGCGGGCAGCGGGCCGACCAGTCGCAGGTCGAAGTCCTCGCCCAGCTCCTTGGCGATGTCCTGTTCCGCGCCGAGGAAGGTCTTCTCGTTGTCCCGCTCCACAAGGAAGGACACATTCAAGAAGTCGTTCCCGGTCGGCTGCGACGAGCGTTCTTCCCGCGCGAGTCCGCGCAGCGCATCGAGGACTGCGACGGCGAGCCGATCCTGCCGCGCTTGCACTTCTTGGGAGACCAGCTCCCCGAGGGCGAGCGGCAGTTCCGGGCTGCCGCGGCCGCTTCTGATCTCCTCGTTGAGCTCGCGCGCCTCGTCGGACTCCTGAAGGATTTGGCGCAACAGCGCATCCTCGTCCTGGGCGGCCTTCAGGTGGTATTCCACGCAGCCATCCAGCGCCCGCAAGCGTTCCCCGAAATTATCCGTACCGTCCTCCAGGACCGCTCGTACAGCGTCGTCGTCCGTGGTGGTGAAGCCGAACTGCAGCGGCAAAACGGTGCCGTCGGCCATCAGCTGTTCCTGGACGGACTGGTGTGCGCTAAGGTCTCGGCGTTTGGGACGCAGCTCCTCGGGCGCGTCGCTGACGACTGCGGACACTGTTTTGGTGCGCACCGTGCGGAGGGTCGCAGGCGGGTCCCCCACCCCGTGGAGGCCGTCCAAGCGCTGCGGATGGGTGGCCCTGACAATGGAATACACGTATACGGCCATGGTTCACTCCTCGCGGCGTCGGGCGGCAGGCCGACGCCGCGGCCGCTCCCGCCTCTCCTCGGGCTCCTTGCGCCTCTTTTCTGACTGCTCGGCCTCGTCGTCGTCACGTCCCCCTTTCAGAGCATCGGTCAGCACGTCAGCGGCCCCGCTCAGCGCACCCTTGGCTTTGCCATGTGCTCCACTCTCGGTTACCTCGCCGACCAGGTCGGTCAGCTGAGACGGAGCCTTGCGGCCCTCCTCCAGATCGAGGCGGTTGCAGGCCTCCGCGAAACGCAGGTAGGTATCCACGCTCGCCACGACGATGCGGGCATCGATCTTGAGGATCTCGATGCCCACCAAGGACACACGTACAAAAACATCGATCACCAGGCCGCGGTCCAGAATCAGCTCGAGGATGTCGTAAAGGTTCCCCGACCCTCCTCCGCCGGCCCTGGAAATGGTTCCTCCGCCCTGCGGCACCATAGTCATGGTGCCTCCTTTCAGCAGCTCACACGTGGCTCCGGACGAGGCCGTTTCCGTTTGTTTGTCCGGCGAGCGGTGCAGCAGTGGTATTCCGGCCCTAGCCACGCGGGTCGATCTGGGCTCGGGTGTAGCGGCGGGTGCGCTCGTACGCCAGCAGTTCGCCTTCCTCGTCCAGCGTCACCCGGTAACTCGCCATCACGCTGGTAGTAGCGGGGATACGCTCCAGCTCCAAAACTTCCACGTCCGCCTGCCAGCCGCTCTCCGTCGGCTTCACCGCCGAGACGGACTCGGGTGCTCGCCCCAAAAGCTCCTGGAGCTGCTCAGCCGCATACCGCATGGCCCGCGGAGCCGAAACCCTACGGGCCGCACGCTTCGTTTCGCTCGTGCGGCTGCTGGCCCGTCCGGTGCTGGTTTTCCTGGCGGTCTTCTTGACGGGCTTCTTGCTGGACGGACGCCGGACGCGCCCTGTCTCGTCCTCTTCGCCTACGGCCATGTTCCCGCTCCGGAATCGGAGACGACATGATGCCCGCGTCACCTTCACAAGACGCCGTTCCATGATATACGGCCTGGGCTGACCGCATCTCGGAGCTCGCACATTGCTTCAGCGCCGGGCACAGCCTCCTAACCGCGCGCCGTAGCCCCCACTGGCTGCATAGCGCCATCGCTGCCGCATAAGAAACGCTGTGAGTGGTGGGGTGGTGGGCACGCTATCCCTCAAGGAAGGAATCGCTTCCACTGAGGCCCTGGGCGCGAGACTCCTACCGGCTCAAAGACCGCGACATCGGCCGCACACCGAGCGCGGCAACCGGCTGAACAACTGCAGACGGGGCCAAAAGTCACCGACCCCAAAGGGGTCCAGGTTCAGAGACCGTCGACATCCCTGAGCAGTTGCCCTTGCGGTGTTCAGGGATCACAGTAAAAAAACAGAGGGCATGTGCGAGATCGGAGCACATCGTGATAATTCTCGGAATTATTTTGCTTGTCGTCGGGTTCGTGACCGGGATCTCCATACTGTGGACAATCGGGATTGTTCTCGCGGTCATCGGGGTTGTCTTGTGGATCTTGGGGTCGCTGGGGCACGCGGTCGCTGGTCGAAGGCATTACTGGTAGCCAGGCGGAGTCTCGCCACTCAGCGACTTGTGGAGGTGTTTTCTGGCCTTTGGTTGGAGGCCGCCGCAGTTTTCAGGTACTGCCGACCCCGAAACACTTCGAGCAGGCCTCCGAACTGGTCACCGAAGCATATTGATCCCCGAAACGCTTTGGGTTCTGGGTCGTTGGTGGTGTGTGAGCGATCTGGTGGGGGACGCGCGGCACCTGTCGCCGTCGGCGCGGGAGGCCCTGCGGTTGCGGGCGGTGGCCGCGTTGGTGGCAGCACCGAGCCCGGAACCAAGCCGAACTTGCCACCGAAACAAGCCGGTTCTTCCGCAGACGCCAGCGACAGCCACACATCGTCCGGGGCTACTTCGGCGGTCCCACCGTTCGCTACGTCCTGGACGAGAACCCATTGAGTTTCTGATCAAGACGAGAACCCATTGAGTTTCTGATCAATAGGGGGTGTCCGATGGGTTGCCGTGAGGATCCTCAGGCGTCCTGCGGGTACCAGCGCAGTTCCACGGTGTTGCCGTCCGGATCCTGCACATAGAGGGAGGCCGCGGTGCCCTGGGCGCCGAAGCGCTCGCCAGGACCGTCCAGCACCGTGAAGACGTCGGAATCGATGACCTGCTGCCAGTCGAGCGGCTCGACCACCAGGCAGATGTGGTCGACGTTGAAGCCCTGCGGCCGCTCGTCGGGCGCCTCGACGAAGTCGATGATGGTGGTGGGGCTCACCCGCACGGACGGGAAGGAGACCTTGCCGGCCCGCCACTCCTCCACCCGCACCGGTTGCAGCCCCAGCGGGCCGGTGTAGAAGGCGAGCGAGCGCTCGATGTCGGCGACGTTCAGGACGAGGTGGTCGAAGGCAATCACGCGCATGGATGTCTCCGCAGGGTCGGGTCGGCCGGGGCACCGGTGGTGGTACGACGGGGCCGGCGGCTCCGGGCCTTGCCGGTCCGGGGCGGTGGCTGTTCGCTGACTGCCGTGGCCTGCCCTTGACTTCAGCATCGCCGAACAGGCATCCATTGGTCCAACGCATGTTTGTCATCCGATCCATCGTGGTTCACGATGGATCAATGGAGATCTCCAGCAGATGCGCTACGTCCTCGCGGTAGCGGAGACCACGAGCTTCACCCGCGCTGCCGAGCGGTGCCACGTCGTCCGGTCCGCGCTCCGCCACCAAGTGGCCCGGCTGGAGAAGGAACTGCGTGCCCGGCTGTTCGAGCGGACCAGCCGCTGGGAGCGGCTGACCACCGCCGGAGAGGCGTTCCTGCCCGCCGCCCGCCAGGCCCTGGGGGCGGCGGAGCGGTCCGGGGCGGAGGTGGCGGCGGCCACCGGCGAGATACGAGGCAATCTGACCGTCGGATCGATTCGCACTGCTGCGCGGACATACGTACGTGACGTTGCTTGTGGACCTCGAAGCCCGGCGACCGATCGATGTACTGCCCGGCAGGGAATCCGCGCCAGAGCCCGCTGGCTCGCCGACCATCCTGAGGTGGAGGTCATCTGCCAGGACCGTGGTTCCACCTACCCCGAGGCCGCACGCGCGGCGGCACCGCAGGCCGTCCAGGTCGCGGACGCCTGGCACCTGTGGAACAACCTCGGACAGTAACTGTGGAGCAGACCGTGCCAGGACACTGCAAATGCGTTCGGTCCGCGTTCGCCGATACGGGCCCGCCTCTTCCGAAGCGGAGCCACGTTTGGCCCCGGACGGAGCCAACGACGTCAACGGTCGTCCGCGCCGCATCATCGCCGGTATCCCCGAACGGCGCCAGGCCGTGCACGAACTCCTCTCCCATGGAAGCCCGTTGCATGGAATCAGCCGGAATTTGCAGCCCGACTACTACACGATCCGACGCCATGCCAGAACTCCAGATGTCGACGATCTGCTCGTCAAGGTCACCTCCCGCCGGACGCTGCTGGACGACTTCAAGCCGTACATCTACAAGCGGTTCGCTGAGGGCTGTCACAACGCCGGCCAGCCAGATCTTCCGTGAAGTCCGCGACCAGGGTTTTCGAGGCGATCCGCCCCGCCGCACCGGACGATGCGCAAGCCGCGCAAAGTCCTGCGGTGGATCACGACCCATCTGGACAGACTGCGGCCCGACATTGGTGGTCTGCGGCCCCGAAACGGGGTAGACCCCTGCCTGAAGGCGACGTCAGTCATGGCGTCACCTCTGTCGCCTTTGCTTCCTGGAGGGTGTTACGTCCTCTTCCTCTCCTTCCTCCTCCTCTTCTTCTTCCTCGTATTCGCCTTCTTCTTCGTCTTCAGGCTCGTCCTCGTCTTCAGGCTCGTCCTCGTCCTCGTCCTCGTCCTCGTCCTCGTCCTCGTAGTCTTCGTCCTCGGGCTCGTCGTCCTCAGGCTCCTCCTCGTATTCCTCGTCCTCGGACTCCTCGCCTTGTGCGTCCTCCTGCTCGGCGGCCTCTTCTTCTTCCATGGCGTCTTCGTGGGACACGACGACTTCACCGTCCCGGATTTCACCGCGCCAGCCCTCGGGCTCTTCCTGGGCGAGGGAGACGTATCGCTGAAAGTGCTTGAAGTCGAGTCGCATGCGGCGCCCTTGGGCGCGCCACAGGTTGCCCGTCTTCTCGAAGAACCCGGACGGGTAGTACTCCACGACCAGGACGATTCGAGTCAGGCTGGGTGCCAGCTCATGGAAGCTGACCGCACCACGGGTAGTTCCCTTGGCTCCCTCGGACGTCCAAACGATGCGGTCGTCGGGAATCTGTTCCTGGACAGTCGCTTTGAAGCTGCGCGAGGAAGGGCCGACTTTGACCTTCCAGTCACTGGAGATCTCATCGCTCTTCGAGACGTCGCGAACGCCCTTCGCGAAGCTGCTGAACTGGTCGTACTGCGTCCAGTGGTCGTACGCGACACGCAGGGACACTCCCACATCGAGCACCTCGATGATGTTCATGACCTTGCCGCCGCTCGACTTGCGTTTCCCCTTTCCGCCGCCGAACGCTTCCTTGACCTTCCCCACGACTTTGTCCTTGACACCCTTGGCTTTCTCCCCGACGAATGCCTTCAGCGGTGAGTCGCCTTGGAGAATACGGGAGCCGATCGCGGGAAGCGATCCACTCTCGGCCACATCAGTGAGCTGCCCAGTGACATCGGTCAGTTTGTCGCCCGCCTTCTCGGCGAGCCTCTCCACTTGTGCACTGAGGAAGTTGGACGCCTCTTCGCGAAGCCGGTCCGCACCCGACATTTGTGCCGTGGGCTGGTCTGTTTCCGTCCTGGTCATGACTGTCTACCTCCGACGATCGGCGCGCTTGGACGCTGCTCGCTTCGACGACGTCGTCTTCCGGGCGGCGGGCTTCTTGGCCGGAGCAGTTTTCTTCGCAGCCGTCTTTTTTGGCGGGGCCGTCTTCCGGGCGGCGGGCTTCTTGGCCGGAGCAGTTTTCTTCGCAGCCGTCTTTTTTGGCGGGGCCGTCTTCCGGGCGGCGGGCTTCTTGGCCGTA
>NZ_JBIURV010000052.1:25897-41479 GCF_044741025.1 Streptomyces sp. NPDC088246
CGGAGCAGTTTTCTTCGCAGCCGTCTTCTTTGGCGGGGCCGCCTTCCGGGCGGCAGACTTCTTGGCCGTCCGAGGCTTCTCTCCGCGGGCTGGAGCGGCCTTCTTGCGTGCCGCGCCCCCTCTGGGCTGGGCTGGTTGGAGAGAACTGCGGCGCCGCTTCGGCTGCCTCTCTTCCGGCTCTTCCTCTTCCTCGTATTCTTCTTCCGGCTGTTCCTCCTCTTCCTCCTCTTCCTCAGCCTGGCCCTCTTCGTACTCGGCCTCCGGCTCTTCCTCTTCCTCTTCCGGTTCCTCCTCTTCCTCGTACTCCGCGCCTCCCTCTTCCGGCTCGTACGCCTCCTCGTACTCCTCCTCGTCCCCCTCATCCTGCTTCTCGCCGAGCCGTGCCGTGCGGTCGCTGAGGGCGTCGGCCAGCGAACTCATGCCCCGGTCGGCGGCGGCAGCCACTGCCTTACGGCCTGCGTCGAAGACTTCCCCTTTCAGCTGCTCCTGCAGCTCGGCGAACTGGGGAATCTCTCCGAGTCTGCGCATCCCTTCGGCGGCAAGATGTCGGGGTTCGAGGCCGAATCGTCTCCCTGCCAGATACGTCGCTATGGTCAGCGCCAGCCGGCCCTTCTTCGTCCGGCCCAGCACATAGCCGCCCACTACAGCGGCCGCGAGGGCCACCTTGGCTGTGTCATCCATGAGTGCGCCACCTTCGATCGTTCGGTGCGGGGCCGACCTGTGCAGCATGCAGCCGGTCGAGCAGCCCTTCCTCTTCCCGGTTCGAAATCCTCCGTGCTGATATCTCCTCTTCAAACTCCCGGTTTAGTACAGCCAGCTGGGCACTGAGCATTCCTGGGTGGTGCAGGTCGCGCTCGGCAGCGTCGTTGAGCTTCTCTGCCACCCAGATCACTCCGCGGACCGGTGTGTTGGGGAGCGTGAGAAGTCCTGTGATCAGTCCCATGCCAGACTCCGGCGGCCTGCACGTGAGTGCCTGCAGCGGCGACGACGTTGCAACAGGGCAGCGGGCCCGCAAGACGCAGCTCGACGTGTTCGCGGTGCGCGCTTCCGAATTGCTCCGCCGCGCTTCGGAAGTCGTCGTTTTCGCCACGCGGCTGTCGTAGAAGTGTTCCCGTCGCGCGGCCGACGTTCTTCTGCCATGCATCCAAGTCTGATCGGTATCGGGCGCCTCGCACCTTGAGGAGCTGTCGGGCGCACCAGCCGGGGTGGGCGACAGTTTTGGTGATCGATGTTTTGGCGGTGTAGCGGACGACGGTGCACGAGCCCATCCTTTGCATGGCTGCGGGGTCCAGGTGCCGGTCGTATGGTCACGCTGCCAGCCGGGTGCACGAAGGGCTGTTCCACGACTGTGGTCGTGGCGTGTGCGAGTCCACGCCGGGCAAGGGCGAGCCAGACGCTCCGCGTAACTGCGGCGCGCGACGTTGCAGCCAGGAGCACCACTCTCGCCGCCACCTCGCGGTCGAGCGCTCCACCCGCTATCTGATGCTCGTACATCTGCCGTGCGGCCACAGTGTCCTGGCCACCCGTAACGCTCTCGCCGCGACGGTCCAATCCCTTCCGCCGCACCTGTGGCTTTCCCTGACCTGGGACCAGGGCGTGGAGGTGGTGGCCGCCGAACTCAACAGCCGACCACGAAAGACGCTCGGCTGGGAAGCCCCAGCCGAGCGTCTAGCTAAAGCTACTGGACTCAGTCAGCTGACCAGCAGTGATGAGACGACCCCTCGAATCCGCCGGCCACCGGGCATCGGTGGGAAGACGAACTGTTGGGCCTGGTCCTCCCGTCCTGTCGCTCACCCCGTGTCCTGGGGCATTCCTTCGACGACTTCCGCCAGTCGTCGCAGCATGCTGCGGTGCCGAATCTGCGCAAAGGCGTCGAGAACTGTGTTGTGGAGACTCCCTCCCAGTCCGCGCAGCGGATGCTCGTCGAGAATGACCAGGGTCTTGTCGCCCCACGGCCGGATGTCGAAGGCGATCCGTGCCGTACCCAACGGCCCTCCGTGCGCTTCGAGTTCCAGCGCGCGCGGCGCGTCGAGGCGACGGACCGTCGTGCGTCCGTCGAACTCCTTCGGCCCCACACGCACCGTGTATTTGATCGACGATCCGACTTCCGGCCAACGCCCGTCGCCCGGGCCGGAGTCAAAGGTCCCCACCACCCAGTCCGTGTAACGGCTCTCGTCCTCCAGAACTGCCCAGAGTACGGACGGTTCCCGGGCGATGAGCTGATGACGTACAGCCATGTGTGCTCCCATCCGGGACGCTGAATTCCCGACCCTGGTAGCGATCTGCGGGCCGGGCACCAACATCCGCATCGAGCATGCGGCACCCGAGCACACCGAGATCACAGCCGCCGCTGGACATCACATGGCCGCACGGGGAGCCGGAACAAGCAGCCCTACCAGTAATGCCGTCGACCGCCCACCGCGTGCCCGACGGCACCCAGGATCCAAAGAACGATGCCGATCGCGACGAGCACGATACCGATGGTCCACAGGATCGATATGCCGGCCACCAGACCGATGACCAGTAGAATGACGCCGAGGATGATCATGGCGTCCTCCGTTCTCCCAGGTCTTTTCAGTATGCGCCTCACACATACACACGGCGATGCAGACCGCGCGAGGCGGTCGTCCACCAGACCAGGGAAGAGGCCATGCCGCGAGGGCAGGCGCATCCTGCGCTTCCGCCTGGCCGTCATCGCCAGTGCGCTCGGCACCGGAGGCGCCGTGACGCAACTCATCAGCTTCCGACAACCGTCCTGGAAAGCGCGGTTCAAATCTAAGGGGCATGGCCCCGTCTGCACGAGGCTCTATGGCGGCACCTCCCACAACGGGACCCGCTCCAAGACGGTACGGACCGACGTCGGCCCAATGGAGATCACCGCGCCCAGGGACCGTGAAGGCGCGTTCGAGCCGAAGATCGTACGCCAGCGGCAGAAGCCTCTGCCGGAGGGGGGCAAGGTCCGCGGTCACTTCCCCAACGAAGGCCACACTGAAGCGCGTCAACATGGAGATCACGTCCCTGGACTTCACCGGCAAGGGTCAAGCCCGTTGGACCATGTGTTGGAGGACCGCACTGAACGCCTTCGACATCACCTCGACGGCCGTCTCTCAGCAGTCCGCCAGAAACCTCAACAACGTGAGCTGCCCCGGTCGTTTGGCAGACCCGCATAAGGCCTCCTGCTGGTCGGTGGAGATGTCGCAATCCACACCGAACTCAGAAGGCCCTCACCTGTTCAGGATCACCACACCGGCGATATCTGTCACCGATCTTCGTGGACAGATCACCTAGGCGATGCGGCGGGCGCGGTGGCGGACTTCCCGGAGTCGGACCTCCGACGGGAGGCGGTCCAGGCCTGCCGAGTCCCGTGCGTGTGCGAGCGTTTCCCGGCTCAGTTGCTCCAGAGTTCGCGCCGGTTCCGCGTGAGGCTTCAGCAACAGCCGTACTCGTGCGGCCGGAGCAGTACGCCGACCCGTCAGCCGCACATGAGCCTGCGAGATCCCGTCCAGGACCTGCGCCTCTTCCTCGATTGCGTCCTCCAGCGCGCGGCCGTTGAGCCGGGCCGTCGAGTCGTCTTCGCTCTCGATGAGGACCTGGCCCAGCCGGTGTCTGCGCAGTTGCGCCAGAAGCCACCACAGCAGCAGCGCGAGAAGCACGGCGAGCACCGCAATGACGGCCGGCCACCACCAGTCCTCTTCCCGCCACCGGGTGCGTCCCTCGGTGCCCAGCACGACATCGTTCGGACCTCGGAAGGGCCACCAGCCCGGCACGTCGAACCCCCAGTGGCGCTGCAGATCCAGCCCACCCAGCAGCACGCCGCCACCCAGGGCGAACAGTCCAAGGCCGAGTAGCCCCAGCAGCACCCGGTTCACCGCCTTGAGCATGGGACACTTCACCCCTTCTTCGGGCGCCGGACGCGCACGTCCAGCGTGGGCTGCTGGGCGAGCCCCAAGTTCGTTGCGGCTTTGCTCAGCGCGGCGTCCAGATCCGCGTGGACCTCGTTGAGATCGCGGAAATGTGCCTGTGCCCGGGCTTTGACCTTCCGGCGGCCGACATCGACCCGTGCCGATTGCACACCGGACACCCGTACGGCCCGGTCGCGCAGAATCAGGGCGGCTGCGTGGCGGTCGAGCCCGGCGCGGACCTCCCCTGTTCTGGGGATTCCGGCGGGATGGCGCATGGGTAGCAGTCTGCGCAGTCCCGGCGTCACCGCCAGCAGGAAAAGCCACAGGCCAAGGGCCATCGCCACTGCGGCCCCGACGGTCATCCAGATGTCATGCAGTGGTCGTGTGGCCAGTTCCTCGGCGAGACGCCGTCGCCAGCTCATCCCGGGCCGGTCTGCCCGCACCGAGACCACGTCGTACAGGAGCAGCCCAACGGCTGCGACGGACAGCAGCGCCACAACGGCTGCCGGGATCCGCCGTGCGGACCAGAAGCGGCGCGCCGGCCGGCCCGCTCTATGGACCGCTGCCGTCGTGCCCTTGCCCGGGGGATTGCCCCCAGACGTAGTTGCCTGTCCCGTACCGGAGGGAATGTCGTCATCGCCGGTCGGCTGCCGCCAGGTGCTCGCGCTCATCTCACTCTCTCCCGGTCTCCATGCCGCGAGTGCACCGAGTGCAGCCTCTCGACCGACACCGTGAGTTCGGACACGTCCATGACGGCCCATCTCCTGAGTCGCTCGATGACCTCGCGGCGCACCGCAGCGCACTGAGCCCCGATGTCGGACGGATAGCCCAGCTCCACGGCGATGTGCATCCGTACTTCGCCGAGCACGGCCGGACGGCTATTGGCAGGATCGCCGTCCCGTCCTGCGGCGTTCTCGTTCCGCTCCGGTGCCCGCCGCACAGACGCCGTCACGCGTGGTGTCCGGCGGCCGGGCGGTACGTGGCCGGCCGACTCGGTGAACCGGCTCAGCGCCTCGCGGGCCACGTGGGAAGCAATCTTCGCAACGACTCGGTCGGAGACGGTGGTCGCACCCCGCTCCCCGCGAGGAATGCCCGGACGACGATCGACGTCACTGGTCACTGCCCCCAGTCTCCCTAAGTCTGTCGCCGGTCATCGCGCATCCGCTGGTGGTCGTCACGGCGGCGGATGAAGTCACCCGGTTCGAGATCACCTTCCATCAAGCGCCCGGCGACAAGTCCGACGGCGCCCAGTATCAGCACCAGCAGGAAGGCCCAGAAGCCACCGAAGTATCCGGCGAAGCCCAGTGCCATTCCGGCAATCAAGCCGACCACAGCCTTGCTCATCACGCGCTCCTTCGCTCAAGCGGGCTGCTCCCCCTTGGCTACTGAACCCGCTGCCGCTGTTCCTCTTCGTCCTCCTCGTCGGGCAGCTTCACATCGCTGACCGCGATATCGACTTCCACGACTTCCAGGCCCGCCATCCGCTCCACTGCGGAGATCACGTTCTCGCGCACGTCACTGGCCACGTCCGTGATGGAGACGCCGTAGTCGACGACGATCTCCAGATCGATGGCCGCCTGCACCTCTCCCACCTCGACGCTGACCCCGCGCGTGACGGATTTGCCACTGCCGGCGCCGGGCATCCGCTCCCGCACGGATCCCATCGAGCGCGCGAATCCACTGCCCAGGGCATGGACGCCGGGCACATCGCGTGCCGCCATTCCGGCGATCTTCTCTACCACCACGTCGGCAATGGTCGTCCGACCGCGAGAGCCGGGCGCACCGCCGTGCTTTCCGCCGGTGTTCTCAGTCATCGGGCTATTCCTCCCTGAAGGAGATCACCTAGCACTCTTTGATCGGATTATATTCGTTTTAGTGGGTTTTATCAGAAGCGCGAACCGTGAGACGGGGTGGTCCAACGAGTGGTACGAAGTGCCCCTGCCCAGAGCCCTGCGGAGTTGGGGCGCAGTGCGGGAGGGGGAGAACCGCGGCCATGGAAGAGGGTGAGAGGCCGGTGAAAACTGAGGCGTGGATGCACGCAGTACGGCGCCAGCTCGACCTGGGTCGGCTGCTCCCGCTCGGAGGGCCTGACGACGGGACGTGGATCACCGAGCAAGCAGCCGTCCGGGCCCTCGGGCGCACGGCCGCCGAGATTCCTGGCGTTTGGCTGGAGAGCCTGCGCATCGGACCGGCATCGCTCGGGCCCGTGTCCGAGCCGTCCGTCCATCCGCCGGCCAGCGCGCTACCGCCTGGCCCGCTCAGGATCGAGGCCGCATTCACCGCATTTATGGGGCAGCCACTGCCCCGCACCGCGGAGCAGTTGAGGAGCACATTGCTCAACGTGGCCGCTGAACGGCTCGGCCTGGCCACCGTGGCAGTTGACCTGCGCGTCACGGATCTCCATGAGGGCCCGGAGAGAGACGTCAGGCCGCAGACCGCAGAGAACGCCATGGGGTCCTCGCCGGAGGCTGCAGCCGCGCGAAGCTCGCTCCCAACGACCGGAACAGGGCCCATGAGGGGCCCCATCGGGGAGCTGGCCGACGTCGCAGCGGCTGTTCCGGGCGTGTCCCGCCTCACCCCCGTGCTGGGAAGCCACCCGGTCAAAGTGGAGCAACATGACCATCCACCAGGCCAGCACATCGAGGTCCAGCTTGCGGTCGCCGCCGGATACCAACCACTGGAAGTAGCCCGAGCCGTCCGGGCGGCGGTAGCCGACGCAGCCACCAGTGACACCTCGGGCCCGGTAACCGCCGCCGTCCTCATCGCAGAAACCGCGGCCTAACTGTATTGATCACGAGCGTTGTTGACACTGAGGCCAGCCGCGTTTCCTTCCGCCTGGGCCGGCCGGAGCATCCGCTCGAAGGTGCCGTCCTTGGCTCAGCGGTGGAAACGGTGTGCAGTGTGGCCCACGGGCCGTATCGCTGGCACGTCCCCCAGGGCGCCCCGGTCCGGAACTTCCTTGCGACCCCATCGAGCGCGTTGCGGTCGTTCAGTCGCTTCCGGCCCGGCAAGGACCCTGGCAGCAGCGACCGGACAAATCCCCGCTCGGAATCAGACAGTTCACGGCGACGTATCACCCGACCACGGTCCACTATTCGAGATCATTCTTCGTGACGGCAGCATCCGTCGCATGCTCCCTGGGTGGCTCACCACAGGAGGAGGGGGAGGCCCCTGGTTCGGCAGTCCGGATGCCGTTTCCAATCGAGCTCACCGCGTCGAGCCATGGCCAGCACAGGTGGTCGGCTCGCCGGTACCTCTTGGCTTCGAACTCTGCGACCACGGTGGGGTCGCCAGCAAGGACCGCCCCACTGCCGAAGGCATCCGTATCAGCGTCGTCTGCCTGAAGCAGAGACAGCTGTTGGCCTTGGCGCGCAGGGGGTGTGCGTCGTTCTCTTCAAGGGGCAGCTGATCATCGCGGCGCGACATTGCGTTCCTGGCTCGTCGGCTCGCGACGAGTGGGGGAGCAACCCCTTCCCGCGCCGAGGATGAGGGGATGAAGTATTTGTCAGGAACTGCTCGCAGGCTGTTGGGATAGAGGTTTTGCTCAGCGTGGATGGCGCAGGGCTCACTCTTGGCCTCCGTGCGGACGCGGAAGTGCAGCTGGCTTTGTTCGCGAGAACCTCGCGAACAAAGCCATGCAGCCGACGGTACGGCTGGAGGAGACCGGACCAACTGCCCGTGGGCCGGTGCCCAGCCAACCAGGTGCTCGTGTTGTGCTGTGGGGTCTGCCATCTGCAGGGCGCAGGCAGAGAAGGTCAGTTGCTGAACGACTTCCTGACGCAGGTGCTCGGCGTCTTTCGGGTTGGACGGGGTGACGACAACATCCTTCGCAACGTCTTCCTCCACGGTGGCGATGTGGGGGAGGCTGCTTCGCAGCACGCCGGAAGCGTCATATGCCAGCTGGTTACGGGTGGCTTCACCCTCGGCTCCACCCGGGAGGTCATCCAGCTGCGCGGTGGCCTCGTCCCCCGACTTCATCGGGCCCCGCCCGGCGGCGCTTCCGGCCCGGGGCTGTCCGCAAACTTTTGCCGTTCTGGTTTCGGGGGCCTTGCAGGAGTGGAGGGCAGAGCGAGAGAGGAGCGCGGCGCTGTCTTGGTCGGCAGCGGGAGGGGCCGGGCTGTCAGTTCCGCTCGCCGCGTCGGGCGCGGAGGGCGGCCGTGGTTGCTCATCACACAGCGACTGTCTGGGGGGACAAGAACGCGCTGCATCATCTCGGTTGTGAGCTCGTAGTAGGCGAAGCCGCGGGCGGTAACAGGTTCGAGCATCGTTTGCACTCCCCGGCACCCGTGGCGTGCTCGGCGTTCCCTGTACGTCTGGGCCTGCATGTGCCGCCCCGGACAGCTACATCGCCAATACGCGGGGCCCTGATGAGCCAAGTGCCTGATGCATGTCCGGATGGCGCCCTGGCCGGCGGTGCGGGCGCGGGCACTGTGACGGTGACGCGCGGTGGAGCGTGGTCGGGGCCAGTGTGAGGGCAGGAGCCTGCCACCGCCGCGCGGAGCCGACGCCCACCGTCACGAGTAGCCGTATTCCAGGCCGGCCCCAGGAAACCAGGGGCAGCAGTGTGTGCCCTGACGTGGCTGCGCCGGGGAGGTGAGCGCCGGGTCTGTCTTCGCGAGCAAGGCGCAGGTTTTGCGTCCATGGCTGTTGTCTGGGCGTCTGCACCCTCCTTCTGAGGGGCGATGAACCCGAGAAAGAGGAAAGGGACTGTCATGGGACACGGCGGCAATGTGATCACGGAGCTCACGGCCGATCATCGTGAGCTGGAGGCACTGTTCACGCAGATCGAAGCGCAGCCCGTCGACCATCCGCAGCGGCGCGAACTGGCGGACCGGCTGACCGCGGAACTGGTACGGCACTCGGTTGCCGAGGAGTTGCACCTGTATCCGACGGTACGCAATCACGTATCGGACGGTGCGGCACTGGCGGACAAGGAACTCGCCGATCATGCCAAGGTCGAGCAGATGCTCAAGGACCTCGAAGACCTGCACGCCGTTGATCCGCAGTTCAACGACATCGTCGCTAAGCTGAAGTTCGCGGTCGCCTCCCACGTTCGCGAGGAGGAGCACGAACTGTTCCCGAGACTCGCAGCGTCCCTCCCACCCGCGAAGCTGGACGAGCTGGGGCGGCTGGTGCGCCGGGCCAAGGAGATGGCCCCCACCCGCCCCCACCCCTCGCTCCCGAACACCCCGCCCGCCAACAAGCTGCTCGTGCCCGGGGTCGGGCTGGTGGACCGCGTACGCGACCTGCTCAGCGGCCGCACGACCAAAGGCTGAACCCCAGACCGCCAACATGCCTCGCCGACCGTCACACAGCCGGAGGAGTATCGAATGCCGACCCTCGAAAAGATCAGGCCGGTGACCGGCGCGCCCTGCTGGGTGAATCTGATGGCGCAGGATCTGCGCGCAGGCAGCACAGTCCTTCTATACCGATGTCATGGGCTGGAAGTTCCGGGAGAGCATCCTGGGCAGCAACTTTTCGGCGGCTCTTGCCTATGGTGAACCGGTCGCCGGAATCGGATGCTGCTTAGCTGGTGGCCCTCCAGCCGTTTGGACCCCGTACTTCGCCGTCAAGAACGCGGATGAGACGGCGGTCCGGATCGGCGAGCGCGGCCCCACGCTCGCCGTGGGGCCGCTTCCCCTGGGCGAGGGCCGCGTCGGGATCGCTGCCGACCGTGACGGTGCCGTGTTCGGATTCTGGGAAGGCCCGGTCCTGTTCTGGTCCGTGGGGCGGGGCAGTGCTCCAGCCCGGCTGGACCTGCAGACCTGCGACGCGTTCGAGGCGCCATCTTCCACGCGGAGATCTTCGACTGGGCCCAATTGCCCGGCGGTTGCACGGTCGGCTACGCGCAGGACCACGTCCTCATCCAGGCCGCGGGACACACCGTCGCCACCCTGCGCGGCGGAGGTATCGAAACCGACCCGGACCCGAGAATCCGGCCCCCCGGTGGATCGTGGACTTCCGTGTCCAGAGCAGCAAGCAGGCCGCGGCGGCCGCCGTTGCTGCCAGGGGCGAATCCTCACCGGTTCCCTCACTCGCCGATGCCTCATTCGACGCCTTCGTCATCCGCGATTCCGATGGCGCCCTCTTCACCGTGTCCGATACCTGACGACAGCTACCCGCCGCTGGCCGAAGGAAGAGGAAGGGCGCCAAGCGTGCATACCGGACGCCAGCCCCCGTCCCCACCCTTGGACTGGACGGTCGAGCAGGGCATCGGCGAAGGCTGTCGCGCGAGCAGGCAGTGAGCCCGCCCGCCGAGGACAGCGCACTGGCCTGCCGTCTCTGTCGTCCGGATATCCGGATACCGCGCTCGGCCCGCTGTGGTGCGCTGCGTCTCCGTATGCGATCACACCCGCTCCGCATGAGGATCGGTTTACGGGCGGTGGCCCGGTTGCGCCCCGACTCCCTGCGCGGGGGGTGCCCCTATCTCCTTCGTCAAGCGTCGGTGGCCGTGGTCGGCCCCAAAACTGTGTTCCGTGGACCAGTGCACGGGGCCGGGGGTGGTCGGCGGTCGTCGTCTGCGGAGGCGTGCGACGCCAGGAAAACCACTTGATCCGTTGGCTTACGGTTTCCGTATGACAACTACGCTCCGCCTGGAAACGGTTACTGCCGCCAACTTCGATGTCGCGATCGGCCTGAAGGTCCGCCCTGACCAGGAGCACCTGGTGGCGCCGGTGATGAAGTCCCTGGCCGAGGCATACGTATACCCAGGCATAGCTTGGCCCCGCCTCATCTTCGACGGCGAGAGGCCAGTCGGCTTCCTCATGGCCTTTCTCGACATCGACTTCGCGGGCGACGGCAAAGGCGCCGACATCCGCTCGGGACTGTGGAGGCTCAACATCGCGGCCGGCGAACAGGGACGCGGATACGGCCGCTTCGCGGTCGAGTCCGTGGCCGCCGAAATCCGCCGCCGTGGTGGCACCCGACTGACCGCCACCTGGCACCCGGGCGAGGACGGCCCCGAGGGTTTCTACCTGGGGCTGGGGTTCCGGCTGACCGGGGAGATGAGCGGGGATGAGAAGGTTGGGGAGCTGGAGTTGGGCAAGCCCGATCCGCCGAGCGGCGCAGTGCACCTGCCGGGTGTGGACGGTTCTTCCTTGTAGAGGTCGGTTTCCTTACGCCCCAGGTCAGGCGGCTGTTGCGGGTCGTGATTCGTAGAAGGTGCCGTCGCGGAGCATGGCGAACAGCACGTCGACGCGTCGTCGGGCGAGGCAGAGAAGAGCTTGGGTGTGGGTTTTGCCCTGGGTGCGTTTGCGGTCGTAGTAGGTGCGGGAGGCCGGGTCGGCGAGGGAGGCGAACGCGGCGAGGAAGAAGGCGCGTTTGAGCTGCTTGTTTCCGCGCCTTGAGGGTTGTTCGCCGCGGATGGAGGAGCCGGAGATGCGGGAGGCGGGGGCCAGGCCGGCGTAGGCCGCGAGGTGGCCGGAGGTGGCGAAGGTGCTGGCGTCGCCGACGTCGATGAGGATGCGCGTGCCGGTCCTGACGCCTATCCCCGGCATCGACGTCAGGAGCTTCGAAAGAGGGTGGGCCTCCAGAAGGTCGGCGATCTGCCGTTCCAGGGCGGTGCGTTGAGCGAGGTGGGCGCGCAGTTGGGCGGCGAGGCCGGGCACGATGGTGGTGGCCGCGCCGGTGCCCGCGACGACGACGGTCTGCTCGTCGAGGGCGGTGAAGATGTCCTCGATCAGGCGCTCTGCCATTCTCGGTGCCTCGGGCCGGATCAGGGTGATCAGGCGGCGGCGTCCGGCTTTGCGGATCAGGGCCGGGGAGCCGTATCGCTCCAGGATGGTGAGTACGGCCGGGTGCTGGATGTGCGGGCCCAGGACCCGTTCCAGCGAGGGGTGGATCTGGGTGAGCAAGCCGCGCAGCCGGTTGGAAGTGCGGGTGACCTCGCCGGCGAGGTCATCGTCGTATCCGGCGAGCATGTCGAGCTCGGCGATGGTCTCGTCGGTGGCGGCCAGGGCACGCAGGGTGTGGGGCATGGTGCGGGCGGCGTCGGTGATGATGAACGCGTCGCGGGCGTCGGTCTTGGCCTCGCCGGGGTAAAGGTCGGCGATCCGGCGCATGGTCAGCCCGGGCAAGTAGGCAACCAGACAGCCCGCGTCGCGGGCGACGGCCAGCGGCAGGGCGCCGATGTTGGCGGGCTGGTCGACGACCACCAGCACGGTGCCGTACTTCGCGCTCAGCTTGTCGAACAGGGCCCGCAGCTTGGGCTCGCTGTTGGGCAGCCGCTTGTCGAAGACGGTCTTGCCGGCCGGGGTCAGGCCCCGCCCGTGGTGTTCGCCCTTGCCGACATCCAGGCCGAGGAAGACGGCCACCTCACCGATCTCGATCACCAACAGCCTCCGCTGACGCGCTCGTGTCCCCGGCCTCACCTACGGCACCAGATGCCGGCATCCACGTTACGAAGGCCTGCCGTACCCGTCACCGGGTCGGCGGTCGTGCCCCTAATCAGCGGTCTACCGGTGCTTCCGGTGCCCGGTGACACCACGCCCCGGATCATGCGTACGACAGGGGGACACAGTCATGCCGGGCCCGGAGGCCGGGAGCCCCATTTCGGAGCCACGAAAAAGGTAACGGGGGGCACCCTTCCCCGGTGCTCCCGTCCGCTTCCCGACACACATAGGGTCTCGCCGCTCGTGTCCTA
Organism: Streptomyces sp. NPDC088246; assembly: GCF_044741025.1. Classification (NCBI taxonomy): domain Bacteria; kingdom Bacillati; phylum Actinomycetota; class Actinomycetes; order Kitasatosporales; family Streptomycetaceae; genus Streptomyces; species Streptomyces sp. NPDC088246. The sequence continues at coordinate 38,441 of NZ_JBIURV010000052.1, forward strand.
CGGCGACGCTGTGACCTGTGGCTTCTCGCGGTGTCTCACGCCGTGTCCAGCCGGTCAGTCTCACGATCGTGTCCGAATCCTTAGGGACAGCCGAGAGGGACAAGCAGCTGACCTGCGGAGTCTCACGAGAGGACACCGGCATGGGAGCGGGGGCGGCTACATCGAGGAGTGGAGGGCAGGTGCGGCAGGCAGGAGGAGGCTGACCGTGATCTCCCGCGGTGCGAAAATCGCCATACGGGTACTTCGACCCGATCTGGAGCTGTTGCAGGTGTGCCTGACGAGACCCGCATGGTGGCCTGTGATCCGTTTGCACGCCGACATGGATGAGTCCTCCCGTGAGCCGGTGGCGCGCAGCGGGGACCGGCCTACCGGTCCGCTCAGTGGGTATCTACGGCGAGCGCCGCGTCGATCTCTCGCAGGAAGGGCTCCAGATCGTCTGGGTTTCGCGAGGTGATGAGCGTCCAGCCGTGGGAGTCGTCCTTGATGACCGGCTCGTCGTCCCATTCGCCACCGGCATTGGCGATGTCTGTCCTCAGCGAGCGGTAGGACGTGAGTCTCTTACCTTCGATGACACCCGCTTCGACCAAGGTCCAGGGTCCGTGGCAGATGGCCGCTATGGGGCGACTGGACGATGTGAAGGAGCGGATGATCTCCGTCGCCGATTCCTGCTGGCGCAGCGTATCGGCGTTCAACGTGCCACCTGGCACGAGCAGTAGGTCGTAATCGGCCGGGTGGACGTCGCTCAGAGTGAGTTCGGGTCGGATGGTCTTGCCGGGAGCCCTGTCGCCGACCAGGGTCTGAATATCGTCCGCCGACACGGCAGCGACGTCCACGTCGGCGCCCCAGTCCCGCAGGTGTTCGAGGGGCACCAGAAGTTCGTCCTGCTCGACGCCGTAGTTCGTGACGATTGCCAGGACCCTCCGCATGCTCACGTCGTTGTCGGACATTCCCAGATCCTTTCGGGATGGAACGGTCCGGCGGGAGCGGTGTGCCGTCGCGGATGCCTCGAATCCCTGCGCCCATTGCTGCCCTGCCCGGCCTCCCGGCCCGCGGGGACCGACCGGAAACAGCGTCGGGCCCGAGCTTAACCGCCACAGTGATGATCAAGGGGCTGCGTGGAGACCCGGCATCGAAGACCGCGCCGCGGGGGCCGCACGACAGAGCTGTTGCGGTGATCGCCCTCTACTACCCGGCCGATGGTTCCGCCGCAATGCCGGGAGGCCACCCCCGCCGTGCCAGCATTCGGTACGGGAAGAAGAGAATCCAGCGCGGACTCGTCCGCTCGCCGCTCAGCATCGTACCGGCCGGTACGATCCGGGCTGCCGCGCTGCCGACGTCCCGGAGCGCGCCGCCGCCGTCTCGTAGCGGACCTCCCAGCAGCCGGGCCTGGCGCAGGCCCACTCGAGTACCTCGCCGTAGAAGATTGCATCGGATGTCTTGACCAGCATGCGCGTCCGGCGCGCCAGCGGCGAGCGTACAGCGAGTAGCCGAAGCAGGAAGCCACTGTGCTGTTCCTCAGCACATGGGCTGAGCAGGCAGATGAGGCTGCTGTTCCCGGCGTTCATCCCTGTTCATCCAGGAGAGGCCCCGAGACCCGTCGTCGGTAGGCCGAATTCCGGCGCCCCAAGCCCCGCAGCTGCCGTCCGGACCAGGTCCGAGTGAACCCGACTCCCAGCCGGATGCGGACCTGCCCCCTGTGGCCAGGTCCTGGGTTCCACGAACTGCCCGACCGGCTAGGGCGCCGCTCTGCGGCGACACCTCACCGATTGCGGCCTCAGATTGACTGGCGCAAGGTGGAGACGTCAACCCCCTCACAGTGAAGGACGGAAGTGTCATGGGTAAGGGAAAGGCGAAAGCCAAGCAGGTCAAGGGCAAGCTGAAGGAAACCGCTGGCGGTGCCTTGGGCGACGAGCGTATGCAGGCAGAGGGCCGCGGCGAGCAAATGACGGGAAAGGCCCAGGAGACCGCAGCAAAGGCGGCTGAGCGGCTGAAGAAGTCCGGGCAGTAGGGCCTTGATCGTAGAGGGGGCCGCGAACCCGGTGTTGGCCGCGCCGTCGGCTACTGGGCTGGCTGCGATGTCTTGCCGGACGGCCCGCCGGACCCGGGCCGCCGGTACTTTGGCGGCCGTGCGCTCTGGGTCGGCGGCGGCAGGGCCATGTGCGTTGAGTGCCGACTGTCCGGGATGTGGTGGCCGGGAGGCCGTACGACGTCCGCACCGGAACGCCCACTGGGTGACCGTCCGGGTCCTGATTCGCGCAGCCTTGGTCCGACTTCCTCGACTGCGCCAACGGGATTCGCTCGGTCTGCGTCCAAGCAGTGCTGCAGGACATGCGTGTCCGCCTGTGCCGAGAGATGGACTGCCCTCGGTACAAGAATTGCGCGAACGTGCGGCCCGGTTGACTGCCTGACAAGCCGGCGCATCCCTGTCGCGCGTGAGCCAGATGGAGTGTCTCACCAGGTGTAGACGCACTGGGGCTTTCAGAGGCTGCGGCATCTCCTGGACCGGCGTCCTACGGCACGCTACGAGCGGCCAACCCGACCGCGTCCCGCTTTCCCCATATAAGTCGGCGGTTCAAGTCGGCGTTCGCGCCGTAGCCGGCATCAGCGACCAGTACCGCGGGCCGCAGCCCGACCGCTGCCAGTTCGTCGAGCATCTCCAGCGCGAGCCGCCACTTCGGCCGGTGACGCTCACCGTCGGGGATCCGGCAGTGGGCCCGCCGGTCCGCGGCTTCGGGGCAGTCCCAGCTTTGGGGCAGGAACAGCCGCCACGACAGCGGACACGATGCGGTGTCGGAGGCGGCATGGACACTGACGCCGATCTGGCAGTTGCCGACCTTGCCCAGGGTGCCGGAGTACTGCCTGGCCACCCCGGGCGAGGACACTCCGTCCTTCGGGAAGCCGGTGTCCCCTCTCTGTCAGCCTTGGGTGAGACGTTCCGCTTCGACGGGTTAGCCTGAGAGGGCGCGACAGGAGAACCACCCCCTCATGACCAGCACCAAGCCCGCCGGGTCCGACCCGGCTCCCCGGCCGAAGCGCCGC
>NZ_JBIURV010000053.1:0-41099 GCF_044741025.1 Streptomyces sp. NPDC088246
GCAGGCTGACCGCGAGCCCGAGTCAAATCGGGCAATACCTCCGCCCGAAACCGCCCGCGGCAGCATGAAACGGTACCGAACACCCTCTGAGACTGGCCGGGGGCACCTTGCCATCGCTGACGAGTGACTACCCCATGACGGACCAGCCCTTCATCGAGCTCGGCTGGCTACCGGACCGGACCACCCGCAAGTCGGCCGCCTGAATTCGCGAGCGCGCGCAGACCCTCGCCTCCATCCGGGGACGAGACTCCGAGTCCGTCCGGGACAGTCGACACGGTCCCTATGACCTGGATCGAGAAGTACCGCGCCTGACTCCCGAAGACGGCACCCGCGCCCATGCGCAGGCAGCCCTCTCGCGGGGTCACGAGGTGGCACCTCGTCGGGCGAGTATCAAACCTGCGTACCGAAACACATCCCAACGGGCACACGTCCCGGGAGGGCACATCCAGGGCCCATGACCAGGGGAAACGCTACTGACCAGTGAGAACTACCGAGAGGCGTTTCCGATGGTCAGCAGGCACTTCCCCGAGAGCCCCCAGTTCAGAGCCCAGCCCCGGACACCTACTGCAAAGGTGGCAGGACTTCTCCCACCGACTGCACGACGCGGGGCATCAAGCGTGCTGCCCGGTCTGACCCTAACCTGGGGTTCTGTTCAAAACGGCGGCAGGCTGCGTGCCCACGGCGTCAACTTTGTCGTCCTGGCCACCGGAGCAGCCGTCATTCTGGCGCTGCTCAACTTCCTTCCGGCCCTCTCCCTCGGCACCATCGCCGACGGGCTGCTGTAGCGAAGGCAGTGGCTGATCCTGTGGCGGTCAGCACGTCACCCTTTACAGACTCAGCCGGTACGGGAGGATGCAGACGACGACGTCGGTACGTGCTCTCAGCGCGGTGGCCAGCAGGATGCCGCGCTGGTTCTGAAGGATCTTGTAGCGGCGGTGGCGCGGCTCGACCTCGGGGATGAGAACGGCGATCTGCCGTCCCCTTTCTGCCTCCTGCCGCACGTACTCGACGATGGGCTGCACCAGCGAGCGCTGCGGGCTGTCGATGATGTCCAGACGTACCCCCGGATTCCAGCGCGCCCAACTCTCCCTCAGGCTGCGGACCTTGGCGGGATCACCGTGCACGGCTACCGCGACGACCTCACCGCCGAGGGCGCGGGCTGCCGTCAGCGCATGCTGGGTGAGCTTGCTGACCTCGCCGACCGGCACGATGACCAGGGAATCGGTGTGCCGCACCGGCGGCGGGATCTCGCCGAGCCCGAGTTCCACGCCAACCACTGTGTAGTAACGCTGGACGCGGGCGAACAGCAGCATCAGCAACGGCACCGCGACGACCACCACCCAAGCTCCTTCGAGGAACTTGGTGGCCAGCAGGACCAGCAGTGCCACGGTGGTCAGCACCGCGCCGACGCCGTTGAGCACCGCACGCCGGAGCCAGCCGGGCGGCCGCTGCCCCGCCCAGTGCCGTACGAGCCCGATCTGGCTGATCGTGAAGCCGATGAACACGCCGATCGCGAACAGCGGGATCATCCGGTGCGTGTCGGCGTTCACGGCGATCAGCAACAGCGCCGCGAGCAGGGCGAGCGCCACCACGCCCCAGCGGTACACCGGGCGTTCCGTGCGCAGCCCGAAGAGATGAGGCAGCCGGTGATCCCTGGCAAGCAGGCTCATCAGGACGGGCAGGCCGCCGAAACTCGTGTTGGCGGCGAAAAGAAGGGCCAGGGTGACGACAAGGTTGGTCGCGTAGTACGCCCAGCCCGTCCCGTACGAGCCTGCAGTCAGCTGCGCGAGGACGGTCACACCCTCGCGCGGGGCCACATGGTCGCGGCGGATCAGCACCGCAAGGCCGATCAGCATCAGCCCGAGCAGCGCGCCCAGCATCAGCTCGGTGCACTGCGCCCGCTTGACACGGGGCTGGCGGAACGCGGGCACCCCGTTGGCGATGGCCTCCACTCCGGTCAGCGCGGAGCAGCCGGAGGAAAACGCCTTCAGAAGCAGCAACAGCCCCAGTGCTTCGGCGGCATGAACGGGTTGTGCACTGCCGACGACGGCCGCAGGGTGGTCACGCAGCAGTCCCAGAACGATGATGCCGAGGATGCTCACGATGAACAGCACGGTGGGCAGCATGAGCACCCGGGCACTCTCGGCCACTCCCCGCAGGTTCACAGCGGTGAGCAGGGCGAGCCCGATGAGACAGACGGCAAGCAGATGCTCCCCGAGCCAGGGGAAGGCGGAAGCAAGACTCGCGGCGCCGGCGGCCAGACTGACGGTCACAGTCAGCACGTAGTCGACGACGAGGCTGGCCGCTGCGAGCAGACTCGTCCTGGGACCGAGGTCCCTCTTCGCCACCGCGTAGGCGCCACCGCCGTCCGGGTGCACGGCGATCACCTGGCCGTACGAAACCACCAGCACCGCAAGCAGAGCGGCGATGACCAGCGTCACCGGCAGCGTGGCAGTCAGCGCCCCGGTCCCGGCAGCGATCAGGACGAGCACGATCGCCTCGGGTCCGTACGCGACCGAGCTCAGCGCGTCCAAGGACAGTGCGGCAAGCCCCTCGATGCTGGTCAGGTGGTGCTTGTTGCCCTCCCCGTGTTGCAGCGGAACTCTCGGCCGCAGCTCTCGGCGGGCAAGACCGTACGCCATGGGAAACCTCGCGATGCAGGGGTGCGGGGGCTGTCCAGGGACAGTGTGGCGGGACCACTGCGGCGCGGGACGTCAAGGACGCGCCGAGGCTTCGCATCGATCGCTCAGAGGGCCGTCAACGGCGATCGCGGCATCCAGGCCGTCGCGCAGGCAGGGCCAGGCGATGCTGGAGGGGAGCCGCAGTTCATTCCTGCCACGGTGGTCTCCCCGGTGGCGACACTGACCGGTTCGCCGCGGTTTAGGCTCTGGAGCACGCAGGCCGCGGCGTCGGGTTCCACAGCTATCAGGGCCGGTGCCTGTCCGACGGGGCGGCTGCGGTAGTGAGTGACGACAGCCTGAGCGAGCGAACCCACACCGACAGGCACGGCGACGAGGCCGGGCGAGGCGACTGCGACGGCGGCAAGTTGAGCATCGATCTCAGCGCACAGGGTGGAGTAGCCGTCGACGATCCAGCCGAGGATCTCGTAGCCGCGCCAGGCGGTGTCCTGGACCAGCACCGCGTCCGGGGCGGCCGCTGCCTCGGCTGCCCGGCGAACGGCTGCGTCGTACGGTCCGGCGACCCGGGTGACCTCGGCCCCTTCGGCGGCGATGGCTGCGGCGGCCGCGGGGTGGACACCGTGCGGGACGAAGACGTGGGCACTCTGGCCAAGCAGGCGGGCCATGGAGGCAACTGTCCGGCCGTGGTTGCCGGCCGGTTCACCGATGTTCGATCTCCACCGGCTGCGGCTGCGGCTGCTGCGCGAGCTCAAGCACCGGGGCACGCTCGCGGCCGTCGCCATCGCCCTCTCCTACAGCCCCTCTTCGGTCTCCCAGCGGCTCTCGCGACTGGAGTCGGAGGTCGGCGTCCCGCTCTTTGAACCAGTGGGGCGACGCGTACGACTCACTCCGCAGGCCGAAATCCTGGTCGCGCACACCGAGGCGGTGCTCGAACGGCTGGAGCGGGCCGAGGCCGACATCGCCACATCGCTCACCGACCTCACTGGGACGCTGCGCATCGCGTCGTTCCAGACCGCGGCGCTCGCGCTGCTGCCCGACGCGTTGCTGCTCCGTGATGTGCACCCGCGGCTGCGGGTCCACGTCACGCAGATGGAACCGGAGATGGCCCTCCCGGCACTGCTTGCCTGCGACGTCGACCTCGTCGTCGCCGAGGAGTACCCGGGCAACCCGAACCATCGGCCGGAGGAGCTGGAGCAGGAGGGCCTGTGCGAGGACCCGCTGCGCCTGGCTCTGCCCGAGGCCACGGACGCGGAGGGCCCCACAGCAGTGCTCCGGTCACTGGCGGATCACCCCTGGGTCATGGAACCCGAGGGCACAGTCGCCAGGCACTGGGCGATGGCCCTGTGCCGCAACGCCGGATTCGAGCCGGACGTGCGATTCGAGTCCACCGATCTCCTCTTCCATGCCCGACTTGTCGAGCAGGGTCATGCTGCCGCGTTTCTGCCCGACCTCGTGTGGGGCGGCGGCAGCCCGACGGTCGCCCTACGGGAGCTCCCCCGCGGACAGCGGGCTCGCAGCGTCTTCACTGCGGTGAGGCGCGGCCGCGGCGCGCATCCCGGCATCGAGGCCTGCCGGCATGTCCTGAGCACCGCACTCCGGGCCCGCGACTACTCGGTTTCCACCGCACCGGATGCCGGAACCGCCCTGCGCCTCGCCGCAGGGCGCCCGGTCGACGAGCTCGCCGTCCAGCTGCGCGCCGTTCCTCGGCAGGCCCCAGGCCCTCGAAAACCCCCGGGAGCGTCGACCTCGGCCCGTACCCCGTGGACCTGACCGACTGCACGATTACCCGCAGACCCGATGCACCTTCCGGACCGAGAACGGGGCACAGCGTGCATTCTGACACCGGCCGAATCGCGGCTGCTCGGCATGCTGCTGCGCAGCCCCGAGCGGCTGGTAGCGGGAGAAGCGCTGCTCCGCGAGGTCTGGGGTGATGAACACCGCAAGGACTCCCACTATCTGCGGGTGTACATGGCCACGCTGCGGCAGAAGCTGGAAGCCGACCCCGCCCATCCGCAGCATTTGATCACCGAACCCGGTCTCGGCTACCGCTTCCGGCGGTGAGGGAGCATCGTGGAAGTCAGAGTCTGGAGGCACTCATGTCCGGTTTCCCGCTGCGGGACACAGTGGCTGTGGCCGCGGCCCTGGTCTGCCCGCCCGCCGTCGCCGGAATCCTCGTGCCCTTCCGTACGGACCTCACCAGCACGAACGCGGCGCTTATCCTCGTCGTGGTCGTCGTGGCGGTCGCCGCAATCGGAAACCGGGTGGCAGGCGCGCTCGCCGCACTTTCGGCCGCCGTCTGGTTCGACTTCTTCCTCACCAAGCCATACCAACGCTTGACCATCGACAACCGCGACGATATTCAGACAGCCGTGCTGCTCCTGGTGGTCGGCCTGATCGTCTCGCAGCTGGCGGCACGGGCCCGACGGCTGAAGGTGGTCGCTATCACCGACGCGGGCCACCTGGCCGCCATCCACGGCACTGCGCAGCTGGCACAGTCGACGACTTCCCCCGACGCGGTGGTCGACCACGTCCGGGGCGAGCTGACCCGGCTGCTCGGGCTGAAGGGCTGCCGGTTCGAGTACGGAACGCTGCTGGGGCACCCACCGCGGCTGGAACAGGACGGCGACGTGGTCGTCGGGCGGCGAACGTGGGACATGGAGCGGAGGGGCTGGCCGGAGGAGGAGATCGAGCTGCGCGCGACCGGCAACGGCCACTACTACGGCAGGTTCATGCTCGTGCCCACGCCCGGCGCGGAGCCTGCCTCGTTGCAGGCGAGACTGGTGGCGGTGACCCTGGCCGACCAGGCGGGGGCGGCCATGGCGACGATCGGCGCAAATGAGCGCGGCTGACGGGGCGCAGCGCCGGGCGATGCGATGATGCCGCGTGGCCTGCTGCGGCGAGTTCTGGTTCGCGTCCTGCGAAATCGTGCCCAGATACGCCACCTCGTCGGGGAACAGCTGAGCGAAGCGGCGCGCGTAGGCGCCGCCAATGTAGTGCGCAACCAGTACATAAGGTCCGGGCACACCGGCTGCGCGCAGCAGCTTCTGCAGTTCGGTGGCGCCCTCGGCCGCGGTGCGCGGCAGGTCGGCCGGGTCGCTCCAGCCCGTGCCGCCGCGGTCGTAGAGGACGAACGTGGTGAACCCGGAGACTCGGTCGTGGATCTCCAGGTGGTCCCGACAGCGCTGGCACCGTGCAGGAACACCACGGCCGGCCCTCCCGTGCCCGAGCGGTGGAGGAACAGGCGCCGTCCGTCGATGCCGTAGAAGTGCCCCAGCGGGGCCTGGTGTGAGGTGCTCACGAGTCGATGGCCCAATCGTGACGCAGGGTCAAGGTCAAGCCGAGCCGGATTCAGGCCCGACTGTGCGGCGCTGCGGGGGCGGAGGCCGCAGCCGGCTGTCACAAACGAGCCTTTCCCGGAGCGAGATCAAGAGCCGCCCGTGAAAGCGGCCCGGATCGCCGATTTACTGTCACAACTCGTTCTCAGTCAAAAGTGGAACCGAGCATGTTCTGGTAAATGTTTGTGACACCTCCAGGGTCATGACGGACCTTCAAACCGGACTCACGTCCGATGCCGACGACGTCGAGCGGCAACCCTCCCGCGCTGTCAGGCTCAGCCCGGATCGCTGTGCCGCTCGCGTTCCGGCGCGATCGTCGGCACTACCGCACCGGCCGCTTCACCAAAGGGCCCTGGCTCACGCGTCGCGGCCCCCGCCGACGGTCACCTCGGATGCCGATTGTCCCTCCCCATACATGACCTTGATGCCGAACTTCCGTGCGAACGGGAATCAGCGGCCTTCGAAGCGGCAGGCTGACGGGTGTGACCTCAACTTCCCCTTCTACCACGCAAGTTGCGCCACGCTCACAGCACATGGTGATCTGCGGTGACGACGGGCTGGCCCGCCGTCTCGCGGTCGAGCTCGACGCCGTCTGCGGTGAGACCGCTACCGTCATCCTGCCGTCCCGCCACGACGAGCACGGTGGTGAGATCGACACACTCCACCGCGCCCCGCGGTCCCCCGTCGAACTGCTGATCGCGGCACGTCCCGACGAGCAGACTCTGCGAGCGGCCGGAGTCGAGCGAGCCGCCGCCCTCGCTCTCGCCTACGGCGACGTTGGCCGACGCGAGCGGCTTCCTGAACCTCCCCGGCTCTCCCGCCTCGCTCCCCCAGGCCCGGGAGGCCAGTTCGGCCTCCGACTGTCCTGGCAGGCCGCCGAGATCGGGGGGCGTGCTGATTCCCTGAGCGTTCACCGAAGTCGTAAACGGTCCTCCACCACTGGTCGTCAGGCTCTCGCTCAAGCACGAGACCTCCCGCGCATGCGTCATGTGCGAGGACGGCGGTTGGGCGGGGTCGGGGGAGAGAATGCCCCCCTCTCGCCGACGGTCGGGCGCCACTCGCCCAACTTGTTCTGCGACGAATCTGGCCGCCCCCAAACCCATGGGTGCTGATCAGATGCCGTCCTCGGCGTGCAGAGAGAGACTCTGGGCCTGGGGAGGCGCAACGCGGTGGGCCGCCCGGTCGCGTAGTGGACGTACTCGCATTGCAGCCGGAATCCGGCGGTCCAGGCCAGGAGGCGGCTGGCACGGTCGTCGCGGGAGCAGGACAGAATCGCGGTGCGGCCGCGGGCGGCGATGTCCGCGCACAGACCGGTGACGCAGGCGTGGGCGAGGTGCTCACGTCGGCGGTCGGGGACTGTGGCGCATGCGATGTCCTCGTACACGCTGCCGCGGAAGTATGTGCAGGCCACGGTGAGAATCCGGCCCTTGTGGAAGGCAGCCCAGCCACATCCGGAAGCAGCGAGCCCCGCCGGGCCTTCCCAACTCGCGTGGATCCAGGCCTCTGTCGGCCCCAGCGCGGCGAGTGCCCGCGCGTCCTCGCGTACGAGCGGGCGTACCGTCACACCATGCGGTGACCGCGGCGCCGGTGAGAATGCGGGCGCACGGCGGATGTACACCATCCGCCCTGCTGGCACGATCCTGTCGAAGGAGGCGCCCAGGACCGGCAGGAAGCGAGACGGCGCCTCCACGTAACTGTCGGCGAACGGGGCCAGGGAGCCCAGGGCGAGCGCGTGCGGATCGCCGCGCAGGAGTACATGGTTCGCACAGCTCACGGCAACGACCTGTGGCTGGAGAGCGCTGTCCGCCCACCAACGGCCGGTTCCGGTGCCGAGGACGTGTTCGACCAGGGTGGCGGATCCCGCCGATCCGGCGGGGAACCACCGGGTGAGCGCGGAGAGGCCGTTCGGCCGGAGCTGGATCATGAGAGACACCATCTGATTCGAGTGCGGAGCGGCCCTGGTAGGCCGCCCCGCGGCGGGTTCGGCGTCGGGCGGCCATACGCAGGTCCTCTCGGCACATCCAGTACGCCGGTCCGACTCGCATGCCGGGTGCCGGCTGCCCTTCCACCCCTTGCTCTGTCGGTGAAGTGACGACAGAGCGATGCGGGCCGTCGGACGGCCCCGCCGGCCGACCGATGCGAGAAGTCGTCGTCAGAATCGATCCGGGAACTTGATGGCCAGTACCAGGTATCCGAGGAGGCTCACAGCGACGATCAGACCGATGATGTTCTCAGAGGGCGATAAGAGCCGGTTCCTCAGACTTGGTGCCGATCTGCCCCTCCTGATGGCGGGCTACCGCCTGCGGAATTCGCGTGGACGACCTCATTGGCGGGCTTCGACCCGTGACTCCCCACCTCGCTGGAGGGAGTTCTGTCCGGTAAGTCCCCCTGTGAGCCTCCGGAGTGATCGCGTAAATTGGGTCGAGCTGGCTCTTATCGCCCTCTCAGTGGTCACGGCTGCTCCCGAGGGACGGACGGCTGGTGCAGGACATATCGGCTCCTTCACGGTCGGCGGTCGTCGGGAGCGTTACGGGCATGTGCGCGCGGTTCAGAGACCGACGTCGCGGCCGTTGATGTCGGCGAGGGATTCGCGGCGAACCAGCAGCCGCGCGCGGCCGTCGTGGACGGCGACCACCGGCGGGCGGCCGACCGCGTTGTAACTGGACGCCATGGAGAGGTGGTAGGCGCCGGCGACCGGGATGGCGACCAGGTCGCCCGGGCGGATGTCGCCCGGCATGGCCACTTCGGCGGCGAGCACATCACCCGCCTCGCAATGCCGGCCGACGACGGTCGCCGTGCAGGGCTCGGCCGTCGAGCGACGGCCGATGAGCCGGGGTGCGTAGCGGACGCCGTACAGCGCGGGCCGCGGGTTGTCGCTCATTCCGCCGTCCACGGCGACGAAGATCCGGTCGCCGGTCCTCTTGACGGCGAGCACCCGGTAGAGCGCCACGCCTGCGGGCCCGACCAGCGCACGGCCGGGCTCGACGGTGAGACGAGGCACGGGGATACCGGCCGCGGCGCAGCTCGTGGCCAGTTCGCGGCGGATGCGGGCGCCGAGGGAGGGTATGTCGAGCGCGGTCTCCCCCGGCCGGTAGGCGACCGCGTGCCCGCCGCCCAGGTCCAGCTCCGGCAGGACGATTGCGTGCTGGTGGCGGATCTGGGCAAGCAGCCCGACCACTCGTCGCAGCGCAGTCAGGTAGGGCTTGACCGTGGTGATCTGCGAGCCGATGTGGCAGTGCAGTCCGGCCAGTTCCAGTCGCGGCTGGTCGAGTATTCGGGCGATGGCGTGCTGAGCGCTCCCGTCGGTGATCGACAGCCCGAACTTCTGGTCGTCCGTGCCGGTGCGGATCGCGGCGTGGCTGCCGGCGCTCACGCCCGGAACCACGCGCACCAGCACCTTCTGGCGGCCGTCGGCCGGGATGAGTGCGGACAGCCGGGCGATCTCCCACGCGCTGTCGATGACGATCCGTCCGACGCCCAGGCGCAGTGCGGCGCTCAGGTCGTCCGGACTCTTGGCGTTGCCGTGCAGCACGATGCGCTCGGGCGGGAAGCCGGTGGTGACGGCGAGTTCCAGCTCGCCTGCGGAGCAGACGTCCAGGCCGAGGCCCTCCTCCTGCACCCAGTGCAGGAGGGCGCGGCACAGGAAGGCCTTCGCCGCGTAGACGACATCGGTGTCCGGGAAGGCCCGCAGGTAGGTGCGGCAGCGTTCGCGCACCTCTCCCTCGTCGAGGAGATAGACCGGGGTGCCGAACCGCTCGGCCGCCTCGGCGAGGGAGACGCCTCCCACCGCGACATCGCCGCGGGAGGCGAGCCGCGCCGAAGCGGGCCAGACGGACAGACTTGCGGCGTTGCCCGCCGGCACGGGGGCTGCGTGCGGCATGGTCGGTGCCGGCGCCGGAACGGACAGTCCTGGCAGTGTTGTGGTCATGGTGTTCCCTCAGCCGATCAAGAGGTTGACGCAGGAGACAACGACTGTGTGCCGGTCGCGTGGACAACATCGACCGCTCGCAGATCCCAGTCCGGCCGGTGCTCACGCTGCGGCGCAGGGACCGGACGGCGAGTGAACTTCACCGCGGGTGTGGCACTGGGCCCGGGGGCAGCGAGTAGCGGGTCGACGACGAGGTCGGCAACCCCCAAGGGCGCGACGAGGGCACGTACAGCCGGCTCGGAGAGCCGGATCCAGGTCTGCCGCTGTCCCAGGGTGAGGGTCAATCGTCGCTCGTTGGTGAAGGCGACTGCGGTGCGGACGCCAAGGGGCGTACGGAAGAGGCGGGCACAGTAGCCCGCGGGCCCCGGCCGGACCGGAACGAACAACGCTCCGGTCCGGTTCGATTGAAGGGGGTCGGGGTCCTCGGCACGCTGGTTGTCGTTCATAGCACTCCTCATGGAGACGGGTACATCCCCCCCGGACCACTGGCAAGCCGGGGCATACCGGTGACGCTATGCCCGCTCCCACCGGGCCGGAGGTCTCCGTTAGCGGCTCCTTGATCCCGCACACCCGACCCTTGACGCCCGATTGACGACGCCACGACCCCGTTCGGCGCTGTGCCGGACATCGCGGGCGACCCGGCATCGATGTCCGGGCGTGTTCGACACGCTGTGCCGTTCATCGCTACGAGCAGTAGCGGACGGGGGCTGGTCCAGCTGATCGGTGCGCCCATCGGCATCGTCAAGGAGTCATCAAGGCGGGACAGAAATGAACACGGAAGCGTCGGCCCCCGCTACACCTGAGGTGGAGGTGGGCCTCATGCTTCTGTACCTCACCCGGGGCCAGGTGGCGGTCGGGGCCGCCCTCGCGCTGCCACCGGTCGTGTGCGCGGTGCTGGTGCCCGTCAGGACCGACATGTCCAACACCGATGCGGCCCTTGTACTCGTCGTCACCGTGGTGGCCGTGGCCGCCCTGGGCCATCGCCTGGCCGGTGCGCTCACGGCCCTGTCCGCAGCGGTGTGGTTCGGCTTCCTCCTCACCCGCCCATACGGACAGTTGGCCATCACCAAGGCCGACGACATCACCACTGCTGTGCTGCTCCTTGTCGTCGGCATCGCCGTCTCCCAGCTCGCGGCCCGGGCCCGGGAACTCAAGGTGATCGCCCTCACCGACGATCACTACCTGGCACAGATCCACCACACCGCCCGGCTGGCCGAGACCTCCACCAGCCCGCACACCGTGATCGACCATGTGTGTCGGCAGCTCGTGGGACTCCTCGGCCTGAGCGACTGCCGCTTCGAATACGGCACCCTCATCGGACACCCGCCCTGTCTGAAGGAGGACGGCACCATTGCCTGGGACCATCGCCGCTGGGACGCCGACCGCGACGGCCTGCCCGGCGAGGAGCTGGAACTGCGGGTCTTCCACAAGGGACGCTTCCACGGCCGGTTCATGCTCCAGGCCTCTCCCGGAGCGGCGCCCCCGCTCGCCGCGCGTCTGGTCGCGGTGACCCTGGCCAACCAGGTCGGGGCGGAACTCGACACGGCCGGCCGCGCCCACACCTGACGGCAACGGCCCGCCGGCCGAGCCGATGTCCTGGCCGGCGATCAGCCCGCACTGCCGACGCCCGGTCACATCTCAAAGGACTCCACCCACACGAAGCGACGGCGCGAATCGTTCCGGATCGTTCACCGACCCGCAATCGCGACCGCGAACAGGGGCAGCGAGAGCAACGCGACGAGGGCACCCCCGGCGATGAATACGCATTCAGGACCCAAGCGTTCCCGCCCGTGGACGACGACGTTTCGCGGGTCTGCCGGATCGTAGGAGACAAGTACGTCATCGCCGTCATTGATCGGCTGTCGCCGGGTGGGAGGAACAGGACAGACGACTTCCATCACCCGGTCGTCCTCCGTCACGAATTGGAGCAGCGGGCGCGTCGGGGCCGACTCCTCACGGGCCTCTCCCGGGCGTCGCTTGACCAGCGCCTGGACACGCACTCCCGTCTCGCTCACACGCCGTGCCTGACGCACGCCATAGGCCCCCACAAGGACGGCGAACATGCCGCCGAACGCTGTGATCCCTGCAAGTACGGCCACGGCACCCACGTCCACGTCACGCCCCCACACCGGTCCATGTCCTTGCCTCGGCCGCCATCGCGTCGGCAGGGCAGCCCCGCACATTCTGGTCACATCAGCCTGGCCAGATCGTGGTTGAGTTCGACGACATTGACGCGTTCCTGACCCAGAAATCCGAGAGCACGTCCCTGGACGTAGTGGGCGACCAGCCTCCTGACCTCGGCGGGGGCGAGGTGGCGGGCCTTCGCGACACGGTCGACCTGTTCGTAGGCGTAGGCCGGGGAGATCGCCGGGTCGAGCCCGGAGCCGCTAACACGCAGGTGATGCCAAGGGGTTGGTCGATCAGCATGGCCGGCATCAGAGGACCCCGTCCTCAATGTCCTCGGTCAACTCGGCGGCGGCTTCCCGATCGGCGCCTGCGTCGCCGGTCAGCCCGACAGCGGCTCCGGCGCCCTCGTATGCCTCCCGGTAGATGCAGGTCGTGTCCAGGCGGCGGAGATATTTTTCCGTGGTGAGGACGGTGGAATGTCCTAGAAGATCGCGAAGTACCAGCAGTGGGTCGGCCTTGCTGAGGTAGAAGACCAGGGCGGCGTCTGCGTCGGTGTCCCGCACGAGCTTCGCCGCTTGCCGGTAGTGCCCGGTGACCAGGTATTCCAAGGTCCTCATCGAGAAGGTGTGGCGGCATCGGTGGGGCCAGACGTGCGGGAATCGGGGCTCGAAGCGGGCCCGGATCCGGTCGGATGTGCGCTCGAAGACCGTGGCCCAGGCGGTGAACGGGCCGCCGCCGTTCTTCACCGCCAGCAGGCATGAACCGCCCTCCGGGGCGACCAGGCGGCGCCGCTCGGCCGGCGTCAGTAACGCCCAGGGCCGCCGGATCCCGTTGATCAGCCCTCCCCGGGCGTCCGGCTCGGTCACCATCAGCGGTTCGCCCCATCGCCGTGGCGGCCGCCAGAGAGAGCCTTCCGTCGTGGCGGCGCGGTCCAGGTCGAAATAGTCGTGAAGCCCGGCCAGAGCCTCGTAAGAGGTCCGCGTGGTGCGGAACTTCTTGCCCTTGGTGATCCCGGCCGGCACCGGGAACGGGATGGGGACCGCGGTCGGCTCCGGCGGCAGGGAGGGGATCTCCGAGGGCAGCAGGTAGGTGAACTCCTGCAGCCTCATCCCGGTGGCCAGCGCGTGATCCCCGACCGCCCCGTTGCGGGACAGCTCCCGCCCGTGGAAACCGGTGTCCTGCGAGCCGTCCGGCGCGAACCCGCGCAGCCCCTTGCGGAACAGCTCAGTGAAGTCCGGCTCCAGATACTTGATCGTCACATGCGGCTTCGGGGTGCGGCGGACCGCCAGATTCACCTTCACCTCCCGGCCGGTGCCCGCGAACAGGGCCCGCGCGGCCCGGTAGGTGAACGGATCGGCCTCCGCGTACCCCTCGTTGATCGCCCACCGGTAGAACTTCGACGGGATGCTCATGTGCTGGCCCCACGTCGTCGCAGCGAACCGGGCCTTCAACGGCCCGGCGGCCCGGTGCTCGGCGTACCGGCTCAGCCCCGCCTTCAATCGCTCCCGCGAGTCGAACAGGCTCACCCCGTGCTCGGCCAGAAACTCCATCCACTCCTTGACCACCCGCGCGTAGTTCTCCCACGAGCTCGGCGCTGGCGCCCCGCTGGCCGGGAGCTCACGCAGCCACCGGCTGCACCTACGCGCTGAAAATCAACCCGCGCATCCACCCCCAGGACAACACCACGGCCGGGACCTGGACCGTGAGAGCCCACGCCCTGGCCAACGACGGTGACTACATCACCAAGGATTCCGCCGCGAAGGCAAAGGTCCTGCGCAACTCCAGGCTGACGGTCAACGCCTCGCCGGAACCGGTGAAGAAGAACAAGACGATCACCGTCACGGGCGCCCTGACCCGCGCCAACTGGGAGACCTACAAGAACGGGGGCTACACCAAGCAGCCGGTGAAGCTCCAGTTCAAGAAGAAGGGCACCAGCACCTACAAGCCCCTCAAGACCGTCACGACGGACAGCAAGGGCAACCTGAGGACGACGACGAAGGCCACGGCGGACGGCTACTTCCGCTACTCCTTCGCAGGCACGTCCACCACCCCGGCGGTCGCCTCCGCGGCGGACTACATCGACGTGAAGTAACCCTCGAGAAGGTCATCTATCCTCCAGCAAGCGCAGAAGGCCCAGGCCGGAGACCCTTGGTCTGGGCCTTCTTGAGCCCTGGCTGTTTCCCGGCCGGCGGGCCGGTCAGCCGCTGCATCCCTTCGCGCTCTCCAAGTTGATCGACGATCTCGGCGTCCCCCAAGACTGCCAGCCGCACCGCAGCAATCCGAAAGCAGCCCCTGGGACGTCCGCCTCCGTCGCCACCCCTGTCTGCCACCGCGTCCTCACATCCCGCTTCACATCCGAGTTCGGTGGAACCCGGAACCAGCATGCCTCCGGCGACCACACACGGTCATTAATAGGGTGGGTTCCATGATGAATTGACGACAGTTGAATACGCGAGCCCACCAGTACCGAGGCCGGTACCGGTTTCTGGTCCCTGGGGTGCCGGTTTCCGGTACGTCGAGGTACCGGTTTCCGGCTGCTGAGGTACCGGAAACCGGCACCCAGAACAGAAGAGAGCCAAAAGGAACCGTAGGTAAAGAGAGAGTGGGCTGACCTGGCCCTCTTCCCTCACGCTCGCGCGTCGGCTTCTCCCCCAAGCCCACGTGCGCCCACTGGAGAGGCGATCAGGTGGCGCAGCCCCAGGGAAGCCCGGGCGTCCTCGCCGGGGGTCCAGATGCATTCGACGGGATGGGCGCTGCCGTCGTCGCCTTCGCTGGTCTCGATCTCGTACAGGGCCGTGGTCGTCATGCGCTCGCTCCGGTGCTGGTGTCGGCTGCCTTGAGTACGCGCGGCAGATAGACGTGAAGGTGTTCGACGTCGACCTGGCGGCCGCGGTCGCGGAGCGCTCGGGCAAGCAGTTCAGTGAGACCGCTTGCACTTTTCCGGAATAAAGGGCAGCGACTCATCCCTGCGCTGATGTTGGGCAGCTCGGACGATGCAGGCGCTTGGAGCACGTGACCGCGTGTGTGAGGATCGGGTCGCCTGCCTGTGGCCGGTGCTTGCACGAAAAATCGCCTGCGGGGGCAAGGAGAGGTGCTGGAGATGTTCGCTGGGGGAACCGCCCGGCTGTTGATCAGAAACAGCGGTGAAGTGCCGCTGGAGCTGACCGTGGAGCCGTGGGCAGATACCTACCCGATCCTGCCGGAGCAGACCTGCGTTGTTGTCACTCACTCGCCCGCAGAGGACGGTTCTTGGTCCGGGACGTTGCGTGGGGACGAGCCGTTCCAGGTTGACCACCGCCCGGATTCGGTCACGGTCTGGGCCAACGGTGATTGCTTCCATCTCAGTGACATGGCGGGTAAGGCGATCGACGGGGCCGATTGGCAGTGCCCTGCCCGGGGCCCGGATTCCTAAAGGCGGCTCCGAGCGGTACCCGATCACGTGCTGGCCGATTTGAAGACGCGGGGCAGGTGGACGTGGAGGTGCTCGACCTCAACCTCGCGACCGCGTTCGCGGAGTGTTCGGGCAAGGAGTTCTGCAAGTGCGCTGGCCCTTTTCCGGACTAAGCGGATCTTGACTGTCGCCAGGTCTGGTTGCCTCTGGTGCGTGGGGCCTTAATCAGTGACTCTGTCCGCATGATGCTTCCGCTCCTTCAGGAGAAGATCGAGTTGATCGAGGTCGTCCGCATCACCGACCCAATGAGGCATCTCAGCGCGCCGAACCTGGTCGGTGACGACGTTGCGATCTGGGAGGCGGCTCAGGTCAGGGACGCCCTGACGTTGATCAGCTCTGCGCCGGACAGTGAGCTGTACCGCTGTTTCATCCCGGGCTGGGGTATCCGTGCTCATAGCGCCACCGACCTGCTCTTCCAGATCGCCTTCTGCTTCCAGTGCCACGGGGCCCGCCTGTGGGGGCCGGGCGTGCCCGCCGAGTTAGATGGGATCCACGGCTTTGATCCGGACAGTCCTCCGGCCCTTGAACTGCTTCAACGATTCCGTGGCTCCACGCCGGGCCGGCTCAGAAGGATCTTCCGACGCAGTTGAGGGGCGCCATGTCTTCCCGGGCGAAGTACCAATCATGAGGCGGCCGTCTGCAACGCCCGGGGGAGGTGCACGGCCCCGGCGTTGTTCCGTTGTGTCCGACTTCGTAGTGGTTGATCAGATGCCGTAGACGGCGAAGGCGTGGTCGTGGTCGAGGAGGTCGCGGCGGGGTGGCGGCCGTTCAGGGGCTGACGGGCGACCACGCTATTGGCGGAGTAGGCGGCCTGCAGGTTGCCGCTGCCACATCACAGCATCACTGCAGGCCGTGGACCGTGGGCCGTCCAAAGCAGTCAGCTTTCATTTGCCTCGGATGAGGCGTGTCGCGAAGGCGATGGCCGTGCCCGCAGCTGCTCCTGAAAGTGCAAACGGGATGCTTGGGTGGCCGCCATTGGCCTGGTAGCCGATGAATGAGGCGAGGAGTGTGACGGCGAAAGCGAGGATGAATCCAAACTGCCTGGTTCTCAATGGGCTTCCCGTTGACTGTGGGGTGGGGATCAGGTGCACGGGCCCGGCGTTGTCTGGCTTGAGGGCGTCTGCACGTTTCACACCGCGTCGGATTGGAGTTGGTAGGCGAGCACGACTTCTGATGATCTCCAGTTCTCCAGCCCGGATGATCTTCGAGGAGTCGTGCTCATGTCCGTATCCTCCCTGACGGACTCTGTTCTTGACCAGCTCGCCTAACTGGCCCTGTGGGAAACGGAGCTGGTAGCGGAGCCGGTCGAGGTCGAGTCGGCGCTGCTGCGTCGGTTGGCCCAGATGCCGGACCGTCGTGCGCGGCGCGGGCTGCGGCACCCGCTCGTAGTGGTCCTGGTGTTGACCGCCTGCGCGACGCTGGTGGTCGGCGGTGACTGTGTCGCGGCGATCTGGCAGTGGGCGGCACGCTCTCCGCAGGACAAGCTCGCCCGCATCGGTGCCCGCCGGGACCCGCTCACCGGCCGGTACCTCGTTCCCAGCGAGCGCACCTTCCGGCGAGTGCTCACCGACCTGGACGCGGACGCATTGGACGCCGCGACCTGCGGCTATACGGCAGATGTCGTACGCGGCGCCGCCCGGTCCCCGAGGTTGCGCGCACCCCCGGCCCACTGGAGCGCGAGGAGCGCCGCGCCCTGCAACGGACGGCCGAGCACCCGGCCCCGTCCGGGCTGCTGCCCGCCGCGGCCGTGGACGGCAAAGCCCTGCGCGGCGCCCACACCCCGACCAGGCAGGTCTTCCTGGTCGGCGCGATCGCCCACGCCGGCGGCGCGGTGATGGGACAGGTCCAGGTCCCCGACAGGCGCGGCGAGGCCCCGCGGCCCGCGCGCTGCTGTCCCAACTGTCCATCCCCGGCATGGTTTTCACACTGGACGCCCTGCACACCACGAAGACCGCCCGCCTGATCACCGGACCGCTGCACGGGCACTACGTCCTGGTCCTCAAGGGGAACCAGCCGCTGGCCCGCACCGCCGCTCAGGCCCTGCTGACCGGGAAAGACGCCGAGTGGGTGCAGACCACCGCGGTTGAGGACGACTGCGGGCACGGCCGCACCGAGCGCCGCACAATCCGCACCGCCCCGGCTGACGACGAGCTCTTCCCCGGCGCCCACCAGGTATTCCGCCTACGCCGGGACACCGGCGCACTGGACGGCACGTGGACCAGCAAGGAGATCGTCTTCGGTGTCACCAGCCTGCCCGGCGACCTTGCCGGCCCCGAACACCTCAACCACTACGAGCGTTCGCACTGGTCGGTGGGAAACCGGCTCCACTGGGTCCGCGACGTCACTTTCCATGAGGACAACTCCCAGGTCAGGACCGGTACCGCGCCCCGAGTACTGGCCAGCCTCCGCAACCTGGGCATCAGCGCGTTCCGCCTTGCCGGACGCGCCAACATCGCTCACGCCCGCCGCGACCTCCTCGACCACGACCACGCCTTCGCCGTCTACGGCATCTGATCAACCACTACGAAGTCGGACACAATGGAACAACGCCGGGGCCGTGGGGGGGGAGGTGGACGTGTAGGTGCTCGACTTCGACGTCGCGGCCCCGTTCGCGGAGCACTTGGGCAAGGAGTTCTGTAAGTCCGCTTGCCCTTTTTCGGACTAGTAGTACTTCGTTAGGTTGGCTGGCTTGGGTGGTGTTCTGGCGGGGCTGGAGTGGGTATGTCGCGGTGGCAGGTGGGGCATGTGCCGGTCCATGCGCGTATGTGGTCCTGGAGCGTGTCGAGGACCTGGTAGAAGGCCAGGCCGACGCTTGGGCTTTTGGGTCGAGGCGGCGGAGGGTGAGAAAGGCGTGAGCTGCGGTGACCAGGGCGGCGTGGTGGTGCCAGCCGCGCCAGGTGCGGCCTTCGAAGTGGTCCAGGCCCAGGCCGTGTTTCATCTCGCGGTAGCGGCTTCGGGCGTGACATTGACCGGGGCCGGTCCCTTGGCGTTGGGCGTGGTCTCTGACATGTCGTCTCCTCACTGGTCGGCGCGCTGCCGACCAGGTCAGAGGGTTGCAGTACGGAGCCTCGCCAGGCAGCGACACGAGGCGGGACGGCTCAGAATCGACAGGGTGGCACAAAGGCACCACCTGTGCGAGCCCTGACCAGGCCCGTGCGAGTGCGGTAGGGGCGCAGCGGGTCGACGGGCGACGCTTCGTAGGGCTCTACCCGTCGACAGCGATGGAGGTCGCGTGCGCAAGATGAACCAACTATCAGGTCACCCAGGCTGCAAGGGTGGCTGAGCGGGGCCGGACTGATGAACGCGCTCCATCAGGACAAGCGTGTCGTCAGGAGTGAGGACGTCGCAGATCTCCACCTCGTTGCCCGCTTTGAGCGGGGTCTCCCTTCTCCTCCGGGGCCACGCAGGCTGCTCCCATCCGTACCCAGCTTCTCGCTGACGGCCAGTCTTCATCCGGCCGTGGCACCCTGCGCCGTTACCTCACCGTCGGCTTTCACACGACGCGTGCGAGCCGAACTCGCCAGCTTCTCGGCAGCCACTTCGGCGGTGAGGTCCTGAATCTCCTCACCAGCCTCGATGGCTGCTCGCCTGACTTCGAAGGTCAGGCCGACCGACGTCTTGATGATGCCCCGCACCAGCGGTTTCACCACTCTCTTGATCAGAGGGGCCGTGATCAGGCCAATGAGGAAGGGAGGAACTACAGGGGGCATGTGTGAACCCTCTCTTGTGTTCACGGCACGACTGCCGCCGCCGCCGCACGTGCCAATACCGCCTGGCCGGCGATGCTGGGCAGGCATTTCTCCCCCACCGAAAAACACCGTAGTCGACCTTCGGCCGACGCGCCCGGGGACGCCGATGCCTTTCATTCGTTCGAGCGGAGGCGCGCCGGAGCAGACCGTCGCTGCGGAACGGAATCAGAACGGGTCCGGTGCGCCCGGCCCGCGTTCGTCCAGCAGTGAGCCCACCACCTGCACAACGAACTCGGGTACGCGGTCCGGAAAATCGTGGCCGGTTCCCTCCGGGGTGTAGACCCTCCGGGCCGCACTGGAAGCTGCGAGAAAGCGTTCTCTCACGGTGAGGAAGAAGTGCCGTACCCGGGCGCTCTCCTCCGGATCGTCGACCGCGTCGAAGATCTTGTCACCGCCCGTCAGATCGCGCGGCGCCACGAGGAAGAGAGGGAGCGAGCCGAGCTCGCCATCGTGTACGACCGTCTGCCAACCGTCTCGGGTGATGCCGTCCGGCGACAGCTCTCGCAGGATCGATGCGGCGGCGCAGTTCGCCTTGGTCCTGGTCTCGATTACGGCGAGAACCTGCGTCGGGTCCTCGAGAGAGCGTGCCTCGTTCTTGGGCACGAGGGCGTGGAGGCCGAAGAGGTGGCGCAGCGCGAGGGCGGTCTGGTCCCTCACGGCATGCCGCAGGGCCGGAAGCGACGGGCCGAAGGCGACGACATCGGGCGGGGTGGGATCGAGCAGCACCAGACCGGCCACCATGTCGGGGCGGCGCCTGGCGGCGTTGGCCATGAGCAGTCCCCCGAAGGAGTGTCCCACGAAGACGTAGGGCCCCTTTTCGCCGGCCCGCTCCAGCGCCGTGAGCAGTTCGACGGCTTCGGCTGCCGTCGTGCGTGGGAACGGGCCCGGGTCGCTCCAGCCTGAGCCCGGACGGTCCACCAGGACCGAACGCGTCCGTTCCCGTGCCAGCGCGTGTAGCCGGTACATGGCGTACCCGCCGGCATGGCCGCCCGGCATCCAGACCACGGTGGGCCTCGGCCCGGCGTCTCCCTCGGCGAGGATGTGCATGCGGTAGCCGCCCACATCGACCATTCGCCCGGGTGGCGGATACCTCACCCGTACCCGGGCCACATGCATCAGATGGCGGAGAGACCCGAGAGCGAGCGTGAGGGCCACGGCGCAGAGCACACCGCCGAGAATCCGCCAGCCGGTTCCCAGGGTGACGCAGCACGCTCCCGCGGCCGCCAGCAGCAGGGCGATGGCCAACCCGGCCCAGTCCCGGCTGAGCAGCCGGAGTATCGCGTCGGCGACACGTGTGCCCGGTCGCATGATTCCCTCTCCGTCCCAGCATTCGTGGTCGCTGCCAGGGACACCGCGCGCCTCGGCGCCCGGCACAAGCATCGTCCCCCGGAAACCCCGCGGGCGCCATGCGCGGTGTCGGGCCCGCCGTCCGTCACCGCCGTACGGACAGTTGCCGGGGCCGAGGTGCAAACCTGGCCGGAGACTGACCACACACAGCGCCTGGCCCTTGTGCGTACCACCGTCAGACCTGGCCCGCGCCGCACGCGCGTGCAAGGCGCGCTGCCACGTCCGCGACCACTTCGGCCTCCCGAGCCACGAGGTAGAAGTGGTCCCCGGGGAACGAGCACAGCTCGAAGGAGCCCGGGGCGGCGAGGTCGGACCAGGCGAGGACTCGGTCGAGCACGCAACTCGGATCGTCCTGGCCAACGTACGCGGTGATCGGTGCCTTGACCGGAGCCGGATGCGGGGGGTGGTAGCCCTCGATGAGCCGGTAGTCCGCGCGGAGGGCGGGCAGCAGCAGGTCACGCAGCTCCGGGATGTCGTAGGCATCCGAGTGCAGGTCTCCGAGGTGCCGGACGCGGGTGATCAGGCTTTCGTCGTCGGCACTGTGCAGTGCGGTGTGTTCGGTCCGCTGGGGGGCTGCGTGTGCGGAGACCAGCAGGTGCTCGGGGACGATGCCGCGGACCTCCAGCCGCAGGGCCAGCTCGTAGGCGACGCAGGCGCCCATGCTGTGCCCGAAGAGCGCCAGCGGCCGGTCGAGCCAGGGCCGCAGTGCGTTCTCGATCGTGTCGGCCAGGGTGGCCATGTCCTCGATGCAGGCTTCCGCAAGCCGGTCCTGGCGGCCGGGGTACCGCACGGCGAGCACCTCGATGTCCTGGGGCAGCAGAGCGGGCCAGCTGTGGAACAGTTGTGCCGTGCCGCCGGCGTGCGGGAAACACAACAGTCGGAGCCTGGGGTCCGCCGCGCGCCGGTGGACACGGAACCATTTCTTCGCATCGTGCACCGTCATCGCTGTCGGAGACCGCCCAGCTGCAAGGAGTTGAGCTTGGAGAGAAAGGTGGGAAGCTGCTCCACCGCCCTCCTGGACACGTATGCGGTCTGCACCGTGTGGCGCAGGCGATCGGTCACCACGAGTTTGTAGGCGCCGCCTTCCTGAATGAGTTCGGCGGAATACAGGGGTGTTCCGGTCGCGGACATCTGACCTGCCTCCATCAGGGTGCCTCCTTCTCCAGCCATGCCTTCCACGCTTCCGTCGCCTGCTTCTCGTCGAGGGTGTCGGTGAACAGGTGGTGACCGAGCCGGATCGGCCAGTTCCAGATGTGCCCGTTGAAGAAGCGGTAGAGCCCGTCGGCCTGTCCGCCTTGATGTAGGCGGCACGGCGCCCTTCGAAGTGGCGCAGGTACACGGCGGTGCCCGTGTGCACCCAGTGGATCCGGTCACAAGGGCGCATCCAGAAACGGACGGGCGTACCCTGCCGGGAATTGGAAGCCTCGACGGCGTGCGCAGACGAAAGTGCGGCGCGGAGATGTCCGCAGAGCAGCTGACGGTACGCGGAAAACACTCGTGTCGCGTCGGGCCGTGATATCGGGCGCGCCGGGGACAACGTGGAAATCCGGTCAGCAGACTCAGCGCACCGTGGCAGCGGCCGAACCGGCGCCGCGGGCCTTGTCGGCGCCCTTGCTCTCGCTGCCGGCCTGCGCAGCGTGGGCCGCTGCGGCCGCGGGAGCCGAGCCGGTGCCCGCTCCGGTTCGGCCCGCGGTGCCGCCCTCCGGGGCGCCGGTGTCGGTGCCGTGCTCGGCTCCGTGCGTCATCTGGGCGGCGAGCATTTCGGCGGTCGCCTCGGCCGCAAGATCCTGGATTCCCACGCTGGCTTCGTGGACGGCCCTCTTGGCTTCGATCCCCAGTCCCACCGATGTTTTGACGATCCCTCGCATGAGAGGTTTACCCAGCCTTTTGACCAGGGATGCGGCGATCAAGCCGATCAGGAAAGGAGGTACTACAGGCGGCATGGCGCGACATCCTTCTCTTCTTGTCGAGAAAACGATGATCGAGAAGACAGCGGGAGGCGAACAGGAAAATGTAATGACACGCATGGCTTCCCGCATCGCCGAACCCGTACCCCTCATCTCATCATGGAGAATATTCGAGGCCGAGAAGGCGGTTCCGAATTCCGGCGTGGCCTTCACTCATTCGAGTAGAACGACTCTCCCCTGACGGCCTGTTCAGGCCACTCGACAGCCAGAACCCGAGCCACCCGCCTCCTTCGGGTGACCACTAGTACCTCTGCTGACGGCCGGACGCCCCGTGCAGTTCTCTCGCCAACCGTCGGCGCAGGGCCGGAAACGGCAGCGTGCCGCCGGCCAGCACAGCCTCGTGAAAGGCACGCACGTCGAACGCGGCACCGGCGCCGCGTTCGCACGCTGCGCGCAATGCCGTGAATTCCGCATGCCCCGCCCGGTATGTCAGCGCCTGTCCCGGCAGATCGGTCGCGTAGCGCAGCAACTCTGTCGTGATCTGTCCCTCGGACTCGGCTGCCGCGTGGGCGCGCATGAAGGTGCGCGCCTGCTCCAGCGTCATCATCCCGAGGTTGAGGCCGGTGTCGACGACGAGGCGCTGCGCGGTGAACCGTTCGTGGGCCAGGCGTCCGTACGCGTCCCACGGGTCGTCGTACAGCCCCATCTCCCAGGCGAGCCCTGCCGCGTACTCCGCCCAGCCCTCCTCAAACCCGCTGAAGGGCGCCAGTTCGCGTCGCAGGTCGGGCAGTGCGGTGTTCTCAGCCTGACGGGCGAGGTGGAAATGATGTCCGGGCGCCAGCTCATGGTAGATCAGCGCGGCTGCGCCTAGAAGTGACCGATGCGCCAGGTCCGAGGCGTTGTAGCGGTAGCGTCCCACCGGTTGTGTGGCGGTGGGCGGTTCGTAGTAGCCGAACGTCATCGACGCCTCCAACGCCGGGTCGAGGCGGGCCACGCCATAGGGGGCACGAGGCAGGACCGCGAACCATCGCGGCAGCAGCCAGGTGAGGCGGTCGAGGTGTCCGCGGTAGCGAGCCTCGACCTCCTCCGGGGTGACGGCGTACAGGCGAGGCTCGGTCGCAAGCCGTTCATGGAACTCCGCTTCCGTCCCCGCGAAGCCGAGCGTGTCTCGCATCTCCCGCATCCGCTCGCTGAGTTCGCGGCAGTGCTCCCGGCCGAGTTCGTGGAGGCGTTCGGGTGGTGTGTCGCTGGATGTGTACGTCCTGACGAAGGCCCGGTACGCCGCTTCGCCTTCCGGGTAGTGGGCCCATCCGACGGCCTGCGGTGCCCGCCTGAGGTGGTCCGGGTCGCCCACGAGGGCGAGAAGGCGGTCGAACGCCGGCTCCAGCTCGGCAGCCACGAGCCCCGCCACCGCGTCGCGCAGGTGGCCCCGGCTCGCCGCGTCGAGTCGAGTGAGCCGCTCGGCGCCCGCTCGGACGTACCGTGTCGCCGATGCCCGCAGACGGGTGAGGGTGGTGTGGACCCCGGCCAGCGCCGGGACGGGGATACGGAAGCCCCGTGCCGCCTGCCCGGCGACCTTGTCACCGATCGTCGCGACGCAGCGGGCCAGATCCCGTACGAGGGACACGTACCGGTCCGCGTCGGCCCGGTTGTCGAAGCGGAACGGGCGGAAGACCGTGTCACCGTACTGCTGGAGGCGGAAGAGCTGGTACGGCGTGGCAGTGGGGGTGAGCCAGTGGAAGCGTCCCGCCTCCGCTTCCTGTTCGGCCAGCGCCCGAAGAAAGCCCGCGGTGTCGGCGGCGGGACCCGACAGTTCCGCGGGCTGCGGTGTGCCCAGCCGGTTCAGCACCCCTGCCGCGAACCCGGCGCGCTCGTCGGCCTCCGCGGCAGACACTCCCGGCAGCGACTCGACCGGCAGCCCGCGGCGTGTCCGCAACGACGGCTCACGTACGAGCAGGAAGTCCCAGTACGAGGTCGCGAGTCGGTCGACCTGCGCCGCCGAGCCGTCCGGGCAGTGGGATGGATGGTTCGCCATGCTGCCAGTGTGCGCGCCGAATAACGCCACGTCAGGAATGGAGATGAACCGCGAGTCGGGCGGCCTCACTCGAACGGGGGAAATCATCCGGCCCGTTCGTGTCCGCACCCGGGGAGGCGGCCCGACGCCGTCGATCTCGGTGGCACGATGAACACCATGTACCGCCGAACCGTGTCGTTTCCCAGGGCTCGGTCGGCCGCGGTGGCGTCCGCCGCTGTCGCGTCAGCCGTGATGGCCGGTTGTGGCGGCGGCGACGTGTCATCGACACACACCCCTGTCGTCGTGGGGGGCACCGTCACGATCGCCACCGCCTCCGAGACCCCGAGTTTCCATCCGTACTCGCAGTTCGGCTCTGCCCTGGCTCCTTATGCCTACGACTCGTTGGTCAATATGGCGCCGGACGGGCGTGTGGCGTCGGGCCTGGCCGAGAAGTGGCGGGCCGGAGCCACTTCGGCGAGTTTCACCCTGCGCAGGGGAGTGACCTGCTCCGACGGCGCGATCCTCACGGCCTCCGGGGTGGCCCGGTCACTGAGATATGCGAGCGATCCCCGCAACCGGCTCGTCGGCGCCCGGGCGGCACTGCCCGGTGTGCCGTTCACGGTGTCGGCCGACGACGCGGCACGGACGGTGTCGGTGCGGATGGCGTCACCGTACAGCTTCATCGTGCGGACGATCGGTCTGGTGCCCGTCGTCTGCCCCGCCGGGCTGGCGGATCCCGGCGCGCTGGACAGGAGCACGGAGGGCACCGGGCCGTACGTGCTGAGCGGTTACACCTCGGGCGGTCCGTACCTCTTCACACGGCGCAAGGGGTATGCGTGGGGGCCGCGGGGAGCGACCAACGCAGCTGCGGGCCAGCCTGAGCGGATCGTGGTGTCGGTGGTGCCACAGGAGTCCACGGTGGCGAATCTGCTGCTCACGGGCGGCGTGAACATCGCGATGGTGACCGGCCCGGACCGCGCGCGGCTGACCGGCCACGGCCTGGCCACCGCCCAGGTGCCGACCGTGGTGGGGCTGACCTTCTTCAACGAACGGACCGGCCGCCCCTTGAGCGATCCTGTGCTGCGTCAGGCACTGGTGGGTGCCCTGGACCGCAAGGGCCTCGCCAATGTGGCGATCGGCGGCGACGGAACGCCCGCCAGCCATCTGACCGCCGCGGACTCCGTCTGCCACGCCGACGTGGCCGCCGGGAACCTGCCCTCGCCCAGTGCCGTGGGGGCTTTGGGCGCCGCGGGCTGGACGAAGAACGCACGGGGCAGGCTGGTGAAGCACAGCAGGCCTCTGCGGCTGCGGCTGCTCAGCAGCGCCGACTTCGGCTCCACCCTTCCGTCGGTCGCCGAACTGATGGCCGCCACCTGGCAGGCGCTGGGCGCGGACGTCGACCTCGTCAGCGAGAGCAGCAACGCGGTGGTACAGGCCATGTACCAAAGCGGCGACTTCGACGTCGTGGTCGGCAGCTCGCCGGGTCCGCCGCTGCCCGCGCAGCTCGTCCCGTACTTCTCCGGCTCGCCGCCGTCCGGGGGGCTCAACTTCGCGTACGTCGCCAACCGCGCCTACGACCGCTTCGTCGTCCTCGCCCTGCGCGCACCGGGCACGGCCAGCTGTGCGGACTGGAACAGGGCCGCCGCGGCGCTGTTCCGCTCGGCCGATGCACTGCCCATCGCCGACGGCACGAGCACGGTATACGGCTACCGGACGACCTTCGCCGTCGCGCCCGGCGGCCAGATCGTACCGACCAGCATCCGCCTGCACAGATAGCGACGGACGCCGCACACGACCGCGCACCACCAGTCGAGGAGGTCTCCCATGACGACCGTGTCCGCGCGGCTCGGCGCCCTGGCCCGGTGCCACCCGTGGGTGGTGTTCTGCTGCCGGCGTGCGGTGCGGCTGACGGTCTCCCTCTTCGTGGTCGTCACCGCTTCCTTCGCGATGATCCGGCTGGTACCCGGTGACCCCGTCCGGGCCGCGCTGGGGGTGGATGCCCCGCCGGACCTCGTAGCGGCCAAACGACACGAACTCGGTCTGGAGCGTGGCCTGTTGGAACAGTACTGGCGGTATCTGCGTCATCTGGCCCACGGGGACCTCGGGGTCTCTCTGGTGACCGGCGAGCCGGTGGCCGACCTGATCAGGGCACGTCTGCCGGCCACCTTGCTGCTGGCTGTCCTGGCGTTCGCCTGCGTACTCGTCGTCGCCCTCCCCGGGGGGCTGCTCGCCGCGGTGTGGACACGCGGAGGGCGGCGGCCCCGGGCGGAGCTGGCGTTCACCGCCACCACCTCCGCCATGGCGGGCATGCCGGACTTCGTGCTCGCGGCGGGTCTCACCGCGGGACTGGCGGTCGCCCTGCGCATCTTTCCGGTAGCCGGCGACCTCGGTCCTCAGTCCTACGTGCTGCCCGTGCTCGCGCTGGCGCTCGCTCCGACCGCGGTTCTACTGCGGATCGTACGGGTGGAGACGCTCAAGGTTCTCGCGACGGACTATCTGCGTGCCGCCCGCGCGAAACGGCTGCCCGCCGTCCCGCTCTATCTGCGCCACGTGGCACCGAACACGCTGACCGCGTCGCTGACGCTCGCCGGGAATCTCCTGCCGGCCCTGATCGCGGGGACCGTATTGGTCGAGAAGGTGTTCGCCTGGCCGGGCATCGGTTCGGCGATGGCACAGTCCGTGACCGCGCAGGACTACGCGGTCGTCGAGGCGTCGGTTCTCGTGCTGGGCTCGGCCGTCCTCGTGGTGAACTTCCTGGTCGATCTGGCCCTCGCGCTGCTCGACCCCCGATCGGTCATCCGGAAGACGTGATCCGATGGTGCTGTTTCCCCCTTCCCCTTCCACGCCGGGTGCCGCCGCCGGCAGGTCTCGCGCGTCCCGGTCGGTCTGGGCCTCGCCCATGGGCGTGATCACCCTGGCGATGCTCGGATCGCTCGCCGTACTGGCCGTCGCGGGGGCGGTGCTGTGGGGGCAGGCCGCCGACCGTCCGGACCCGTCGGCGGTGCTGCGGGGGCCCACTGCAAGTCATCTGCTCGGCACGGACCATCTCGGGCGCGACCTGCTCGCCCGGCTGCTCTCGGCGACTTGGCTCTCCCTGCTGCTGGCAGTCGCGGCCACGCTCCTCGGGGCGGTGGCCGGGATCACGCTGGGCGCACTCACCGCCGTCGTGGGCGGGCGCGCCCGCCGCCTGCTGGGAGCCCTGATCAACCTCCTACTGGCATTTCCCGCGCTTCTCGTCGCGATGTTCTTCGCGGCCCTCTTCGGCGCGGGGGCGGGTGGGGCGGTGTTCGCACTCGCCGTCGCCAGTGCACCGGGCTTCGCGCGGATCACGCAGACCCTTGCTGCCGGAGTGGCCGGAACCGACTTCATGGCGGCGGCACGTGTGCTGGGCCTGCGTCGCCACCGGCTCCTCCTGCGCCATGTCCTGCCCCACATCGCCGAACCGCTGCTGCTCAACACCACAGTCGCCGCGGGCTCGTCACTCGTGGCCCTGTCGGGACTGAGCTTCCTCGGACTGGGGGTGCAGCCCCCTTCGTACGACTGGGGGCTCCTGCTGAGCCAGGGGCTGGACCGCATCTACACCGAACCGCTGCCCGCCGTGGCACCCGGCATCGCCATCGTCTACGCCGGTGTGGCCTTCCAACTGCTCGGCGAGGTGCTGGCCGGAGCCGCTGCGCGACGCGCCCGCACACGGCAGCTGGAAGAACCCGCGGTACACCCGGCACGCGCCGACCGACCAACATCCGTGGAACACGTGCTGGAGGTGGAGGATCTGTGGGTCGCCCTTCCCTCGGCGGACCGGGTGGTCCGGCCCGTCCGCGGTGTCACCCTCGCTCTGCGGCGCGGTGAGATGGTCGGCCTGGTCGGCGAGTCCGGCTCCGGCAAGTCGCTGACGGCGCTTGCCATCGCCGACCTGCTGCCGGACGGCGCCTGCGCGACCTGGGGTACCCACCGGTTCCTCGGCGCGGACGCCGAGTCTTCGACACGCAAAGAGCGACGCAGGCAGCTGGCGACGGGAATGGCGATGATCTTCCAGAACCCGGCCTCGGCCTTCAACCCGTCGCTGCGCATCGAAACGCAGATGACGGAGGCCGTGCGCGCGCACCATGGCACCCCTCGTGCCCAGGCCGTCGAGCAGGCCCTGGCGCAGCTTCAGCGGGTCGCGCTGCCCGGCGGGCGTCGGTTGCTGCGGTCCCGCCCCTTTCAGCTCTCCGGCGGTCAGCGCCAGCGAGTGGCGATCGCTGCCGCTTCGATGGTGCGGCCCGACCTCATCATCGCGGACGAGCCGACGACAGCCCTGGACGTCACCGTGCAGCGGCAGATCATGGACCTGCTCCGCCGTATCCGGCGCGACGACGCCACCGCGATCCTCTTCATCAGCCACGACATCGCCCTGGTGGCCGACGCCTGCGACCGGGTTCTGGTCATGTACGGGGGAACGATCGTGGAGAACCTTCCTGCCCATGAGCTGGCGACCGGCGCACGGCATCCGTACACGCGAATGCTCGTCGCCTCGGTCCCGGACATGGCCGCGGACCGCGACCGCCCCCTGCGCACCATCGAGGGAGTGCCGCCCGATCCGTGCGGTGCGGCCCCGGGCTGCCCGTTCCATGACCGCTGTCCGCATCGACTGGACCGGTGCGCCGTGGAGAGCCCCATGTTGTCCCCGCTCGACCCGGGGCACGAGGTCGCCTGCTGGCGACCGCTGCCCCCGGCACTGTTCTGCGGACAGCGTGAGACCGAAGGGGAGGAGAAGTGAGGGAAGGGGCAGGGTTGGCGCTGTACGACGTCACTGTCCGCCACCACGGGCCGTTCGGGCCGGTCGTGGCAGTGGACGGAGTGTCACTGGAGGTTCCCCAGGGCACGACGGTCGGCCTGGTCGGCGAGTCCGGTTCGGGAAAGTCCACTCTGGCACGTGCGGTCGTCGGGCTGGACAGCCCATGCGCCGGGCGGATCACGGTCGGTGGGCGGGAGTACCGTGGGCGCCGGGCGGCCGATCGGCGTCGGTTGGGGCAACAGGTCCAACTGGTGTTCCAGGACCCGGACACGGCATTGGACCCGCGCATGACGGTCCGTCAGTCGATCGCCGAATCAGCCGGGGCCTTCGTTCGGCTGGACCGCCGTAGCCGCGAACAGCGCATCAGCGGGCTGCTGGAACTGGTCGGTCTCGACGCCGGCTGCGCCGACCGTGTGCCGCGGCAACTCTCGGGCGGCCAGCGCCAACGCGTGGCCGTCGCCCGCGCGCTCGCCGTCGATCCGGCGGTTCTCATCGCCGACGAGGTCACCTCGGCTCTCGACGTGTCGGTCCGGGCGGCGCTCCTCACCATGCTTCGGGATCTGCAACGACGCATGGGCTTCGCCATGCTGTTCATCAGCCATGACCTCGCCGCCGTCCGCCATGTGTCGGACGCCGTCGCCGTGATGTATCTCGGTCGGATCGTCGAGACCGCCTCCACCGAGAACCTGCTGCGCAGCCCACGGCACCCCTACACCCGAACGCTGCTGTCCGCCGTGCCGAGCTTGCACGCCGGACGACGACCGGTCGGGGAACCGCTTCTTCCCGGAGAGGTGCCCGACCCCGCATCGCCACCGACCGGATGCCGCTTTCATCCGCGCTGCCCCGTCGGGCCGGGCCGGCGTCCCGGACGGGACGTCTGCGCCGCACGGGACCCCCAGCAGGATGCGGCCGGACAGCCGCACCGCGCCGCGTGCCACTTCCCGTATCGCGCCGACCACTGCCCGCCCCACGCCGGCAGCGTCCACCCGGACGCGAACGGCGACCGGGCTCCGCAAACCCCGGGGGACCTGCCGTCATGACGGACAGGGAGCCGGACACGCTTCCGTCCGGCGCGGACGCGATCGTCGTGGGCGCCGGTGTGATCGGTGCCGCGGTGGCACTGGAACTGGCGCGCACCGGTCGGCGCGTAGTGGTCGTCGACAAGTCCGGCGGCGTCGGCCACGGATCCACCAGCGCCTCGAGCGCGATCATCCGTTTCAACTACTCGACCTGGGACGGTGTCGCCACCGCCTGGGAATCCCAGCACTGCTGGGCACGATGGGCGGAGCACCTGGGCACCATGCACGGCCCTGGCCTGGCGGCGTTCCGGCGGACCGGAGCGGTACTCTTCGACGCGCCGGGCTCCGGGACGTCGGAGGTCATCGCACTGTTCGAGCGTGCCGGCGTGCCGTACGAGCGCTGGGATGCCGCAATGCTGCGCAGCCGGATCCCCGGCATCGACGCGGGACGCTACGGACCCCCCAAGCCCCTGCTCGACGAGGCGTTCTTCTCCGGCCCGGAAGGGGAACTCGGCGCGCTGTTCACACCCGATGCGGGCTTCGTCGACGATCCCCAGCTCGCGGCACAGAATCTCGCGGACGCGGCGGCCCGCATCGGGGCGCGCTTCCTCTTCCATCGCACAGTCGTCGGTGTCCTGCGCCGCGAGGA
The DNA here is from genome assembly GCF_044741025.1 of Streptomyces sp. NPDC088246. Classification (NCBI taxonomy): domain Bacteria; kingdom Bacillati; phylum Actinomycetota; class Actinomycetes; order Kitasatosporales; family Streptomycetaceae; genus Streptomyces; species Streptomyces sp. NPDC088246. Next base: position 30,943 of record NZ_JBIURV010000053.1, read on the forward strand.
CCGGGTGGCGGGCATCCGGCTCGCCGACGGCACCGCGATCACGGCACCGGTGGTGATCAACGCCGCCGGGCCTTGGTCGGGCGCGTTCAACCGGATGGCCGAGGTCGGGGCCGAGTTCACCGTCGGAGTGCGCCCGCTGCGCCAAGAAGTCCACCAGGTGGCCGCACCGGTCTGCCAGGGCGACACAACCTCGTCGAGCCCGGGCGGCGCCAAGACTACGCTCGGCCTGATCGTGGCCGATGTCGATCTTGGGACCTACCTGCGCCCCCTCGGCGGACACCTCCTCATCGGCAGCACGCTGCCCGCCTGCGACCCTATGGAGTGGCTCGACGATCCCGACATGTGTAACCCGCACCCGACGCCCACCCGGTTCGACACCCAAGTGACCAGGGCCGCACGCCGATTCCCGCTCCTCCGCGTTCCGAACCGGCCGACCGGCATCGCCGGTGTCTACGACGCCGCCGACGACTGGTCCCCCATCTACGACCGCACCGATCTGGCCGGCTTCTACGTCGCCATGGGAACGAGCGGCAACCAGTTCAAGAACGCTCCCCTGGCGGGTCGGTTCCTCGCCGCCCTGGTCGACCGCGTCGAGGCCGGCCACGACCACGACCGCGATCCGCTGCGGTACACAGGTGAACACACCGGCATCGTCATCAACCTAGGCGCGTTCTCCCGCAAACGGCCCATGGCTGAGGGTGCCGCCTCTCGAACCGTCATGGGCTGACGTTTTGCATGGGCAGGGGTCTGCAGAACAGCGTCGGGTGACCGCGTATGCCTCGTTGAACCCCATGGCACCGCTGCTGGTCGGGCCCGCCATCTCGGGCGCGTGCTGATGGACGGTGCTTGCGCCCCTATTGCGGACAGGGCGAGTCGGTCGCGTGCGACTCGTCCTGACCGCGGGCCACTCGTTCAGCCACCGCCCCCTTGGCCCGGCGGCAGGATCAAGTCGCCAAGGGACACTGATGTGGCCCGACCAGCCTGGAGGACTTCCGCAAGACGATCGCCGACGACAAGGTCGTGGTGGTCTACTGCTGGGCGTACTCCTCGAAGGAGACCCGGGCGTTCCTGGACACGGGCGCCAATACCGCAATCGCCGAGAAAGCGAGGGTGACCATCCTGCCGCGGTTCGGGGAGGCGGGGACCGCCAGGCCCTGGGCCGCGTCGTCACGAGGCCGGTGCCGTCCGGGAGCTGCTGCGCCGGACGGCACCGGCCTCGTGACGACGGAAGAGGTCTACCAGCGGCCGCGTGCCGGTGCGGAGCCGAGCTTGGAACTCAGCACCGACAGGAAGGTCGGGAGCTTGTCCACCGCGGATTTGGGGACGGGAGTGACCTGGACCGTGCCCCGCACCACGTCCTGCACGACGAGCTTGTAGGTACCGCCTTCCTGGACGAGTTCGGCGGCATAGAGCAGTGTTTCCACCAGAGATCCTTCGGTTGTGTCGTGCGACGAGTCAGGCCCCGTTGAGCCACGCGTCCCACGCCTTGGTGGCTTGCTGTTCGTTCGCGTCCTCGGCGAACAGGTGGTGGCCCAGCCAGATCGGCCAGTTCCAGGTGCTGCCGTTGAAGAACCGGTACAGCGCGTCCGGGCCGCGCAGGCCGACGAAGTCGGGGCTCAGCCAGTCCACAACGACCTCCTCCGAGCCGCCGTCCACGCCCGGGAGGTCGAGCGACAGCCGGTCGCCGACGGTCGTGTCGTCGGCGAGTCCGAGGCGTCGGCGCAGGGCGGCGAAGTCGGCGGGGTCGTCGGTGCGCTCGCCGCGGCCGGCCTTGACGTAGACGACGGGGCGGCCGGCGAAGTGCCTCAGGTACTCGGCGAGGGCGTGCTGGTAGAAGTCGACGTGCTTCTCGGCCGCGTCCGCCTTGGTGTCCCACGTGTCGTCGACGACGCCCGTGTGCACCCAGTGGATTCCCATGCGCAGGTGGCTCGTTCCGCTGTCGAGCGGCTCGATCCGGTAGGTGAGCGTGTTGGAGAACCCGTCGTCCAGGGCCACGCGCACGGCGAAGTGGTTCGGCGGCTCCCACGCCACGACGGTGCCGTCGGCCCGGGTGACCTTTCCGCCGACGTGCGGCTCGACTTCCATGGGGTACAGCCAGCCGAGGTTTCCGGTGCCGGTGGCGACCGCGTGCCAGACCTGCTCGGGCGTGGCGGGCAGGTCCTGCTCCCGGCGGACCTCGAACTCTCGGGCCATGGTCACTTCTCCTTCGTCATCGTTCATGTGTCAGTAGCTGAGTGGGAGGGCGCTCAGCCGCCGTTGCAGTGGGTTGGGCCGCCATTCGAGGGCCGCCCCGTCGGCCAGCCGCAGGTGCGGGAGCCGACGGACCAGCGTGCCGATGGCCACCTCTGCCTGGAGCTTGGCCAGCGGACCGCCGAGGCAGAAGTGCGGGCCGTTGCCGAAGCTCAGGTGCCGGTTGCCGGGGCGGGACAGGTCGAGCCGGTCGGGGTCCTCGAAGCGCTCGGGATCACGGTTGGTGGCGGCGAGGAACAGGTACACCAGCTCGCCCTCGCGCAGCGTCCGCCCGCCGATCCCGACGTCCTCTGCGACGACTCGGACGATTGCCTGGGTCGGCGTGTCGTAGCGGGCCAGTTCATCGACGGCGGTGCGGATCAACGCCGGGTCCTCGCGCAGCCGGGCCAGCTGGTCGGGGTGGCGCAGCAGGGCGAGCACACCGTTGCCGACCAGGTGGGTGGTGGTCTCGTCGCCCGCGGTGATCAGGACGAAGCAGGTGGACAGCAGTTCGGAGTCGGTGAGCCGGTCGTCCTGCGCCTGCGTCGCGACCAAGGCGCTGATCAGGTCGTCGCCCGGGTCTGCCCGGCGTCGGCGGACGAGTCGGGCGAGGTACTCCTCGTACTGCTCGATCGCCGCCTCGGACTTGTCGATGTCCTCGCTGAGCCGGCCGAGGCGGCGGAACCATGTGTTGACCTGCGGACGGTCCTCGGGTGGGATGCCGAACAGCTCGCAGACGACGGACAGCGGCAGCGGGGAGGCGACCGCCTCGATCAGGTCCATGGTCGACCCCGCCGCGACCGCCTCGTCGATGAGCCGGTCGACGATCCGCTGGACGCCGTCGCGCAGGGCTTCGACGCGCCGGGCGGTGAAGGCGCGGTTGGCCAGCTTGCGCAGCCGGGCGTGGTCCGGCGGGTCGGTGTTGCTCATCACCCGGCCGAGCCGGTCGGTGAGCCTGCTGAAGGCCTTCAGGTCGCCGCCGAGCGCGCCGTAGGCGCGGGTCATCCGGTCCCGGTCGTTGGACAGCCGCAGGTTTCCCAGGGCCGCCTCGACGTCGGCGTACCGGGTGAGGTACCAGATGCCCTGGGTGCTGCGGTGGACCGGGCTCTCGCGCCGCATGCGGGCGTAGAACGGGTATGGGTCCCGGCGGGCCTCGGGCGTTTGCAGCGCTGCGGCGAGGTCGCGGGGCCGGACGAGGCCCGCGGTGCCGCGGGCCTCGTCCAGGGTATCGGTGGAGGTCATGTCGGCCGCGCTACCGCTGGGCGTCCATGGCGTCGACGAGGCTCTTGGGCCGCATGTCGGTCCAGGTCTGCTCGACGTACTCCAGGCAGGCGGCGTGGGTGTCGGGGCCGTGGGCGACGGTCCAGCCGGCGGGAACGTCCGCGAACTGCGGCCACAGCGAGTGCTGGTTCTCCTGGTTGACGAGCACAAGGAAGGTGCCGTCCTGGTTCTCGAAGGGGTTGGTCATGTGAATCAGTCCTCCTGGTTGCGGGTTGGGGTGTCCCCGGTGGCCTCGGCGAGCTTGGCGGCCAGGATCGGGCCGATCTGGGCCAGCGAGCCGGCTTGGGTCATCCGGTCGTGCCGGGTGGTGATCTCGTGCGATTCGATCCGGCCGGCGATGTACGGGCGCCAGGTCCCGGGCCCGGCGTTGTCGGCGCCCCGGTCGATCGTGGAGTTGAAGAGCAGCAGGTCTCCGTCGAACCTGCCGGGGACGAAGTCGACCGCCAGCTTGGCGTTGTTGATCATGATGTGGACGATGACCTCGATCTGCTGCTCCGTCAGGCCGGCAAGTGCGCTGCCCCGCCGGCTCAGGATCTCGGCGACCTCGGCGTAGGTCAGCGGCCGGTCGCCCAGCTCGTCCAGGTCGCAGTCGAGCACCCCGACGAGCACGTCCCGCTCGGTGGGCACGGGCAGCTCCTCGAACTGCACGTCCTTCACCGGGTAGGCGTCGAGGATCGCCAGCAGCGCGGTCCGCTCGCCACGGGCCTGAAGCTCGCAGGCGATCGCCTGGGCGATCAGCCCACCGGCAGACCAGCCGAGCAGCAGGTACGGGCCCTCGGGCTGGATCTTCTGGATCTGGTCGGCGTAGTCGGCCGCCATCTCCTCGAAGGACGTCGGCCGGGGTTCGGGGCGGCCGAGTCCGCGCGCCTGGATCGCGTAGACCGGGTACTCGGAGCCGATGTGGTTCAGCAGCCCGCTGTACGACCAGCTGATGCCGCCGCCGGGGTGGATGCAGAACAGCGGTGTCCGGCTCCCGGTCGTGCGCAGCGGCAGCAGCACGTCCAACGCGTCGTCGGGATCGTTCATGAGCAGGCGTTCCGTGAGCCCGGCCACGGTCGGCGCTTCGAAGAGTGTGCGCAGGCCCACCTCGACGCCGAGGGTCTCGCGTACGCGGGAGACCAGGCGGGCGGCAAGCAGCGAGTGCCCGCCCAGGTCGAAGAAGCTGTCGTCGATGCGCACCTGCTCCCGGCCGAGGACCTCGGCGAACAGGTCGCACAGCAGCTCCTCCTGCGGCGTCCGCGGGCCGCGCCCGGTGCCCGGCGCACCGTAGTCGGGGGCCGGCAGGGCGGCCCGGTCCAGCTTGCCGTTGGCGGTCAACGGCAGCACGTCCAGGGTGACGAACGCCGACGGCACCATGTACTCGGGCAGTTCGCGCCGCAGCCGGTCGGACAGCTCACCCGCCTCGGGCGCACCCTCGGGAGCGGGCACCAGGTAGGCGACGAGCCGCTTGTCGCCCGGCTGGTCCTCGCGGACGACGACGGCCACCTGGGCGACGCCCGGGCAACTCGCGAGCACCGCCTCGATCTCGCCGGGCTCGATCCTGAAGCCGCGCAGCTTGACCTGGTGGTCGGCCCGTCCGGCGAACTCCAGCGTGCCGTCGGCCAGCCACCAGGCCAGGTCGCCCGTGCGGTACATCCGGCTACCGGTCGGCCCGTACGGGTCGGCGGTGAACCGCTGTACCGTCAGGCCGGATCGGCCGACGTAGCCCCGGGCCACGCCCACCCCCGCGAGGTACAGCTCACCGACCACGCCCGGCGGCACCGGCCGCAGCCCCGCGTCGAGCACGTAGGCACGCATGTTCGCCATCGGCCGGCCGATCGGCACGGTCGCGGCGTGCTCGGAGAGGCTGTGCACCGGGTGGCAGGTGGCCAAGGTCGTGGCCTCGGTCGGCCCGTAGCCGTTGACCACCTCAAGACCGGGGCAGGCTGCCAGCACCCGGGCGACGGCGGCCGGGGAGACCACGTCACCGCCGGTCCACACCTCGCGGACCCCCGCGAGCAGGCCCGGCCGCTCCTCTGCGACCAGGCGGAACAGGCCGGCCGTCAGCCACAGTCCGGTTACCTGGTGCTCGCTGACCGCCTGGTGCAGCAGGTCGAGGTCGAGCCGGCCGGGCGGTGCGACGACGACCCGGCCGCCGCCGAGCAGTGGCACCCACTGCTCGTACGTCGACAGGTCGAACGCCGTCGGGGAGTGCAGCAGCACCCGCTCGTGTCCGCCGCCGCGCCAGTCGGGGGCCAGCGCGAGGGCCACCACGTCGCGGTGGGTGACGGCGACACCCTTCGGTCGCCCGGTCGAGCCAGAGGTGTACATCACGTACGCCAACTGCTTTGGGTCACAGAAGACTTCAGGGTCGGATGAGTCGGACTCGGCCTGGATCAGTGCGGTCAGCACGTCCTCGGTGAGGACCAGCGTGGTCCCGGCCTCCCGGAGGATCAGGTCGATGCGGGACGGCGGGAAGCGCGAGTCGAGGGGCACGTAGGCGCCGCCCGCCTTGATGATCGCCAGGATCGCCACGACCAGGTCCGCCGAGCGCTCCAGCAGTACCGCGACCGGCGCCTCCGGCACCACGCCCTGGCGGATCAGTGCCCGCGCAAGACGGTTGGCCCGCAGGTCGAGTTCCCGGTAGGTCAGCTCGGTGCCCCTCGCCACGACGGCCACCGCATCCGGGGTGGCTCGCACCTGACGGGTGAACAGCTCCGGCAGCGCGGCCTCGGGCAGCTCGGCGGCGGTGTCGTTGAACTCGGACAGCAGCCGGTGGCGTTCCTCGCCGGACATGATGTCGATCCGGCTGATCGGCCGGTCGGGGTCGGCAACCACCGCGCGCAGCAACCGCGCCCAGCGGGCGAACAGCAGCTCCACGGTGGCCGGATCGAACAGATCGGTGGCGTACTCCACCGCACCGACCATGCCGTCGAGGCTGCCGTCCGGTCGGTACTGCTCGGCCAGACTGAACGTCAGGTCGACCCGCGCGGTGCCGGTCGGTGCCTCCAGGTAGCCGGTCGACAGCCCCGGCAGCGTGAACTCGCTCCATGGCGCATTCTGAAGAGCCAGCATGATCTGGAACAGCGGGTGGTGCGACAGGGATCGGGCCGGGTTGACCACCTCGACCAGGTACTCGAACGGCACGTCCTGGTTGGCGTACGCGGACAGCGCCTTCTGCCGTACCTGGCCGAGCAGTTCGGCGAAGCCGGGGTCGCCGCTCGTGTCGGTGCGCAACACCAGGGTGTTGACCATGAACCCGACGAGGTCGTCCAGGGCTTGGTCGGTGCGCCCGGCGATGGGACTGCCGATCGGGATGTCGGTGCCGGCGCCGAGCCGGGTGAGCAGCGCGGCGAGGCCGGCCTGGAGCACCATGAACATGCTGGCGCCGCGCGAGGTGGCCAGGTCCCGCAATGCCTGGTGCAGTTCGGCGTCCAGCCGGACGGCGAGCCGACCGCCCAGCTGGGAGGCCACAGCCGGCCGGGGCCGGTCTGCGGGCAGTTGCAGCCGCTGCGGCAGCCCGGTCAGCTCCTCGCTCCAATAGGCGAGTTGTCGGGCGAACAGGCTGTCCGGATCGGCGGCGTCGCCAAGCAGATCGCGTTGCCACCGGGTGTAGTCGGCGTACTGCACCGGCAGCGGGGACCACTGCGGTTCCTCGCCCCGGCAGCGGGACGCGTATGCCGTCGCCAGGTCGCGGGAGAGCGGGCCCATCGACCAGCCGTCGGCCGCGATGTGGTGCACCACGAGCAGCAGCACATGCCGGTCGGAGGCAAGCGCGTAGAGCTCCGCGCGGATCGGCGGTTCGGCGGCCAGGTCGAAGCCACGCCCGGCCCCCTCCGCCAGCCGGCCGGACAGCCGTACCTCATCGAGCTCGATGACCGGCAGCTCGGGGCGGGCCTCGTCCGCGCTCAGCACGAGCTGGTGCGGCACGCCGTCCGCCTCGCGCAGGACCGTCCGCAGGCTCTCGTGCCGGGCGATCACGTCGGCGAGCGCGGCATGCAGCGCCGCCCGGTCCAGCTCGCCGTCCAGGCGCAGCGCGAGCGGCATGTTGTAGGTGGCACTCGGCCCGTCCATACGGTGCAGGAACCACAGGCGTTGCTGGGCGAAGGACAGTGGGATCCGCTCGGGGCGCGGACGGGCGGTCAGCGCGGGCCGCTCCGTGACCGAGCCGTCGAGGCGGGCCGCCAAGGCGGCCACGGTCGGGTGCTCGAAGAGCGTGCGAACCTCCAGCTCCGCGCCGAAGGTCGCCCGGACCCGGGAGGCCAGGCGGGTCGCCAGCAGGGAATGCCCGCCGAGGTCGAAGAAGCTGTCCTCGACGCCGACCCTGGGCAGCCCGAGCACGTCGGCGAAGAGATCGGCGAGCAGTTGCTCCTGCGGGGTGCGCGGCGCCCGCCCGGTCGCGGCCGTCCCCAGGTCGGGGGCGGGCAGTGCGCGGCGGTCGACCTTGCCGCTGGCGGTCAGCGGCAGTGCGTCCAGGACGACGAGGGCCGACGGCACGAGGTAGTCGGGCAGGCGGTCGCGCAGCCGGTCGCGGAGTTCGCCGACGAGGGCGCCCGTGGCGCGGCTTCCGGTCGGGCGGTTGGTGAGCGAGGACAACGCGGTGCCGGACGGCCGCAGCGGCCGGTAGGCCTCGACGGGGGCGTCTCCCGGTACGTCGGAGATGACGACGTCCAGGGCGTCGGGCGCGCCGACCGACCAGGTGACGTCCACCCGGCGGCCGAGTTCGTCGCCGAGCTCACGGAAATCCTCCGGGTCGGGCAAGTCGCCGCTGTCCGGGCCGTGTAGCCGGTCCAGCAGTTCGGCGAGCGTGCCGTCCCCGTTCTGCACTGCCCGGGCCAGCGCTGCCTCGCGGGCGACGCGCCGGTTCGGCACCCCGGTGATGCGCACCGGGTCCGCGCCGCGCAGGGCGAGCAGCTCGCGCACCTCCTCGAGGTCGGCGATCTCTCGGCCCCACGCCAGCTCCTGCGGCGCGGCCGGTGCCGTGGGGACGGCCGGCTGCTTGTGCAGCGTGACGTCGTAGCGGTAGCGAGTGAGCTCGTTGTGGTGCCGACCGCGCTTGACCTCCACGGCCACGGCACCGACGGTGCCCCGGTAGCGCAGGACGGTGAAGAAGTCCGGGTCGACCAGGAGTTCCTTCTCCACCAGCAGGGCTTGCTCCACTGCACGGCGCACTGAAGGCAGGTCGGCGCCGTCGGCGGCCCGGTGGAGCTGGACGGCCGTGGCCAACGGGCGCAGCAGCCGCAGGTTGCGGATGTCGCCGACGAAGAGCACGCCGCCGGGGGTGAGCAGCCGCATCAGCCGGTCGATCACGTCGGCGAGGTAGTCGGCGGACGGGAAGTACTGCACCACCGAGTTCAGCACGATGGTGTCGAACCGCCCGACCGGCAGCCCGTCGATGTCGTGCGCCGGGCGGGTCTGCAGGACCACACGCTCGGCCAGCCGCTCGTCCCGCGCCACTTGGGCGGCCAGCGCGTCAATCGCGGTGGCGGAGAAGTCGGTCGCCCAGTAGGCCTCGCAGTGCGGTGCGATCTGCGAGAGGAGAAGGCCGGTGCCGACGCCGACCTCCAGCACCCGGCGGGGGCGCAGGGCCAGGACGCGCGCCACGGTGGCGTCCCGCCACTCCCGCATCTGCTCGATCGGAATCGGGCTCGCGTCGTAACTGCTGTTCCAGCCGACGAAGTTCTGACCGAAGGCGGCTTCCTCGGGAACGATGGGCAGGGCATCGTAGATGTCCCGCCACTCGCCCACGTGTTCCGCTTCGAGGCCGTCGTCCCGCGCCGCAGCCTGGCGCGGGACGACGTAGCCGACGAGCCGGTCGTCCTGTGCGAGGACGGCGGCATGGGCGACTGCGGAGTGCTCGGCCAGGGCTGCCTCGATCTCGCCGAGCTCGATGCGGAAGCCGCGCACCTTCACCTGGTCGTCGGCTCGGCCGACGTACTCCAGCTCACCGTCGGTGCGCCGGCGCACCAGGTCGCCCGTGCGGTACATGCGTTCACCTGCCGTGCCGAACGGGCAGGCGACGAACCGCCCGGCCGTCAGCCCCGCCCGGTTCAGATACCCGCGCGCCAGCCCGGCGCCCGCCACATACAACTCCCCCACCACACCCGGCGGCACCGGCCGCATCCGTTCGTCCAGGACGTACACCCGAGCGTTGGCGATCGGACGGCCGATCGGCGGCACGCCCGACCCCGGGGACAGTGGGTCGCTCATCGTCGCGCACACCGTCGTCTCCGTCGGACCGTACGCGTTGATCATCCGGCGCCCCGGCGCCCACCGGGCCACCAGCTCCGGCGGGCAGGCCTCACCCGCGACCACCAGCGTCGACACGGTCGCCGTGTCCTCCGACAGGGCGGCCAGGACGGACGGGGGCACGGTCACATGGGTGACTGCGATGCCCGGGTCCATCAGCGCGGCGACCGGATCGGCCGCAGGAGGAAGCACCAGGGCCGCGCCGCACAGCAGGGCGGTGAAGACTTCCGACACCGAAGCGTCGAAGCTGGACGAGGCGAACTGGAGCACCCGGCTGTCGGGTTCGATCGCGAACCGCTCGATCTGGGCGGTGACCAGACTCGCCACGCCGGTGTGGCTCACCACGACGCCCTTGGGCCGGCCGGTCGAGCCCGACGTGTAGATCACGTAGGCCGGATGCCGGACGTCGAGCGCGATCT
>NZ_JBIURV010000054.1:0-41062 GCF_044741025.1 Streptomyces sp. NPDC088246
ATGGTCAGCAGGCTGACCGCGAGCCCGAGCCAAATCGGGCAATACCTCCGCCCGAAACCGCCCGCGGCAGCATGAAACGGTACCGAACACCCTCTTAGAGGTCACCCACGTGGCCGCGTTCGAGACCTACGTTGGAGACATTGGAACGATCTTCCGAACGTTCGCCGATCAGGACTCCGGGTGCACCTCATACGGAGTGCTGGTCGACGGGCAGAGCTGGTTCGTGAAAACGGCCTCAACACCGGAAGCCGTGTCGTCGCTACACCGCGCTGAGTCCGTGCACCAGGCCATCACCCACTCGACCATCGTGCCACTGCTGCACAGTTTCTCGGCGCAGGACGGACTGGTCCTCGTCTACCCATGGGTCCCTGGCCAGGTTCTCTACCACCCGACCGTGTCCCATCACGGAGGCCGGGCTGCGCCCGATAGCCCGATGGCATGTTTCCGACGGCTGCCTCTCCCTCTGATCCACGCCGCCCTGGGTGCCATCCTGGACGCCCACCTCACCGTGGAACAGGCAGGGTTCGTTGCCGTTGACCTCTATGACGGCTGCATGCTGTACGACTTCGAAGATCACCGGATGATGCTGTGCGACCTGGATGAGTACCGACCAGGTCCGTTCACTTTGGAGACGGACCGGCTTCCCGGCTCCCGGCGATACATGGCGCCGGAGGAGTTCGTACGCGGTTCATTGATCGACATCCGGACAACAGTGTTCAACCTCGGCAGAGCCCTCCGTCTCCTCCTCGACGCCGGCGACGAGGAGGAGCAGTGGCGCGGCACCCCCCACCAGCTGTCCGTGATCCGGCGAGCGACGGCAGCAGATCCACCGGCAAGGTTTCCCTCCGTGCGTGCCCTCGCCGACGCCTGGCATGGAGCAGCCTGAGCGAGCCGACGCTCCCTCGACAGCCAAACCGACCCTAGGGCCGTTGAGGCTGACGAAATCCGGCATCCTTCCCTGCATCGCCACTCACGCCTCGCGGATCGAGGTGTCGAGCACGGAGACGATCGCGTCGGCGTTGGCGGCGATGAAATCGGCCAGCTCCGGCGGCATCAGGTTCAGCTCGCGGACTGCCTCGGCCGTAAAGGGCACCCGGACCACCTCGTACCCGCCCCGCTCCGGCTTGGCGAACTCTGTGCCCGTCCGGGCGGCCAGGTCCATCGATTCCAGGCGCGCGGCGAAGATGTGCTGGACGCCGATGCCGCCCTCCAACTCGTCGGTGATCAGGTGGACGAGCTCGGCATGCTCCAACTTGCCGCCGAGCTCTTCGAACACTTCGCGGTGCAGGGCCGCCTCGATGGTGGCGTCGTCGTCCTCGACGCCGCCGCCGACCGACACCCAGTACGGCTCCCTGCCTGGCTTGGTGCGCTTGATCAAGACCAGCTCGTCGCCGTCGAGGAGGATCGCGCGAGCGTTGCGTTTGACGATGTCGGTCATGCCGATTGCTCCTTTGGTCGTGGCACTGGGAGGGGAACGCCTCCGAGTTCGCGGGGCTGCACTCCGGGCCTGCGGACTCAGCATGGTGGACCGCACGTGCTGTGCGTGACGTACAAGCGCTGCACCAACACCGCATCTCTGCCGAACATCCGTAGCTACACCGGGTGTTGCGCATCCACGCGAGACGGCGGACGGAGGTTCGGTGGCGGTCAGGGTGCAGTGGCGGTCGGGCCGGGAGTCCCGGATGCTTCGCGAAGCGATGCGGATGAGTCTTCCCGACTTCGCCGCCCACCTGGGCATCAGCGACCGCACAGTCTCGAAGTGGGGTGCCGGCGGGGAGAGTTACTACCCACGTCCCATTCACAGGCCGTCCTCGACACTGCTCTGGCCCGCTCGCCGGACGAGGCGAAAGCGCGATTCGCCGAAGCCCTTGGCGGGCTCAGCGAGGCCCCGCCGCTCGCCGCCGGGATAGGCGTCGACTCCCACAAGTTCTTGCCCGTCTTCATCGGGGTCGAGCGCGTCCGCCAGCTACACGCCGATATGATCACGGCCTCGGCCGACGGCTGGCTGGAGTCCTCGGCGGCTCGCCTGCACCACCCGGAAGCCTTAACGTGCACCCTCCACGTCGGTCAAGACTCATGCACCGACAATTCTGACAGCGGGTTGCCGACCCGCTCCCGGCGAGAGCTATGCCTTGCCCCAGATCTCCCTCAAAGTGCAACTGGGACTTGGTACGTTCAGGCGTATGACGCTGCGTTCGGTGGATCTACGCAAGGAACCCGTGGAAGCCGTACTGAACCGTGTGGAGCGGTCGCTGGGGGTGTGCCTGGACCAGGGGACGGTGGTCCGTAAGCGCCGGTCTCTGGGGGCGCGTACGGACCGCGATACGTGGGTGCGTATCGAGCGGCGCGGACTCGACCGGATCGGGGTCCAGGGCGGGGACGGCACCGCGTCCGCCGAGGCCCTGCTCGGGATCGCGAAGCCGGCCTGGCTCGCCGGCGTCGCGTGGCGGGACGAGACGGAGGCGGTGATGTGGCGGGCGGACGAGACGGAGCTGCTGCCGGGGCCGCCGGTGGGCAGCGCCGTGGTGGCGGAGGGTCCGCAGCTGTCCGATGAGTGGTGGGCCGCGCTGAACGCGTCCCTGGATGCTCTCGCCGCGCAGCACACCAACCGGATCGCGACACCGGATACCGAGACCCTCACACAGGAACTGGTCACGGGAACGGTCCACAGCGTCTTCCCCTGTGTCGATACGTCCGTGGTCGAATGGCGTCCGGCTCATGCGGATTTCAACTGGGCGAATATCACGGCGCCGGTGTTCTGCATGTTCGACTGGGAGGACTGGGGCATGGCCCCGTGCGGCCTGGACGCGGCAAATCTGTGGGGGGCCTCCCTCGCCGTCCCGGCTCTGGCCGATCGCGTCCGCAGCGAGCGGCGTGAGGATCTGGAGAGCCGGGACGGCAAGCTGATGACGTTGTTCGTCGCCGCGAAGATCCTCGGCCCCTACTCCGATCCCGAGGACCCCCGCCTGGCCCCCGCGCGGAAGGCTGCGGAGCAGCTGCTGCGGGAGCTTCAGGCGAGCTGACGGGCTTTGAGGAGCTGCCGGTACTCCCGGACTGCCTTCTCGTCGACCTCGTACGTCAGGGCCTCGGTCAGCTCCCGCAGGTGATTGATGTTGTCCGTGCCGACCGCGACCGCGTCAACCCGGGGCAGGTCGTAGGAGGAGCGGAAAGCGGCCTGGACCTTCGTGGCTGATGGGGGATTCCGCAGGAATACCCGCGGATCGAAGCGCTCCCACACTGCCTTGGCCGTACTTCCGCCGAAGGGGCTCATGCCCCATACCTGCGACGGACACCATCGCTTCGCCAGGGCCTCGGCTGCTTCGAGGACGTCGACCCCGACCAGCAGTCCCGCCCGGATCATGAGGACATCAGGGCGCGGAGCGTCGAGGGTCATGAGCGGGCGCGGATCCCAGGTCGAGACGCCCCAGGAGTGGCAGAGCCCTGCCTGTGTAGCGTCGGCCAGGACCGCGCATGCCTGTGCCAGCGTCTCGGCGTCGGGTGCCGAGTGCTCCGGGTTGTGGAGGAGTACCAGATCCGGCTCCTGCCCGAGGTCCTTGATGGCTTGCTCGGCGGCTGTGCGCAGCCGGGTGGGAGCGAGGCTGTGGCCTTCGGGGAAATACCCGACCTTGGTGGAGACCGAGAATTTTGGCAGGAGATCGCCGGCTGTTGTCTTCAGCACCTCGTGGGAGCGATGGCTGAGGTAGTTGGACGCTGTGTCGAGGCGTGTTACGCCGAGGTCGGCGGCGGCTTCGAGTAGGTCACGGGCGTGACCAGACCGGTATAGCCCGAGGACGACATTTCCGTCAGTGGTTCGCACAGCCCCTCCGTGATCAGCAGGTCGGCCAGGGTGGTGATGTCGTCGGGGGCGTCATCGAGGTAGACCGGGTGGCCCGACAGGAGCGCACGGAGGCCCGGTTCTGCGCGTTCGTGGAAGGTCAGCCGCTTGCCACCGCCGCAGACTTGGACCGTGGCGCCGGAGCGGACGATGGTGGGAGCGAACTCGGTGGCGGCCGCGACTTTCTCCGGGCGGCCGAAGGCAGCCACATGCGGCATGTGGCGTGCGGGCGGGGTGTTGGACCGCAGTTCGTCCAGGTACCGCTCGGGGCTGTGGGTGGCGGCCAGAGCGCTGAGCTTGTCCGTCAGTATCTTGTGCGCGGTTTCTTCGGCGCCCTCCAGGTCGCGGCGGAACGCTTCGTCGGCGCGGGCGGCGTCGGAGAGGAAGTTGGCCCACGTGACGCCGGTCCGTTTGGTGAACCCGAACGTCACATGCAGCGAGTGTCCACCGCTACCGGAGCCGACGCGGGTGGCGGTGTGCCAGAAGCCGCGCGGGATGTGCATGACGTCGCCGGCCCGCATGGTTCCCTTCCACAGCACATCCTCCGAGGGCGTGCGGTTGCGTTCGGCGTCGCGGTACATCGGCGCCGGCCGGGACGGTCCGCGCACCTCCCACGATTTCTCGCCCGAAAGCTGCACGGCGATGACCTCGTGATCGTCCCAGTGCAGATGGAATCCGTCGGTGTCACCGACCGCGAGGTATGCGTTGGCAGAGGTCAGTTCGCCACACCACCACCCCAGGGCCCGGCAGGCGACTTCCAGCGTCGGGTCGAAGAAGTCCACGTGGTCCAGGACTACGGTGCCGTCGTCGTTGAGGATCCGTCCAAGGGCCGCCATGTCTGCCTGACTCACGGCCTGCCTGCGCCGGTTGACGTTGGTGGACAGGAACGTGGACGGATGAATTTCGTCGCCCTCGGCGTAGCAGCGCAGCTGCGGGTTGGCCAGGTGGCGGCGCTTGATCAGGTCCAGCAGTTTGAGTGGGGTCAACAGCCGTGCGGGCAGCTCCGGGTCCGTGAGTCGGCCGCGTGCGAACGCGGTCCCCACGGAACCCGGCCCGTCCCAGCCGAGAGCCTTCTCGATGTGGGTGACGAGCCGGTGCTCCATGGGTTCCCCTTACTCCTTCGGGAGGTTCAGGTCGCGGTTGTCGCCGTCATCGCCCGCGCTGTTCTGCGAGCTGGTGACGTCGGACCGCTCGGACTCGCTGCGGTCGTGCGCGGTCGCCAGCTCCTCCACGGCGATCAGAAGCTCGGGGCTGGTCCCCGCCTGCGTGGATGCCCTCTCTGCCATCTTGTGCCCTTCCCTTCGGTTCTCCCACCCGGCTCCGGGCGAACTTCTGAGTTAACCCGTGTCCACCGCATGGCAGTAGGACGGGATTCGGACAGTGGTGCAGGGTGCCCCCGCTCCTCCTCGAGGGAAGAGGAACAAGGGCGGGTTCTGCCCGTGCCGACTGGCTGGTCTCGGGCACCGAGTTGTCCAACTGGGGGTCCAGCGCGGCCGACCAGCTCAGCGCCGTCCACGAGGCTCGCGCCCGGCTCGGCCTGCCCCGTTCCCCTCGCCGACCGATCACCGAACTCTTCCGTATCGGGGGTCTGCTGTGTCCGGCGGGTAGTCGAGAAGCGTCGCGGCGCCGCATCCGGGCGACGTCGCGTAGGGGCGCACGGGCGCATACGCGGGAGCGCACCCCCTGTCTTTCTCGCCAACTTCGGCCTACCCGGCGGATCCGCTCTGACCAGCGGTTTCCTCGGCTGCCGTGCGGTGCCTGGTCGGGGCGCACTCAGCGGTCGCGGCGCTCGGTTCTCCATAGTCACCTGGTCATTCACCTCACGTTCGGCTGCGGATGGAAGGCCGTGCACGGTGGTGGCCGGTTTGGAGTGATCGCGGTGCGGTTCTGCCGGGTTGGTGTCGGTGGTCGCTGCTACATCCATGTCAGAAGGGCCGCGCTGTGCGGCCGTCAGTTCCGGGAGGGGAAAGTTCATGACGCCTGAGGGCTATCACCGGGTGCGCGGCCACATCCGCCGGAATCCGACCCGGCGGTCCGCGAAGAAGATGAGCCCGTGGCTGATCGCCGGGATCGCCGCCGTGGTGGTGCTGTGGGGGCAGTTCTTCGGGTTCGAGGCGGCCGCGCCGGCACAGCCCGCCACGCCCGGGGTGACGGCGACGCCGTCGGCCGGCCGCTGATGAGCCGGCGACGCTTTACGATCCGTCGGCCGCGTGGCGTGGCTGAGTACGGGGCGGCGGCCCTGGTCGCCGCCGCAGCGGTCTCCTTGGTGGTGCGGCTGCTCGTGTGGGTGGGCGAGGTGCTCGTACGGTGGTGGCCTGTCGTGGCCGTGCTCGCTCTGCTTGGTATCGCGGTCGGCGCCTGGCGCGCTGCGGCAGCCGCGCGCGAGCACACGGCACGAGCACAGCGTCTGTCCGTGCTGCGGTTCACCCTGGCGGAGATCGACGCGATGGACGACCGGCAGTTCGAGTTCGCGCTGCGGGACCTGCTGATACGGGACGGCTGGTCGGCCCGGCAGGTCGGGCAGCAGGGCGACCAGGCCGCCGACGTCATCGCCGGCCACCCCACCTACGGGCGGATCGTCGTCCAGGCCAAGCACACCAAGGTCGCCGCGAAGGTCGGCTCCCAGGTCATGTACCAGGTGAAGGGGACAGCCGGCCCCGTCCACCGGGCGAACTCGGCAGTGGTCGTGACGAACGGCAGCTTCACCCGCGACGCCAGGGAGTGGGGAGACCGGCATACGATCGGCTGGGCCGACCGCGAGCGACTGCGTTCGTGGGCAGAGCTGGGCGTGCCACTCCATCAGATCCTGCGACTGCCCACCCTCGTGCGCCGACGGCTCTCCGGCACTCGACAACCGTTCCCCGCTCCGTACGGACGGACGGCCTCAAAGGGGAGGACGAACGGTGTTCGATGAAGACGGCTCCCTCGACCCTTTCCTGAAGGTCCTGCTGTATGCCCTGCTGGTCCTGGCCGCCGGGAAGATGCTCTGGGAGTGGCTGACCGGCACCGTCATCGACTGGATCACCGTGGACCTGTGGGGCGCGGTCACCGAGCACCCCTGGTGGACCGCGCTCATCGTGCTCGGCTCCCTCACCGCACTGTTGCTCCTCGCCCGGCTCGCCGGCGCCGTCCTCGACCTTCTCACCACACGCGCCGTCGCGGTCAGCGTGGATGCGACACCCGTTGAGCCGGAGCCGACCCTGCTCACCTACCGGATGAAGCAGCTCGAAGCCATGAGCCCGACCGGGTTCGAGCATGCGTGCGCCGAACTCCTCGCCCGGGACGGTTTCCTCCATGCCCGGCGAGTGGGCGGCTCAGGCGACCTCGGCGCCGACGTCATCGCCAGCGACCCTGACGGCCTCACCGTCGTGGTCCAGTGCAAGCAGCTCAGCCGGCCCGTCAACTCACCGGCGATGCAGCAGTTCAACGGCACAGCCCGTCCGGAGCACGGCGCCGACCACGCCGTCATTATCGGGCTCAACGGATTCACCCGGCCCGCGCTCGACTTCGCCGCCCGCCACCGTCTCATCACCATCGGCCGCGAGGACCTCAAGAGATGGGCACACGGCACCCACCTCTACGACATCATCCGCGCCCTCACCGCCCCGTAGCCCCGGCGCCAGGCCGCGAACCGCTCGGCCCACCATCCCGTCGTCAACCCCGATTCGTGATGCAGGAGGAGCACCTTGGATGTCCGCCGTGCCGACCGCCATGACGCAGCCCAGCTCACCAGGCTGCGCCGCATCATGCTCGACACCACGCGGCCCGCACCGGACCACGAATGGCTCACCGCGTGTGCGGCGGCCTTCGCCGACTCCTCCGAGCACCCCGCTTCGTCGCCTTCGTCGTCAACGCGCCCAACGGTGCCGGTCTCGCCTCCTGCGCGGTCGGCACCTACGTCCCCCGCTTCCCCAGCCCCACCAGCAACGCTCCGTGTTCCACGGCGAGATCCACGCCGTCGCCACCGACCCCGCCCGGCACCGGCGCGGCTACGGCCTCGCCGGTGTGACCGCCCCCATGCAGTGGCTCGCCTCCCAGGGCTGCTCCTCCGTCCGCCTCAACGCGCTCCCCCGAAGTACTCCCCCTCTACGCCCAACTCGGCTTCCGTCCCATTCCCTCGCCGGCCATGACCTGGACCTGCCGGTAGGAATGGCCTTGGCAATCTTCAGGAAGCGAGGAGCGCGTACCGGCCACTTTCGACCAAGTCAAACGCCCGGACGGGCGGAAAGGACCTCCAATGCAGCCCCGACATCTCCCTGTCGAGTTCCTCGACGCGCACCAGATCAACCTCATCGAGCACCCTCCCCCCGCCCTGTCACCGCAGGAACAGGGCAAAGTCGACCGTCTCTGGGAGGAGACGAAGGCCCACAACCCCACCGCCTTCGATGGCCCCCTCGTCGCGAGCCTGGGCATCGACCCGTCAGGGCCCGGCCCGTTGGTGGTGCGATGGGCCAGAATGACGTACCGGCACCGGGCCCTGCGGCAGCTCCGGCCGCCCGAAGAAGTCCCCGGGGCCGTCTTCGTCACCGTCCTGTTGCCCTCCGAGGACGGACCCGCGGTCGGACGCAGTTCCCCCACCACCGCGACGCCCGGCCGCTGGACCCTCCCCGGCGGCACAGCGGAGCCGCCTGCGGCCGGCCACCCCCTGGACATGGCGTCACTCCGTCGGCATGCCGCCCGCGAGCTGGCCGAGGAACTCGGCATCCACGCCGCCGACGAGAAGCTGCGGCTGTGGGGCCTCACCCGAGGAGCACGGTTCGGCAGCCTTGGCTTCCACTTCCTCGCCCCGTCCGTGCCCAGCGCACTCGTGCGTCGCCGGCACGCGGATCTCACCGTGTCGGAGACGGAGCGTGGAAACGTACCCGAGCTCGACGAGATCGCCTTCGTGTCGTCGGCCGAGCAGGCTGCCTGCCTCGGCTCGGGCGCGGACTACCTGCACCAGGTCCTCTGCCGGTACTTCTCGACCTGAACACGCGAGCTGGTCCGACGCTCCTGTCGACGTCGCCACGTGCTGCCACGCTCGTCTCAGAAATCGAGCCAGCTCCCGGCACCTCCTCGTCACGGACGGGGCAACTCACTGCAGCACACTCACCCCGAAGGGACAGACTCCGTGGACCTCGACGAATTGAAGCGGCAGGCGATCCGCATCCACGACCGCTATGACGAGCTGAACCGTCGTGAGCGCGGCCGAGTCTGGACACGCAGCGAATTCATGCTCGGCTTCATGGGAGACGTCGGCGACCTGGCCAAGCTCGTCATGGCGGAGGATGGCGCGCGAGAGAACCTGGGCGGCCGAGCTGCCCTGGAGCACGAGCTCGCCGACTGCCTCTGGTCGGTACTCATCCTGGCTCACCGCTACAACGTGGACCTCGAACGCGTCTTCCACCGCACCATGGCGGAACTCGACGAGAGGATCAGCGCTCGGCTTTCTCAGGGAGGCGACCCTGTCACGTGAGCCTCGGAGCTTTCCGGCACCACCATCGTTCGGCGTGCCCGATTCTGCTCCCACTGGGCTCCACCCGTAGGGCCGGTGAGAGTGGGGCGGGGCAGTTTGGAGACGTTCCGGACGCGAGTCTTGCCCCGCTGACGTCCGTGACCGCGTCGCCATGCTGAGGGAACTCCGCCGTGTTCTTCAGCCGCGTGGCCGGCTCATCGTGTCCACGGGCCACCCCCGCCAACTGGCTCGCCAACGGCAACAGCTACTTCGACGCCCGCCACGTGGCCGAGACCTGGTCGGAGGGAATGACCCACCGTTACTGGCCGCCAGTCCCTCCAAGCGTGGATCGACGACTTCACCACCGCCGGTCTCAACCTCTGACAGATTGTCGAGCACCGCCCAGCCGCCTCGATGGCCCAACAACACCCGACTACGTACGACAAACTGACCCGCGGTGCTTCATCGCCTCGCCTTTCGGGCAGCCCGCCGAGGCTGTAGGCCAGCCCTACCGCTCATGAGGGCGCTGTCAAGTTGTTGAGTATGTCGGTGCCTGACGGCGCGTTGGGGCATGGTGGGCTTGCGGTCCAGGCCTGTGGTCAGGCTGTGGTGGGCCGGCTGGCAGCTTGGGTGATCTGGTCCCAGATCGCGAAGCGGACGGTCATCTCGGCTCGGTGGTCGGAGGCTGTCATCAGGTGGCGGTGAGGGCGGAAGTGGGGCGAGCTGCCGCTGAACGCGGACAGGAACCGCTGGGCCCCGCCTACGGAACGGAATCCCTTCATCGCGCGTTCACGCTGCCGCCTGGGCTGGTAGGAGTTCTCCGCCCGGTTGTTCACCCTCGTGGGAGCGGTGTTCCGCCGAGGGCATGACCTCGGCGGTGCGCCGCGCTGTAGGAGCGGAGCTCGCCGGTGACGACCACCCCCGGCACCGTACGGGTCTTCTTTATCAGGCGGCGGAAGAACCGTCTTGCCTCGGTCTTGTCCCGCCGATTCTGGACGAGGATGTCGAGGACGTTTCCATTCTGGTCGACGGCCCGCCACAGATACTTCAGCTCGCCGTTGACCTTGATGAAGACCTCGTCCAGGTGCCACTTGTCCCCGGGCCGTGGCCGACGGCGGCGCAGTCCGTCGGCATAGGCCTGTCCGAACTTCAGACACCAGCGGCGGACCGTCTCGTAGAAGACGATGATGCCGCGCTGCAGCATCAGCTCCTCCACCTCACGGAATGACAACGGGAAGCGGAAGTACAGCCACACGCAGTGGGAGATCACCTCGACCGGGTACCGAAGACGGTGCCGGTGGACCGGATGGACGAGGCAGAGTCGGTGTACTGACGTCTGCTGCGAGGGGTGGGCGGGACGTGCACCCCGCCCACCCCTCGTAACGTCAGTCCCTCTGAAGGCCCTGGTCGACTGCACCTTCCGGGTAGCCGAGACGTTCGCCGAGCGCCACCAGCGCTGCCCGGCACGGGCCGTCTAGCGGCAGCGCGTGGCGTTTGACCGCGCGCAGGAAGAGCCGGAAACCGAGGTCGGCACACGCCCCGGTGATCACCTGCTCCAGCGTTGGTACCAGGGGGGCGGGCAGCGGCAGCGGGTTGAACACCTCTCCTTCCTCGTGCGCCCGCGTCAGCGCGGCGGCCACCGCAGCCGTCGCCCTGTGCACCGCGGCGCACAGCGACTCGTCTGTCACGGGGTCGGCCGGGGGCGGGGTGAAGCCGGGGTCACGGTGGGATTCCGCCGCGAGCCAGGCCGATTCGATCCGCTCCAGCCACTCCCGCGCTCCGACCTGCTGCTTGGCCGGGTCGAACGCGTGGTCGGTTGAGCCGACCCAGGCCGTGCGGATCGTGTCGTCCGCCAGGCCGGAGTCCAGTAGCCGCCGTACGTCACGGCCCAGCTGCAGGGACGCCGGGTGGCCGAGCTCCCGGACCGACCGTTCGGTGATCAGGAGCATGGCCGAGACCGGCCCCCGCTCGATGAGGCAGTCCATCTCCGCAGGAGGCAGGTCCGCCAGCTCATCGCACTGCTCGGAGAGCCAGGTGAGGCCGGTCTCGTATGTCATGTTTACTCCGGGTAGGCGGTGTAGACGACCCAGGTCTTGGGCTTCATATGCCCCTTGGCGAACTTCAGCTGGATTACCACCGTGTTGCCGACGGCCTCGCCTGCCGAGCTGCCGCCTTTCACCCACTTCGTACCGAGCGAGGCGCCGTGCCCGGTGACCTGCAAGCAGATGGGCAGCAGGTCCTTTCTCGGGTCGAAGCCGATGCCCTTGCCGGCCCGCTGGGCCTGCCTGAGGCGCCAGGCCTCCAGCTTGTCCCCGTTGCCGGGCAGCTTGATCCAGTCTGCCATGGCCTGGTCGACCGCCGCGACGGCGATGTCCTTGCTGGCCCACTGCGTGGCCACGCCGTCCTTGGCCAGCTTGTCGGCCAGCTTCTGGGGGCTGAGGTCCACATGGTCCTCGAGGGTGTGCGCACCCTCGAGGCCCTCGTCGGCGAGGATGTTGGTGCAGTTGTGCACCAAGACGTCGCGGGAACGCTGCCCGGCGGTGCCGACGTAGAACGAGTGGAACCCGTCGACCGTGAGGTCGAACACCTCACGGGGCGCCAGGCTGGCGCGGTCCCGCAGGCCCTGCACCCGGTGCCGGCTTCCGTCGGGGGTGCGCAGGCGGTCGCCCACCCGCAGGTCCGAGACCAGCGTCCAGCCGCGCTCCGCGACGTAGAACCGGTGACCGGCCGTGCTGGTCAGGACTCCGCCGCTCACGGTGATGTCCACCAGCCGCGTGGTGTCGTGGCTGAAGGTCGCGGTCACCGGCTGGGCCGCGGACTGCCCGCTCTGCGGATCGGTGGCCAGCACCGTCTCACCGACGTGCACGTCGCGGATCGCCTTGTGGGAGCCGTCCGCCATGAGTACCTGGGTGCCTCCGGGGAAACTGTTCCGGATGCAGGTGGTAACCAAGTCCTCGTACGTGTCGACAGTGTTCTCGATCTTGGCGAGGGTCGCCGGGGCGACGTCCAGTGCCTTCAGCGCGTTGAACGCCTCCCGCACCCCGGTGCCCGTGCGCATGGCGGTCTTCAGGGCGTTGAGCCCCTCGACGACCTTGCCCAGCGCCTTACCCGGGATGAAGTTGGACGCCGCCCAGGCGCAGCCGGACACACTGCCGTGCCAGCAGTCCAGGAAGTCCTGGACCAGGATCTGCTTGCCGATCTCGAGATAGGTCTTGAGCAAGCCCTGCAGGATCTCCAACTGAGTGAATGTCTTGGTGATGTCCTTCTTCAGGCCGGTGAAGGGATCTGAACCCAGGTGCACCGTGTCCACCGAGGGGCAGCCCGACTGGGTCGCCGGCACGTTGGAGTTGGTGCACAGGTAGTAGTCGACCTTGACGTCGAAGGTGTAGGTGAAGGTGACCGTGCAGCTCGTGCCGAGGCCGGGCGGCAGCTCGCACGGCTGGTGCTGCCTGACATCCGTGACCTTGACGCTGTCCTCGTCCACGACGAAGAACGTGCCGCCGCCGAAGCTGGTGCCGGCGCCGTCGCTGACCGTCTGGTTGGCGGCCTTGCGTTCGGCGGACTCGGCTGCCTGCTGTGCTGATTCGGCGTAGGCCTGGGCGTCCTTGGCGGCTTCCTCCGCCGCCGTCGCGGCGGCGTCGGCCCGCTCGTGACGGATGCCGGTAGGCCGCCTCTTCGCGTGCTTCCCCGTTCCACCGCGGGGCAGCAAGGGGTTCCACTACCGTGTACCGGCATGACTGTGCTGATCATCGGAGCCAGCGGGTTCCTGGGGACCGAGCTGGTGCACCAGGCGACGTCCGCAGGTCGCGTCACGGCCGCGACGTTCAACTCCCGCCCTGGCGACGCCTCCGGCACCTCGTGGCACCACCTGGACCTACGGCATCCCCGTCGACTCGACGAGATCATCGACACGGTGGCACCGAGCATGGTGATCAACGCGTCCAGCGGGGAGGCCGACTGGGCAGTCACTGCGGACGGCCCCGTCCGCCTCGCCGAGGCGACGGCGAGGCGGGGGATCGGCCTCGTGCATGTCTCCAGCGACGCCGTGTTCTCCGGGACCCACGTGCACTACGACGAGACGGCTCTCCCCGATCCTGTCACCCCCTACGGGGCCGCGAAGGCCGCCGCTGAGACCGCCGTGCGACTCCTCCACCCGGCCTCGGTCGTCGCCCGCACCTCCCTGATCATCGGCAATGGCCGATCCGCGCACGAACGAGTGGTGCACGAGCTAGCCGGCGGCGCGCGGGAGGGGGCCCTGTTCACGGACGACATCCGCTGCCCTGTGCATGTCGCCGACCTGGCGGCTGCCCTGTGGGAGCTTGCGGTGTCCGACGCAGCCGGCGTCTTCCACCTGGCTGGATGCGATGCCCTCAGCCGCTACGCACTCGGTGTACTCATCGCCCGACGCGACGGCGTCGACCCCTCCCTACTGCCCGTCGGCCGCCGCGCGGACACGCACCTCCTGGGAGCCCTGGACGTACGCCTCAACAGCCAGGCCACGCAACGTCGGCTGAGCATCAGGCTCCGCGGGGCCAGGGAATTCCTCGGCGCCGCCACAGCTGCTGCCGACGCCGACGCGATGCATGCCGATGCCGAGATCTTCGACCAGGTCCGGCCCCAGACAGAAATCCTTCCCAACTGCGAGGACATCGTTTGATGCACCCTCACAGGGCACATCGCTTCCCAGGGCGTCCTGCGTGAGGGCCGCGGACCCGTCGAGCTGCCCCTGACGGACGCCGATCCACAGCAGCGGCGCAATCTGGAGGGCAGTCGGGGGTATAAGTACGAGCTGTACCGCGACGGTGCGCTGCTCTACCGCTCCCCGTCTCTGATGCTCGGTGGCACCCGGAGAACGGCCGACGGCTCCCTGGTCGTGACCGGCGCCCCTTCCGTGCCCGTAGTCGTGCACGACCACGGTGCCGTCCTCCCACCGCTCCGCCTCCACGCGGACCGCGGCGCGGGTCGGCCGGGCGCCGATCCGGTGCCCCGGCCTCGGCAAGAACGACGCCGGTAGTGAGCCTGCCACCCCAGCACCCGCAACGACAACGCGCTCTCGTGTGCTCAAGGGAGCCGACCCGTGGGTGCTCACGAGAGCAGAGCCTCGTCGAGGTAGTTTTGCACTGGTTCGAATAGCCCATACGGAACGTACTGCGGGATTTGGCCGTGAGTGGCCCACGCCAGTTCGGCGAGCTCTTCGACGCTCGCGACAAACGCCGTGCCGCTGAGGGGTCGGCATGCGATGTAGTGGATCTCCCGGCCCGTCACAGGGTGAACCCGTTGTCCCAGCAAACTGGTCGGGGTCACCAGGAGCCCCGTCTCCTCCTGGGTTTCACGCACTGCAGCCTCTTCGGGAGCTTCGCCAGGCTCGATCTTCCCTGCCGGGAACTGCCACGAGAGTACGCCTTCCGCGACTCGTCGCCTCA
Organism: Streptomyces sp. NPDC088246; assembly: GCF_044741025.1. Taxonomy (NCBI): domain Bacteria; kingdom Bacillati; phylum Actinomycetota; class Actinomycetes; order Kitasatosporales; family Streptomycetaceae; genus Streptomyces; species Streptomyces sp. NPDC088246. The sequence goes on from NZ_JBIURV010000054.1 coordinate 14,693, forward strand.
CGAGCAAGACTCGCTCGTCCTGAACAACGATGGCAGCGGCGACTGCTGTCTGAGCCTCTATCGTCACGGGCATTCCCCCTACCGTCGGAGAGCACGCGGCGGGAGGGTGCGGCCTGCCTGATGAAGCGCGCGAGCGTCCGCTCGTCCCTGTTCTCGGTGGACGTCGAGGTGACCGAGCATCAGTCGGTCCAGAGCTCCGGCAGGGCGGTCGTCATCCGCCCAGCGTGTCACGCGACGGGAAGCTGGCTCCATGCCTCGATAAGACCCTTTACCAGAGACACAGTCTCGCCCGTGCCCCCTGCCCTGCGTCGGGGCGTGAGGGAGGCTGGAGCGATGGTGGTGGCACAGGGACTGGGGCTCAGAGCACGTCTCCCGGCGATTCAAACGCGCCTGTCGGCGCCTGGGCGCAACGCAGTCCATGGGCCGGGTCGGGTCGTGTTTCGACAACGCCGTCAGTGAGGCGTTCAACAGCGTGCTCAAGGTCGAGTACGTCCACCGGCACACCTTCAACAGCCGCACCGAGGCCCGGCTGAGGATCGCGACCTGGATCACCGGGTTCTACAACACGCATCGACTACACAGCGTGTGCGGATACCACAGCCCGATCGACTACGAACAAGACCACCCGGCCGACTCCGCTTTGGAGCTGGCCGCATAGAAGATCTCCACAGTTCGAGGGTTTTGACACGTGGTCGACCGCCGGTAACTGTGAAGACGCTTGAGGCCGCCGTCGTTGCGGACCCTGTTGACATACGCGGATGCCTCGACCCGCCCGAGGAGATCACGCAGCGTTGCACGGTCTGCCTTTCCGTGGTGAGTTAAGCGGTCGCCGACGATCTGCGTCTGGCTCGGTTGTCGCTGTTCGGACTGTGCTTGGTGTGCCACCGGCCAAGTTTGACGCACGGTCAGCATGGTTCGCATTAAGAAACTACGGCGTGGACGGAAGAGTGCCGTTGCTCGCGGGTGAGCGTGCTGGGCAGTACAACTTGGCTCGCTGCGCCAAGAGTTCTGACAGGAATGAGACCGTACGGTCCGTTTTGGTGCATGCGATGCGAGCGGAATGCCTCGACCGAACCCGAATCCTTCGCTGCCGCAATCTGCCCAGATGGTGACCCAGGTCACTCTTGACCGATCCTGATCTTGGTCAGATATTTGGCTGACTTTTGTGAAGGCTATGTAGGTAATGGGGCGGGGCATGTGAATGGCGGGGTGTGGCGTCGAGTACGTCACGGTGTGTGCGCGCTGGTTGTTGCGGCCACAGTGGCGGGTTCAATTCCCGCTCTGACCTGGCAGGCCGTGGCTGTGCCCGCATCCTCTGGTGAAGCTGCGGGGGAGTCAGCATCGCCGGAGTCGAGAGCTTCGGCTGCTGCGGCAGCGTCGGGTGAACGTGTAGAGGTTGTGGAGGAGCGCACCGAGCGGGAGACGGTGTTCGCGAATCCTGACGGGACGACGTTCACGCTGGAGAAGTCGATCGCGCCGGTGCGGGTCGCCGCCCAGGGCGGTGGCTGGGTGGATCCCGATGCGACGTTGGTGGAGAAATCCGACGGTTCGGTCGGTCCGAAGGCCGCGGCCGTGGACCTGTCGTTCTCGCCGGGCGGTGCCGGGGCGAAGCTGGTCACGATCGCTGAGGGCACGCAGTCGGTGTCGCTGGGGTGGCCTGGTACCTTGCCCGCTCCGCGGCTTGATGGTGCACGTGCGGTGTACGAGAACGTGCTGCCCGATGTGGACCTGGTCCTCACCGCGACGGTGGAGGGTTTCCGTCAGGTTCTGGAGGTGAAGACCCCCGAGGCTGCGGCGAACCCGGCGCTGGACCGCATCGAATACCAGCTCGGTGCGGAGAATTTGACGGTCCAGGCCGGCGCCGGGGGCGGAGTGGACGCCCTGGACGGCAACGGCCGTCCGGTGTTCCGTTCGCCTGCGGCACGGATGTGGAACTCCGCGGGAGACGACACCGCCCCGATTGTTGCGCAGCGCTCGCTGTACCTTGCCGGACCCGCTCAGGCCGATGCGGGCGAGGTTGTACCTGCGGGCCCTGCGGAGGAGGGTGACCCGCTGGCCGGCCCTGGCGCGGGTGACGCGTCCTCGGTCCTCGGCCTGGCTGTCACCGACAGATCCGTGACGGTCGAGCCGGACCCTGAGCTTCTGGCAGCCACCGACGAGGCGGACTTTCCGCTGTACATCGACCCGTCGGTCGAGCTCAACGAGTCGGAGCGCACCGTGCTGTCGTCGGATGGCGATGTGTTCTGGAACTTCTCCGGCGGCGACAACGGTATGAGCGTCGGCAAGTGCGGATCCGCAGTGATCGGCGGCATCTCCTACTACTGCGGCAACGGCTATGTGAACCGGATGTACTTCGAGTTCGACCCGGGCAAGCTGAAGGGGAAGCACATTCTGGACGCCACGTTCCGTGTCACGGAGACGTGGTCGTTCTCCTGTGACGCGCGGTGGGTCGATCTGGAGCGCACGAACAACATCTCGCCGTCATCGAAGTGGCCCGGCCCGACGAAACTGGACCAGATGGGCGACCGGAATGTGTCCGCGGGCCGCGGCAGTAACTGTGATCCTTCCCAGCCGCGCGCAACGATCAAGTTCCACGACTACGCGCCGGAACCGGACGAGAACCTGACGCCGACCGTCCGGAGCTTCGCCGACGGGAAGATCTCGCGCCTGACGCTGATGCTGATGGCGAAGGACGAGAAGGACACCGTCTCCTGGAAGCGGTTCGATGACGACGCGATTCTGAGCGTCGATTACGTCGGCAAGCCTGCGAAGCCGAGCGCCATCGGCCTGGTCACGGGATCCAGCCAGACCTGCACGACCACAGAGTCTGCCCCGGCGATCGCCACCGACCCTACTCCCGCACTGACCGCCACGGCCCAGACGGAATCAGGCGGGGAGTCAGGGGCCAGCCTGCGGATCGTCATGGCTCTGGACAAGAAGACCGGCACGACCTGGACGAAGGCGGTGGGAGACATGCTGGTGCCGTCCAGTCCGGTCGGTGACAACGTCAAGGTCACCGCGTCGCCGTCCACCGCGTTGGAAGAGAACACGGTGTACCGCTACCGGGCCTGGACCCGGTCGTACTACGGTTCCGAATGGCTGTCCGGCCCGTCGAACGCTTCCACAACCGGCTGGTGCTACTTCAAGGTCGACAGCAAGGCTCCCAAGCCCCCGACCATCGCGTTCAACAAGACTGCCCCGTACACCCCGTGCACGGCGAACGACTGCGTCCCGGGAGGCAAGCCCGGTCAGGCGGGGTCCTTCACCCTTGGCCCGGCAGCGGGGGACGTCAATACCGCCTACCGGTACAAGCTGTCCACCGACACCGCGTGGTCGCCCTACGTGTCCGGTGCGACCGTGACGGTCGCACCGGTGCCTCCGACCTCGGGCACGATGACCCTGCAGGTGGAAGCGAAGGACACCTACGGTCCAGGAGCCGCCAACTCCGTCGAGTTCGTGGTCAAGGAGGGTGACGGCCCGGTCGGACGATGGAACTTCCACGACACGGGCGCGGAGGCGGTCGATTCCTCCACCACCGACCCCAAACTCCAGGACAACGCCACCCTGACCGGCGGCGCGACCCGAACCGACCAGGGACGCCGCGGCGAAATCACCGTCACCCCGGCCACGGAAACCACACCGGCGGTCAAGGCCACGGACAGCGGCCTCAGCCTCAACGGCACCACCGGCTACGCCGCGACCGCCGACCCCGTCATCGACACCCGCGCCTCGTACACGGTGGCCGCGTGGGTCCGCCTGAACACGGACACACGCAACGCCACCGTCATGGGTCAGGACGGCGTGAACCGCAGCCCGTTCCTGCTGGGCTACGAGCAGAGCACCAAGAAGTAGTCCTTCCGCGAGGCCGACACCGACGCGCCCGCCGACGGGACATTGTCCTACCAGCGGGTCACCTCCAAGAACCCGGCCGTTCCCAAGGTATGGACCCACCTGGCCGGTGTCTTCAACGCCACCGACAACACGATCAGCCTCTACGTCAACGGTGAGCCGCAGGGCACCACACCGTTCACGACGCCATGGGCGGCGACCGGACGTCTGCAGATCGGCCGCGTCCAATGGTCGGGCACATACACGGACTACTTCCCGGGCGTGATCGATGAAGCAGCGGCGTGGCAGGAGGCACTGACCGAGGTACAGGTGAAGCAGGAGAGCACGCTGCTCGACGCGTACGGAAAGCCTTCCGCGGAACTCGTCGCCTCATGGAACCCCGCTCAAGCCACTGGCACGTCGCTGGCCAACAGCGCATCGGGTTATGGCGGCACCCTGTCTCTCTCCTCGGGCGCCTCGCTGGTCGACGACGAACTGGTGCTGGACGGCACCTCGGGTGCCGGGACCACGCCGGGCCCGGTGGTTGATGACTCGGGGTCGTTCACGGTGACGACACAGGCAGTCGTCGACGCCGCCAGGATCGTGACGAAGCCGGACGGCTACAAGGCCCAGATCCTCGGTCAGCGTACGGCCACCGGATCTTCTTGGAGCCTGTGGTTCGAGAAGACCGACACACGGCAGGAACCCGAGTTCGACGAGAACGGCGAACCAGTCCTCGACGAGAACGGCAACCCGGTGAACAAGACTGTTCCGGTCGGCCGGTGGCACTTCGGCCGTCTGACCGCCGACGGCACAGGAGCATCGGTCGTCAGTAAGGAAGAAGCCGTCCTGGACTCCGAAGTCCGCCTCACGGGTGTCTACAACGCCCAGGACAGGACTATCCAGCTCTATCTCACCTCGGATCCCCAGGGAGACGACGCCATGGCCTACACCGCACAGGTCGGCAGCGGCGAGTTCTCCGCCGGTAAGGGATATCTCGGAGCTTGGGGTAACTACCTGCCCGGACGGATCGGCGACATCCGCCTCTGGGCGGGAGCAATGAGCGACGGCACACAGGTATACGACGTCGTCGGAACCTGACACCGCCCCGCTGCTCTGTCAGCTCGCCACGGGGCCGGCCATCACGGCCGGCCCCCGCGGTCCCACCATCCCGCTCCGCCCCAGCGCCGCCTTTCGCCTATCGGTGACCGGCCTCTTTCCCGGAGAGAAGACGTGTTCGTTTCCAGACCCTTCCCCGCGTTCCTGAAGCGCGGCGCAAGACGCCAGCCCGGCACCGGGACCAGGAAGACCCGCATCCCCTTGGTCGGAGCACTGGTTCTCGCACTGTCCATTCCAGCAAGTCTCACTCCCCTTGCCGTTGCGGCGGATCCGCTGGGACGCCCGGAGGTTCCAGCGCCCAGGGTGAGCAAGGTCAAGACGGTCTCCGCGCTCGGGGCAAAAGAGGCCCGAGAGCGGGTGGCGAAGAACAGAGCCACCAACAGCAAGCAGGCCGCTCAGGCACGCAGTGAGCGGGCCGCCCACTGGCCGAAGGCTTCACACAGCACACAGAAGATATCCGGCAAGCCCGCGACGGCCACCGTCTCCGTCACCGCACCTCGTCCCGTGAAGATCTCAGCACGCAACGGGAAACCGGCCGCTGCTGCCGCAGGCATTGCCACGGTGAACGTGCTCGACCAGAAGGCATCCCGCAGCGCGGGTATCACCGGCGTCGTGTTCACCGCCGCAGCTGAATCCCCTGGTACTGCCGGAATCACCGTCGACTACTCCACCTTTGCCGATGCGATCGGCGGCCACTGGGGATCCCGCCTCGGCCTGGTATCCCTGCCCGCCTGCGCGCTCACCAGCCCGCAGAAGGCCCAGTGCCGTACGCAGACGCCCGTCCCATCCCGAAACGACGCCACGAAGCAGACCGTCTCCGCACAGGTCGCCGTGCCGCAGGCGACCGCGGCCAAGGGCGGACCGTCAGCAGCGGGTGTCTTCGCCGTGACGGCGATTGCCGCTGCTCCAGCATCCGGGTCCGGTGACTACAAGGCGACCCCGCTGACCGCCTCCTCCAGCTGGGAAGCAGGCGGTTCGTCCGGGGCTTTCACCTGGTCCTACCCGATCAGCGTGCCGCCCGCAGCAGCGGGCCCCGCCCCCTCGCTCTCACTGTCCTACAACTCCGGCAGCACCGACGGGCGGACCGCGAACACCAACAACCAGGGCTCCATGCTCGGTGAAGGGTTCGATCTCACCTCCTCCTACATCGAGCGCAAGTACGGCTCGTGCGAGGACGACGGCCAGAACGACAAGTCCGACCAGTGCTGGAAGTACGAGAACGCCTCCCTCGTCCTCAACGGCAAGGCCACCGAACTCGTCAAGGACGACACCAAGGGCATCTGGCACCTGAAGAACGACGACGCCTCCCAGGTCACCCACGAGACCGGCGCCGAAAACGGCGACGACGGCGACAACATCGTCGACGGCAAGGGCGACGGCAAGGGCGAGTACTGGAAGGTCGTCACCGGTGACGGCACCACCTACACCTTCGGCCTGAACAAACTCTCCGGCGCCGGCACCGAGCGCACCAACTCGGTCTGGACTGCCCCCGTCTTCGGCGACGACGCCGGAGAACCCGGATACTCCTCCGACACCAGCTTCTCCGGCCGCGCCAAGACACAGGCATGGCGCTGGAACCTCGACCTCGTCACCGACATCCACGGCAACGCCTCCACCTACTGGTACAAGGCGGACACGAACCACTACGCCAAGAACGGCGACAAGACCAAGCTCGCCGCCTACACCCGCGGCGGCTACCTCGAAGAGATCAAGTACGGACAGCGCTCCGACACACTGTTCACCGGCAAGCCCTCCGGCACCGTGGAATTCACCTACAAGGAACGCTGCACCGCCACGGACTGCTCCTCACTGACCGAGGACACCGCAAAGAACTGGCCCGATGTCCCCTTCGACGCCATCTGCACAGCCGATGAGACCGACTGCCTGCCCACCGGACCCGCGTTCTTCACCCGCAAAATGCTCACCGGCATCAACACGAGCGTCTGGTCCACAGCCGCCGAGCCCGACGCATACAAGCCGGTCGACAGCTACAGCCTGACCTACCAATTCCTGGACGGCGCGGACATCGGCAACCCGTCCGACAAGACCCTCACCCTCAAGACGCTCCAGCGCACCGGGAAGAACGGCGGCACCATCACCGTGCCGCCGGTGGAGTTCGACTACCACATGCGGCCAAACCGCGTGGAATCCGACGCCGACAAAATCGTTCCGCTGACCCGCCCCCGCATCAACACCATCACCACCGAGACCGGCGCCATCACCACGGTCACGCTCTCCGAGCCGGAGTGCGTCCGCGGCAGCAAGATGCCAAAGGCCGAGGACGACAACAACCTGTCCTGCTACCCCGTGTACTGGCCCGCCAACGGCGGCGACCCGCAACTGGACTGGTTCCACAAGTACAACGTCATCTCCGTGTCCACCTCGGATCCGGCCGGCCAGAACGAGGCCGTGGAGAACTTCTACACCTACGAGAACCCTGGCTGGCACTACAACGACGACCCCTTCACGCCTGAGGACGAGCGCACCTGGTCCAGCTGGCGCGGATACCAGAAAGTCACCACCTACACCGGCGACACCAGGCACCCGCAGTCCAAGACCGTCCGCCTCTACATGCAGGGCATGCACGGCGACAAACGCCTGAACACCACCACTACCCGGAGCGCCACCGTTGCCGGCATCGACGTGGCAGGCCTGGACGTATCGGACGCCACCGACTCCGACCAGTACGCGGGATCCCTGCGTGAGGAGCTCACTTACAACGGCGCCCAACCGGTCACCGTCACGGTCAACAACTTCTGGAACCAGCTGACCGCCAGCCAGCAGCGGTCCTACGCCAACGCCAAGGCGTACTTCGTGCGCACCGGTCGCACCTACGCCTACACCTACCTGCCCCTCAGCAACACCTGGCGCCGCAGCTACACCTCGCACACCTACGACGACACGTACGGCATGGTCACCCAGTCCGAAGCCATCGGCGACCAGGACAAGACCGGGGACGAGACCTGCACCCGCATCTGGTACGCGCGCAACCCCGACAAGGGACTCACCAGTCTCGTCTCCCGCACCCGAGTCGTCGGATCCGCCTGCCTGAGCTCCGGGGCCGTCATCACCGACGACAAACTGAACCTCCCCGCCAACTCCAAGACGCGCGGTGACGTGCTTTCCGACACCGCCGCCGTGTACGACGACGCTGCCGCCACCGGCTGGTCGGCCTCCCAGTCCCCGACCCGAGGTCTCGCCACCTGGACCGGCAGAGCCAAGGCATACCCGGCCGCGATCGGTACGAACGACCGCACCCCTGCCCTCAACGGCGGCTGGCAGACGGTCACCAAGACCACGTATGACACCCTCGGACGTCCCCTTAGCATCACGGACGCCAAGGGCAACGCCACCACCACGACGTACTACCCCGCAGCGGCCGGCCCGCTCACCTCCACCGTCGTCGCCGCCCCCAAGCTCGCTTCCAACGGCCAGTCCCACAAGACGTACACCTACGTCGACCCGGCACGCGGAACGGTAACCAGCACCCTCGACGCCAACGTCAAGAAGACCGAGAACAGCTACGACGCACTCGGCCGCATCACCGACACCTGGGCACCCAACCGCAACAAGGGCACCGACACCCCGACGGTGAAGTACGACTACAACTTCGCCCGCGGCAGCCAGCCCTGGACATCGGTCTCCACCATCAAGGCCGACGGCAAGAGCTACCAGGCCACCTACGCCATCACCGACGCACTCCTGCGCCCACTCCAGACCCAGACCGCATCGCCCCTCGGCGGCCGGATCCTGACCGACACCCGCTACGACTCACGCGGCCTCGCCTACGAGACCTACGCCGACATCTACGACAACCTCAACGCTCCGGACGGCAAGTACGCCCGCGCCTCCTACGCCCACACCCCGGCCCTGACCCGGACCACGTACGACGATGCAGCACGCCCCACAACCAGCACGTTCACCGTCCTCGGTGAAGACCGATGGTCGACCACCACCAGCTACACCGGTGACTCGACCGCCACCACGGCGGTCAAGGGCGGCAACGCCACCCGCACCATCACCGACGCCCTGGGCCGCACCGCCGAGACCCGCACCTACGCCGGCACCGAGCCGAAAGACACCGCGTACGGCGCCACGACCGGCACCGCCTACACCCGGGTGAAGTACGACTACACCCGCGACGGCAAGCAGTCACAGATCACCGGCATCGACGACGCCAAGTGGACCTACACCTACGACCTGTTCGGCCGCCAAACCGACACGACCGACCCGGACAAGGGCGCCTCCAGCACCGACTACACCGACCTCGACCAGATCGACTTCACCACCGACTCGCGTGGCGCGATACTGCTGTACGGGTACGACGAGATCGGCCGCAAGACTGACCTGTGGCAGACCACGAAGACGGACGCCAACAAACTCGCCCACTGGAGCTACGACACTCTCCTCAAGGGCAAGCCTGACGCTTCCACCCGCTACGTCGGCGGCACCACCGGCAAGGCGTACACCAAACAGGTCACGGCCTACGACACCCTCGGCCGCGCCACGAGCACCGACGTCCTGTTGCCGGCCGACGACTCGCTGGTCATCTCCGGCGCCGTAAAGGACAAGATCACCTTCGGTACTGACTACCGACTCGACGGCGCCGTCAACAACACCAAAGAACCCGGCATCGCCGGACTCCCCACGGAGATCGTCCAGCCGAAATACAACTCCGTCGGCCTGACCACAGAACTCTCCGGAACCAACACCTACCTCCTCGGCGTCACCTACTCCGCCCTCGGCCAGGCCGAACAGCTCACCCTCGGCGCCGGCGCCAAGAACACCTACATCACCAACAAGTACGAGGCAGGCACCGGCCGACTCACCCGCAGCCACGTCACGGACCAGACCCACCCGTACATGCTGCAGGACCTCAACTTCACCCAGGACGACGCCGGCAACGTCCAGTCCATCTTCGACCCCACCACCCTCGGCGGCACCACCAAAGCCGACAACCAGTGCTTCACCTACGACGCCAACCGGCGCCTGACCGAAGCCTGGACCCCCAAAACCGCCGACTGCGCAACCGGTGGCCGCACCACCGCCAACCTCGACGGCGCCGCCCCGTACTGGACCAGCTACACCTACAACAACGCCGGACAACGCGACACCGAAACCATCCACACGGCCACGGGCGACGCAGCCACCTCGTACGGATACAAGACACCGACCGGCCAGCCCCACCCGCTCGTCAAGACCACGGGCGCCAAGACCGCCACGTACAAGTACGACGATGCGGGCAACACCACAGGACGCCCCGGCACCCAAGCCACCCAGACCCTGGACTGGAACACCGAAGGCGAACTCGCCTCCACCACCGAACCAGCAGCCGGCACCAAGCCCGCACTGGGCACCACCTACCTCTACGACGCCGACGGCGAACTCCTCATCCGCCGCGCCACCGGAGACGGCGACACCGTCCTCTACCTCGGCGCCACCGAAGTACGCCTCACCACCAAGGGCGCAACCAAAACGGTCTCCGGAACCCGCTACTACAGCGCCGCAGGCCAGACCATCGCGGTCCGCACCGCAACGGCCGGCACCGCAGGCAGCAAGCTCAGCTTCCTCGCCGCCGACCACCACGGCACCAGCAGCATCGCCACCGACGCCACCACCCAGGACGTCACCAAGCGCTACACCACCCCCTTCGGCGCACCCCGCGGAACGAAGCCCACGACCTGGCCCGACGACAAGGCCTTCCTGGGCAAGCCCGCCGACACCACCACTGGGCTTACACATATCGGCGCCCGCGAATATGACCCCAGCGTCGGCCAGTTCATCAGCGTCGACCCTGTACTGGACCCCGATCAGCACCAGTCCTTGAACGGGTACGCGTACGGCAACAACACGCCTGTGACCTCCGCTGACCCCACTGGAATGTGGATCGACGACGGCACAGGCCACAGCGAGCCCCGGCCCGACGGTCCGGCGGGGCCGCCAAGCCCCACTCCGGGGACGTCCGGAGGCACTCATGGCAGCGGCAGCAGCGGTGGCACGGCGACTACTGGCAGCGATGGTCCACTCCCGAGCCCGAGTGCGGGGCCGGAACCATTCCCCGGTCCGTACAAAGGCGCAGGTATCAAGGACCTTCCACTTCAAGCTCTCAAGTGGGTCTGGAAGCAACTCGGTTTTGGTCCACCCGAGATGTACCTCATGTGCCAGGTGGATGGCACGTGTGAGTACCTTCCGCTCAATGAGGCTGTCCTCCCTTGGAGCCCTGGGGGCGCGAGTCGTCTTCTAGGAAATGCAAGCCACGCTGGCACAGCCATTAGCTTCGCGCAAGCGGTGAAGGCCGCGAAGGAATCGATTAAGTCGATTCCCTTCAAGAAGGGTGGGCCAACCGCCGGACTAGGCGTCGCTGCCGACGGGCAGATCTACGCCGTCCAGAGCGGAAACAAGGCGCTCGACAAGGAACTGTTGGACATCGCCAACAAAAGGCTCAGAGAGGTGGGAGTCACGAGGGGTACGTCAACCTCGGGCAGTGCTCACCATGCTGAACAGAAATTTACTGCGTTCATGATTCGGGACAACATCAAAAAGGCCGAGATCGTCATCAACAAACCTGGCGGGCCGTGCATGGAGCCAATGGGTTGCGATCAAGTACTTAATGCCATGCTGGGTAACAGGGAACTCACGGTACACTGGCCGAACGGGCAAGGTGGCTACAGGTCGTGGACTTATGGAAATGGCAAAGTAGGGATGGGTGGAAAGTGACGCACAACAGGGTTCAGGCGTACTATCACGTACAGCATGCAGACGAACCATCGGTAATCCGAACCCCCGAAGATGTCGATGCGCTGATCGACGCTCTTGCTACGGGCGACGAGTTCGAGAACTCGGCTATTCTGCACAGTTCGGAGCGTGAGCTTCTGCCGTCAGGATTTCCAGATCACGAGTTCAGGGTTGGCGCTGACGGGAAACGGCAGGTAGGGGTTCTGAGCTTCATGGACGAGAAAAACTACGTCTCGCTCGGCTCTTCGGCAGGTAACGGAGGGGAGGTTACCTACTATGTCGCAGAGAATCCGACCGATTTTCCCGAAACTGCAGAAATCCCCCTTTCTCTGGTGCGTCAGGCCGCAAAGGAATTCCTTTCTTCCGGAGGGCAGCGTCCAACGTGTGCCCAATGGCAGGAGCCAGAAATCTGGTAATCCCCGTCTTCGTCCTGTATCCGGTGATAGAGATGTCCGTCTGGTTCCGTCAGATGATCGACGCGCTTCTGTAGCACAGACAAAGTGAGAGGGCTCCTCCGAAGGTTCCGGAGGGGCCTCTCGGCTGTTTGACGACAGTAGTTGGCGGCAACGTCAGCGGAAGAGGGTGGCGCAGGGTGGCGGTTCATCGCCGTCGGAGCGTGCCGTCTTGGCTTCAGGTTTGCGAAGCCATACTCGACGGCCGCGCGTTCACGGCTGAGTAGGCGGTTGGCCTCCTTCTCGGCGTCGGTGAGCCGGTGGTTATGGGTGGCCTTGCGGCCGGTGATGATCACCGGGTTGTCAGGGTCGTCGTCCAGGCAGACGAAGCCGAGGTCGGCCAGGGCCCCGAGTTTGGCCTCGCGGAGATGCTCGGTGATCTTGTTGTGGCGGGCGGTGGCGATCTCGCTGGACCGCCCGGGCTTGGCCGCGGAGATCCAGATCAGGTTGCCCTTCTCGTCGGTGAGCGCAAGAAACAGCAGGCCGTGGGACTTGTGTTTCCCGCTGTAGTTCTTACGGTTCTCTGTCCCAGTGCGCCGGCGGGTGCGCACGAGGGTGCCGTCCAGCAGGACGACCACCCCGCCATCGTCGGCGATCTTCTCCAGGGCGCGGTCCAGGCATGGTGCCTGCGCGGCGAGCAGGGTGATCAGCTCGTCGCGCCCGCGGCGGACGGTGGACTCGGACACGTTGTTGCCGCCGGCCATGTCGGCCAGGCGCTGGTCATGCCGCAGCACGGCCAGGACGATCACCGCAATCCGTCCGGGCGGCAGGATCCGCCACCTGGCCTTAGCCTCGATTCACCGACGTGGTTTCGAAATGATCTGCGAGGGTTTTTGGGGCGGGGCCTCGGACTGTCAGCTGAGTGCGGGCAGGGTGTATCCGCTGGTCTGCCCAGCTTTTCCACGATTCGGCTTGGGTCGGGCCCTGGCGGGCGGGGTGGGGAGTGGCGTCAGGGTGTCTCGGGCGGCGCGTGGACGGTGGCGAACGGTTGTGCCCACGCGTCTTGCCAGGGCCATCGCTGCGGTAGGTGCAGGGTGAGGCGCCGGGCGGAGCGGGCGATCCGGGCGGGAACGTGGACCACCTCGTCCCGCCACGCAACACCGGCGAGCCAGGCCGGCTTGGCGATCCCTCGCAGGGCCTCCGCGGACGCGGTGCCATCCCCGCCCTGAACCCCGATCCGGTCGAGCCCACGCCGCTCGATACGCACCCACGTATCGCGGTCCGTACGCGCCCCCACACACCGCCGCTTACGCACCACCGTCTCGCGATCGAGGCGCACCCCCAGCATTCACTCCGCACGATCCAGTACGCCTTCCACAGGCTCTTTGCGCAGATCCACCGAACGCAGCGTTATACGCCAGAACGTACCAAGCCCCAGCCACAGCAGTCCGCCCCTCGAGGCACCTTGACGCCAGCCCATCGGGGCCTTCCTCCGGAGTCCGGACGGCCAGACCGAGTCCGCAACAGCGCCAAAGAGGATCTACACCCCGCTCAGAAATGCTCCGCTGGCCAGCCACGATCCACGCGGGTGACGGCCTCGCCCCTACCTGAACCGAGCGGTGCGCGAGCCCGAGAGCCGTCAGGTAGGGGCTGGAACGCCGTGACGGGGTGCTGGGCGAGGGATTCGCTGGGGTAGCCGAGGCTGCGACGCCGAAGATTGCTGAACCGTGCGATAGCCCCTATCAGTGCAGGTCAGAGTGAGGTCATCGACTGCCGTAGCCGAGTGCGAGTCGCAGGGGCGATGCGGAGCGGACGGAAGCTGACGGATTCGGCGCATCGACTGTCTATTGATCACGAAGTCGAAATGGCGTACTGCGTGAGCGTGGGGAGCGCCGCCGCGGATCAGCTGGCGTCGGGGCTGTCGTCCGTCACGTCGTCAGGGCCGTCGTCCAGATCCTCCACGGCCCGCATGGAGCTGTCGGACAGCTCGGGCTTCTCGAAGGCGTATCGCCCCTTCATGTGGATGTGCCTGTAGAGGAAGGGACACAAGCTCCGGATGACTTCGTCGGGAACGGGCCGGAGGTGGCTAGCTTTCTTCTGGAGGAACAGGTCGATGTAGGCGGTGTTGAACAGCACCACCATGTTGACGATCAGCCCGAGCGCGCCGAGTTGTTCCTCCATTCCGGTCTGGTAGCGGTGGATGCGGTCTTCGGTGCCGTGGTAGATCTTCGCGGCCAGCGTGTGGCGTTGGGCGTGGCGGCTGCTCTGGTTTTCGATCTGGCGGCGGTAGTCGGGGTTGTCGATGAGGTCCAGGATGTGTGCGGCCTTGGAGATCTTTCCGTAGTGGGCGAGCGCCTTACCGACGGGCGTGGGGCGGCCGTTGCGGACCACCATGCGGATCGCGTCCTCGGATCGCACGAGGCCGAGGTGGACCGCTCCGACGAGACGGAGCATCTCGTCCCAGTTCCGTTCGATGAGAGCGGAGTCGATCTTGTTGCGGGTGGCGTGCTGCAAAGGGCCGTAGTCCTCGGCGGAGGCGGTGTCCATGCGCGCGAGGGTCATGTCGGTGATGTCAGCGGCCGTAGGCGTGTAGGCGTAGCCGGAGAGCGCGAGGAGGCCGAAGATGATCTCTTGATGTGGGCCTGCCTCTGCGACGATCTTCTGGGGTTCCTGTCGGCGATTGTGGTGACGGGTGCTGGTGGCTTTGAGAGCGCTGGTACGGCGGTCGTTGAGGACATCGAGAACGTGCAGGCAGGTGTGGACGGATCCTGCGACGACCTTGGTCGCGAGTCCCATTGCCTGGCCGGATAGCAGGGTGAGGTGGGTGACATGCGGGGTGCCGTGGGGAGAGAGGCGGGCCTGGATGGCTGTCGGGGGTGCGACCAGGCGCTGGCCGTCCACGGAGGCCATGTGGCCGCCGTTCCATGATGCGGCGACGTCGAGTTGTGACTGCCGTGCCAGCAGGCGGTTGTTGAGTGCTTCCAGACGATCCGGTCGCAGGAAGTTGTCGATGACGTAGGTGACGTGATCTCTGTTCAGTGCGGGGAAGTTGCCGGCGACGGCGTCGACGCCGACGTTGCAGCCGAGCGCCACCAGGGCTGCGGACAAGGTGACATCGAAGTCCGGGTGGCGGGGGGCTAGTCCAGTGGGTGTGGTGAACACCTCGGTGCCCTTGGTCCACGTGAGGACTTCCAGGAGGAGTTGAGGCAGGTCGCCCTTGGGCAACCATCCGGCGAGTTCCGCGGTCACCTTGCGCAGCCTGGGGTCCGGAGGGAGCGGCGACGTGGACAGAAGTAGCCGGCCGCCATCGCCGAGCTCGACTTGTTGGCCTTTGGGCAGGCGCTCCGCGACCGCACGGGTCTTGGCGTGGAGTGCTTCTCCCAGGCGCTTCAGGTGGGCGGCCGGGTCCAGCGGAAGCCCCAGGCTCTTGGCCACCGAGGATCGCTTCTCGGCCCACTCTGCCCCCGCTGGCAAGCCTGCCTCGGGGTTGCCCCACTTCGATGCGCCCTCGACGAAGATGTCGCGCCGTAGGAGCCGGGAATGGAACTGCTCCACCACGCAGAACGCGTAGGCCGCGGTGTCGACCGTGTCGGGCGCAAGGTGGGGAGCGTGGAGAGCCAGCTCTTTCCACGACCCGGTCAACAGGCTCTCGTCGATCTCGGCGCGGCTGGCCACGGGACGGTCGATCAGGTCGGTCAGCGACCACAGGGCATGCAGGACGTGTTCTGCGTCCGGGGTGGTAGCCCTGTAAGGCAGCCCTCCGACGATGTGCGGCAGGTACGCGTGCAGCACGGCAATCCGCTTGATCATCTTCGCACGGCGAGCCTCTTCGGAGTCCGATCCCGACGAGGGAGCCAGATCACCCACCACCGCGGCGGCGGCCTCCAGCGCGGACAGGTCGTCGATCCGAGCGAGGAACTGCCCCACCATCATCGTGTCCGCCGCAGGTGGGAGGACTTCTCCCGTCGCGGTGTCGACTTGCTCACGCCTCGTGTCGAGCAGGGCTTGGATCGTCTCCTTCAGGACGTTGGCAGCCTGGGCAAGATCCGGCCAGGACGCGCTTCGTTCCTTGGCCGTCTTGCGTTGTGCTTTTCCGATGAGCTCGTTGGCGATCAGGTGGACCATCATGTCCACGGCGTCATCCGCGGCGGTCTCGGTGAGGCGGCCGACTGCTGCGACGGTCGCGGCTCGCCGTTTCGTCCTCTGCGCCTCATGGTCTGCGGCAAACCGCGCAAGGTGCGACAGCCGTCGGGGGGAGAAGGCCCGGGTGTCCACGAACGGCAGCCCGAGAGAGCGGACCTTCTTGTTCCGGTCGAAGGCGCCCGCGAGGTTCGGCCAGGTGGGCTTGCCCGGTCCTCGCTGCATCTCGGCCAACGGCGACTTGCGTTCGCTGTCCGGAACTGCCGTCAGTCGATCAAGCTCGGACAGCCGATCAACGTACGGGCCCAGGAGCGCCTGCCACATCTCCTGGTCGGCCTCCCCTCGTACTGATCGCACCAGGTCGGTCAGGGTTCGCTCACCTGGCAGCTCGATGTGCTGTTCCCGCAACCAGGCGATCGCGAGCCGTAGAAGGGCCTTGACTCCCTCCTCCGTGTGCTTGGCACGCGAAGCCAACTGGACCTTCAGCGCGCCCTCACCCTTGCCGTACGGCTTCCAGTGGCAGACCGACCTGATCTCCTGGGCGTGACGTCGCGTCAGCCCGTCGTGCTCTCCGTACGTGAGCAGGATGTTCATGCCGTCGCTGATGTCGAGCTGGGCCGCCACGTGCTCCACGACCGACTGCGGCAGTGACGCGAACTCCTGCGGCTTGGGAAGCCGTCCCAGATAGCGCAGGCAGGTGAGCTGGATGGCGAACCCCAACCGGTTCTGCGGTCCGCGCTTCACGAGAACCAGCTCGACCTCGGACTCGGTGAGGTCGAAGAGGGTCAGCAGTTCCTCGGGCAGGTCTCCTTCTGGAAATGACGGGTACTCCCGGCCCAGGGCGAAGCTCGGGCTTGTGCTCATCTTGTACGCCTCACTGCAAATCCGACTACGACGACGTGCAGATTCGAGGCATCCGGTGCGGCCAGTCAAACCGCTGCGCACCCGGTTCGGCGCCTAGCACACGGTTCTGCATGATTCGTCGTCGCAGACATTTCGCCTGGTCCGATCCGGGGATACGCAGCGCTCACGGCAGCTGAGGCCGCCTACGGTCCTCGGCCATGGAGAACGTATGGATCGAGCCGGACGGGACCACCGATCCCGGCTACACCGAGGAACAGCTCAGCCGCGCGAGAACCTTCGCCGAAAAGGACATCCGGGCATCCCGGGCGCAGCTGGCGGCCCGCTTCGGTCTCGGTGACGTCTGCGCCGAGATCGCCGATGGGGCGCCGCCTGGCGCAGGTTTCGCCTTGGAACAGCTGGCCCAGCAGCTCGGCTACGCGCCGGACACACTGGAGAAGTACCTGCGGGTTACCCGCCTGGCGGGGACCTCGCTTCGCGAGCGCCTACTCGCCTCCGCCATCCACGTCCCGTGGAAGTGCGTGACCACCGCTTGCGTCGCCGCCCCTGAAGAGCGTGCCCGACGCGTCCAGTTGCTGCTCGAACGGCTGGACAGCGCGGAGCGGGCGGGCTGGCCAGTGGCACTGGATGCGGCACAGTACCGCGAGGCGTTGGGCCTGGCGGGCGGGATGGACTCCGGGGCGGAACCTCCCGGTGAGATCGTTGCGCAGCTCGACCGGAAGGAGGTCCGCGAGGCCGTCCTGGCCGAGCTGACCAAGAGTCCGGCGGCAGTGCTGGCCGTGCTGCGGGAACCGGCAGTGCGGGCGGTCCTGAAGGACCAGGACGTCGCCCGGTATGTGCGCGCGCAGATGCGGCCGGCTCCCGTAGCGGACGAAGCGCTGCTCGACGAGCTCGTCGGTAGTGAGGAACACGATCCGCACGCCGACTGGACCATCCGCTACTTCGGTCTGGCCCACAAGGCCAGAGAAATCCTGCTGCTCGGTCCCGAGGACTTCGTGGACGTCAACGACCCCGAAGTGTGGGAGTCCGTCGAGTCCATCCGTGACTCGGTCACTTCCTGGGCCGACCGGGTCCTACAACAGCGCCCCCGCACCATCCGACTCCTGACGGGAAAGTAGAAATCCATGCCCAGTGCCGCAGGCCGCTACTCCAACACCGTGCGCGACGTCCTCGACCGTGAAGCCCTGCGCTGCATTCTCGCGGGCGGGAGCGAGAGTGAGCAGTTCGCCCGGCTGCAGGGAATCGTCCGGTCGAAGGTCAAGGTGCTGTCGGTCGAGTACCACGCGGTGTTCGACCGCGCGGTGAAGTCGATGTGCACCACCTCCTTCAACAAGGTCTCCAAAGAGATCCGCGTCGCCGCCTTGGCCGGACCACCTGGCCCCCCGCACAACGAACGCGCCCCCCAAGGCCCCGACTGCGGCACCACCCCCGCCGACCCGGACGGCGTAAGCGTTCCCGGCCCACGCGCTGGCGCCACCGACGACAACGTCGTCGCGAAGGTCGTACTCGGCGAAGGCGGCGAACTGACCGAGAAGACCGCACGGCAGCTCGTACTGCAAGACCTCGACCGCATCATCGACGTCCTGCCACCTCTTGCCGAACGCGACTTCAGGGAGGCCGACCGACTCGACCAGCAGGCCAAGGAGTCCACCCAGGGAGCGAAGAAGCACCGACTCCGCGGAAACCGCATCCTCGCCCTGGTCAAACGCTACGACCGCCTGGTCGCCGGCATCGACAACCTTCCCGGCATCTTCACCGTCGCCGACCTGCTCACGGAAATCGGGCCGCAGGCCCTCGGCCTGGAAGAGGACGACGCCGAACTCCTGCGCTACGCAGGTGCCCTGTGACCGAGTCTGCATGGCACAAGGAGATCAAGGGATGGGGCGTGGTCACCGAGATCTCCCTCGGCAACCGCCGCGCCGACTGCCAACTGCATTGCGGTAAGCGGGCTGAGGTACAGGCCCGCCCGCTTCCCCCCGCCGAGGTCACCGGCCGGGAAGCACACACCGACTTGTGGATCCTGGACTGCCGTGCCGCTCACCGCGCACGGCGCCTCATCGTCTGGAGCGACCCGCACTTCGGCACGCTGTTGCGCTGGGAGCGCCCCTGGCAAGGCTTCGCCATCTCCAAGCGCCCTGTCTTCCTCAACCTAGAGCTCGATCTCCGCACCGGCCACGGCGCCTTCCTGCAAGTGACCCGCTGGGTCTTCGACGGCTCCCGGGCCACGGGTACCGGCCAGATCCACACCGCCAGTGCCCTCAGATCCTGGATGCGCTACGGCCTCCCTCCCACGGGCCACCTGGCAGTGGCCCTATGAACTCGCCCCCCTCCCCCGGTCAACGCCACCGCACCGTCACGATCGAACTAGACGGCCTCCTGCAACAGCTGCCGGCCGAGTACCACCCGACCGGTCCCCTCGTGGGGCGCATGGTAACCGCCCCTGCCTTCCACGCCCGGTCCCCGTTCGGCGAGTGCCCAGTGCCAGTAGCCATGCCCCTGCACCGGCCCACCGCGCGCACCGACCCGCGACTAATCGTCGTGGATGACCTGTCCGAGCAGTGGGTCATGGGCTTCAGAATCCATTACCACCAACAGCTCTACCGCATCACCGGTTTCTACCCCCGATAGCCGCACCGGCCTTCGCGGAGCGGCACGACTGAACTGCCATGCCTTCTGGCGCACTTGACAGGTGGATCGTGCGCCGTCGGGATGCTCTGCACGCCGAGGCCCTCTGCCTGAATCGAGGGCGGGACGCGAGCATGGCGTCATGCGCCTGATTCTGATCCGCCATGGCCAAACCCCGGCGAATGTCGCATACACCATGCACACCACCCTCCCCGGTCCCCAGCTGACCCGCCTCAGTCAGCAACAAGCCGCTGCTCTTTGTCAGCACCCTCGCCAACGAGAAGATCGACGCCCTCTACGCCTCCACCCATCAACGCACTGAACTCTCCGCGGCCCCCCTCGCAGCACCCCGCGGGCTACAGGTGCTGATCCGTGACGGGATCCGGGAGGTCTCAGCCGGCCACTGGGAAGGTGCGAGCGACCACGCCTCCCACAGCGCGTTCCTGGAGTTCGTCTTCGGTTGGCCCACCGATCCCACGACCCGCGTACCCGGCGGTGAGAGCGGTCTGGGGGTGCTGGAACAGCTCGACGGCGTCGTTGACGAGGCCGTACAAAGCGGCGTGGGGACGGTAGCAATGGTCAGTCACGGCGTGGCGATCCGGGTCTGGCTTGCCGCCCGTGCCGTCAACTTTTCTGTCCGAGACGTAATGCAATGCGAGTTGGACAACACCGGTGTCGTGATCGCCGACCGCAGCGTTGAAGGGACCTGGCAGGTCTGTCCTGGGCCGGACTACCGGTCGGGCCGGCCGGCAATGAGCCGTGGGATAGCGGCCCGTCAGGCCAACCGATATAGCACGGCCAATTTCAAAAGAACCGCACCCAAGCCACCGGCACCACCACGCCCCCGTGTAACCCACGCCCGATGAACATCCGCTGGCTAGTGCTCTGACCACGTAGGTTCGCCGGGTTGGGTGTCCGAGCGGTGAGATGAGCGGTGACGTCCGATCTGACCGCTTGGGGTGTGGTGGCTGAGCCTGTCCGTGTGCGCAGGTTGACTGACCAGGAGGGGCAGAAGCTGCAGCAGATCGTGCGCCGGGGCAGCACCAGTGCGGTGCGTTACCGGCGCGCGATGATGTTGCTGGCCTCGGCTGGCGGGAACCGGGTGCCGGTGATCGCGAAGTTGGTGCAGGCCGACGAGGACACGGTCCGGGACGTGATCCACCGGTTCAACGAGATCGGTCTGGCCTGCTTGGACCCTCGGTGGGCGGGAGGCCGTCCCCGCCTTCTCAGTCCTGACGACGAGGACTTCGTCGTCCAGACGGCCACCACCCGACCGACCAAGCTCGGGCAGCCTTTCACCCGCTGGTCCATCCGCAAACTCGCCGCCTACCTGCGCCTCGTACACGGCCGTGTGATCCGGATCGGCCGCGAGGCGTTACGGTGCCTGCTCGCCCGCCGCGGCGTCACCTTCCAGCGCACCAAGACCTGGAAGGAATCCCCCGACCCCGAGCGCGACGCCAAGCTCGACCGGATCGAGCACGTGCTGGAGCACTTCCCGGACCGCGTGTTCGCGTTCGACGAGTTCGGCCCGCTCGGCATCAGGCCCACCGCCGGGTCGTGCTGGGCCGAACAGGGTCGGCCCGAGCGGCATCCCGCGACCTACCACCGTACTCACGGGGTGCGCTACTTCCACGGTTGCTACTCGGTCGGCGACGACACGCTCTGGGGCGTCAACCGGCGCAAGAAGGGGGCCGCGAACACCCTGACTGCGCTGAGGTCAATCCGGGCGGCCCGGCCAGACGGCGCCCCGATCTACGTCATCCTGGACAATCTGTCCGCCCACAAGGGCGAGACCATCCGGCGCTGGGCAAAGAAGAACCGGGTCGAGCTGTGCTTCACCCCGACCTACGCGTCCTGGGCCAACCCGATCGAGGCCCACTTCGGACCGCTGCGGCAGTTCACCATCGCTAACTCCAACTATCGCAACCACACCGCGCAGACCCGAGCCCTTCACGCCTACCTCCGCTGGCGCAACGCGAACGCCCGCCACCCCGACGTGCTGGCCGCCCAACGCCGCGAACGCGCCCGTATCCGCAGCGAGAAGGGCATCCGCTGGGGCGGCCGAAGTCAGGCAGCCGCTGCCTGAACTGCCCGCACTCCCCGGCGACCACGCACTACGGTGGGATACATGTCCGAGCTCTCCGTGCGGGATTTCTACGACGATTTGGCCCACGACTACCACCTGATGTTCCTGGACTGGGACGCAAGCATGGCCTACCAGGCCAAGGTATTGGGCGGGCTCCTCCGCCAATCTCTCGGCGCGGGACCACACACCGTCCTGGACTGCTCGTGCGGGATCGGCACCCAGGCCATCGGCCTGGCCCTGGCCGGGCACCAAGTCGTCGGCAGCGACGTGAGCCCGGTCGCCGCCGCGCGCGCCGCCGCCGAGGCGGCGGCCCGGGGCAGCCGGCTTCCGGCAGCTGCGGCTGACATGCGCCAACTGCCTTTCAGAGAGACGTCATTCGACGTCGTCCTCTGCGCGGACAACTCGCTCACGCACCTACTCTCCGGGCAAGATC
This sequence comes from Streptomyces sp. NPDC088246, assembly GCF_044741025.1. Classification (NCBI taxonomy): domain Bacteria; kingdom Bacillati; phylum Actinomycetota; class Actinomycetes; order Kitasatosporales; family Streptomycetaceae; genus Streptomyces; species Streptomyces sp. NPDC088246. Next base: position 36,912 of record NZ_JBIURV010000054.1, read on the forward strand.
TCCGGACGGCACTCCTCGGCATGAGACGAGTACTCCGAGACGACGGACTGCTGGTGATCACCGTCCGGTCCTATAACGAGACGCGCCAGACCAGACCCACGTCGACACCTCCCCAGGTCTCGCAAACACGCGACGGCCAAGCGATCACCTTCCAGCTGTGGCACTGGCACGAAGACGGCGAACGCTACGACCTGGAGCACTTCCAGCTCATCCCCGCAAAGAACACCTGGCAGGTCCGAGTCCGCCGGACCACCCACTGGGCGCTGACGCCCCCGCAGCTGACAGAGTTCGTGACTGAAGCCGGCTTCACCAAAATCGCCTGGCACAGTCCGGCCTCCAGCGGGTACTACCAGCCCGTGCTCACCGCACAGCGCGCTCCCTCAGCGCAGTAGCCCAGACATCGGCTCCGCCCTGCCTAACTTTCCGATCATCCATGGCAAACCGGTGAACGTTGCCGGTCACAGCACTAGGGCGTGTGTGAGGTCATGATCAGTATTCGTATTCTGCTGCCGCGCCGGGGTGGATCGCGATAGGACGGCGGTGTGACGCGCCGACAGTTGAACGATGACCAGTGGGAACTCATCGAGCCGTACCTGCCGATCGGCGAGTACGGCCCTTACCCGGTGAGGCTGCGTGACCAGTTCGAGGGAGTGATCTGGCGCTTCCGGTCCGGCGCTCAGTGGCGGGAGATGCCCGAGGAGTTCGGCCCCTGGCCCACCGTCTACGGCCGTTTCCGGGTATGGCGGGACGCGGGGGTGTTCACCGCGCTGCTGGAAGGGCTGATCGCTGAGGCCGCCCGGCAGGGGAAGACGGACCTGTCGCTGGTCAGCGTGGATTCCACGACCGCCCGCGCGCATCACGACGCCGCCGGGATGCGCATCGGTCCCGAGGTCATGGAGGCCCTGGAGGAAGCCGTGCGCGAACAGGAGCAGGCCCGGCAAAAGGGGGCGGCCGCGAGGAACAGAACGGACAGGACGACGGAGACGACCCCGGGCGGGAAGAACGGCGACGCGTCCGGCGCAGACGCAGAGCCCGTCTGGAACAGGCCCTGCTCGGCAGATCCAGAGGCGGCCTGACCTGCAAGATCCATCTCGCCTCCGACCGCAGGTGTCGCCCGCTGTCGATCGTGGTGACCTCCGGACCGGCCGCCGACAGCCCGCAGTTCGTCCCCGTCCTGCAAAAGGTCCGCGTCCGGCTGCCCGTCGGCCGCCCGCGCACCCGGCCCGCCGCCGTGGCCGGGGACAAGGCCTACTCCTCCCGCGCCAACCGCGCCTACCTGCGCAGACGCGGCATCAAGGCCGTCATCCCGGAGAAGAAGGACCAGTCCGCCCACCGCAAGAACAGAGGCAGCAGGGGCGGCCGGCCCGTCACCCACGACGCGGATCTCTACAAGGACCGCAACACCGTCGAGCGCATGATCAACAAGCTGAAAGCCTGGCGAGGCATCGCCACCCGCTACGACAAGAGCCCCGAGAGCTACGACGCAGGCCTCCACCTCCGGGCCTCCATGATCTGGATCAACGGCCTCACATAGACGACCTGGTGATCACGACCTCACACACGCCCTAGTAGCAATACCGGTGATTTAGGTGTTCTTCTGGCGTCTGCTGGCGGGTTTGGTGGGCGGGATGAGTGTGATTGCTGCTGCGGGTGGTCGGGGTGGGTTGCGGTGGTGGGTGTGTTTGAGGTGCCAGTTGGCCATCTTGCGTTTGATGACACGGGGGTTGGAGCGTTGCCTGCGGGGTGGCAGGAGTCGTTCCAGCAGCTCACGGTTGGTGTGAGTCAGGGCTCGACTGAGTCGTGAGGGGGGAAAGTGCCGCCTGGTCGGTGACGTGGCGGCGGGCGATGCGAAGGGTGCGGGTGAAGGACAGCCTGTCGGGGTCGAGGCCGGCTTGGTGAGCGGTGTGGTGCATGACGTCCCGAAGTGCGTGGTGGACAAGAAGGAAGCCGTAGATTTCCTGCTCGACGCCATCGGGGTACTGCGAGCGGAGGACGAGGCGGTGTCCGCCCTGATGGGTCTTGATCTCGTCCAGGGTGTTCTCGATCTCCCAGCGCTGATGGTAGAGGCCCGCCAGGTCGGCCGCAGGGGCCTCCTGCGGGTTGCAGATGGTCGTGATCAGCCGGTAGACCGTGTCGTCGTCACGGCCGAGGGTGTACTCGATGACGCGGACCCGGACCGGATCCCGGCGCTTGCGGTCACCTGCCGCAACGATCTCGGACAGGTAGGAGCCGTCGTCGAAGGCTTCGAGGACCGGGAGCACGATGTTCTTCCGGACGCGCCACAACAGGTCCGCGCCCGTGCCCGAGGCGGCCCGCCACAGCTCGAAGCCGGTGATGCCGCGGTCGGCCATCAGCAGCATTCCCGGCTCGAGCCGGCTCAGCAGGGCGGGAATCAACTGCTGTTCATGAACCGACAGCGGGCCGGTCGCCGCGGCGAACACCGCGTGTGTCCCGCACTCCACCAGCGCAGCAACCCTCACCTGCGGGTAGGCACTGCGCTGCTGTCCCCTGCCCGAGCCGGGACGGCCGAAGGAAGCGCTGTTCGCCCCGGTGTCCGGCACATCGAAGACCGTGCCGTCCACCGCAACCAGACGCCACCGCCGATACCAGGCACCAGCAGTGTCCTCAACGGCCACCGGCCGGCACACTCGCGCGAACAGCACCTTCAACGGCTCCGGCCCCAACCGCCGACGGGCCCGGCCGATCGCCGCTGTCGTCGGCACCCGCCACGGCTTCTCCCACCGCCGCACCCGCTCCAGCCCCTGCGTCAGCAGCCGGGCCACCTCCTCATAGCCCTGCCCGGAGAACAGACACATCGCGAGCACGAAATAGACCACCACCCGGGCCGGCAACAGCCGCGACCGCTGTTCCAGACGCCCACACCCAACAACCACCTCATCCACCAACTCGGGCGGGAACACCCGCGTCAGCACACCCAGAGCGATCCGGTCCGACAACCGCTCACCCGACGACTTCACCTGTCCAGGCCTTGGCACACCACACCCAACGACCCACCACCAACAAAGTCACCGGTATTGGCCCTAGTAGGGCTTTGTTAGGTTCGGGGGTTGGTGCGGGTTGGCCGCATATCGAGCAGGCGCCGGTCCAGGTGGCCAGGAGGGCCTGGAGTTCGCGGAGGACCGCGTAGAGGGTCAGGCCGGCGCAGGGGCTTTTGGGTCGAGTCTGAGCAGGGTGCAGAAGGCCTGGGCGAGGGAGGTGAGGGTGACGTGGCGGTGCCAGCCGAGGTAGTTGCGGCCTTCGAAGTGGTCCAGACCGAGGCCGTCTTTGAGCTCGCGGTAGTCGTGTTCAACTCTCCAGCGGATTTTGGCGATTCGCACCAGCTCGCGCAGTGGGGTGTCGGAGGGCAGCGTTGAGAGCCAGTAGTCGGTGGGCTCGGCGGAGTCGGGTGGCCACTCGACGAGCAGCCAGCATTCGGGCAGGGAGCCGTCGGCGGCGCGGCGGATGGACCGGTTGGCCGGGCGGACCCGTAGGGCCAGGAATTGCGAGCGCATCTCGGCCCGTGGGTTGTGCTTGGTGGCCTTGCTGCCCTGGCGCCAGGTGACGGTGCGGGTGACTGCTTGTCCGGCGGCCAGGGCCAGCGCGCGCAGGGTGGTGTGCGGCTGGGGGTAGGCGGACACGGGAGGGCGGCCCTGCCCGGAGTACGGCGGACGCTCGGGCGTGGCGTCGCCCGGGTGGGCGGTCGTGGTGGCCTTGACCGCGACCGCGTAGGTCAGGCCGCGTTCGGTCAGGCCCTCGCGAAAGCCCGTGGCGTCGCCGTATCCGGCGTCGGCGACGACCGGAAGGTCGGGCAACTCCCAGTCCCCGCGCACCTCGTCGAGCATGTCCAGGGCCAGGCGCCACTTCTCCCGGTGCCCTGCGGTGTCCGGGATTCCGGCCTTGGCCCGGCGGCGCTGGATCGCCTCGGCCAATAGCGGGTCTTCGCCGTGCTTGGTGTCGTCCCAGTTCTCGGGCAGGAACAGGCGCCAGTCGACGGCCGAGGAGGCGCGGTCGCTGACCAGGTTCACACTGACCCCGATCTGGCAGTTGCCCCGCTTGCCCAGCGCGCCGCAGTACATCCGCGCCACCCCCGGCGAGTCGTAGCCGTCCTTGGGGAAGCCGACATCGTCAATCGCGTACGCCTCGGGCGAGAT
>NZ_JBIURV010000055.1:0-40771 GCF_044741025.1 Streptomyces sp. NPDC088246
CCTTGTTCATACCGAGCAGCTGGCCTATCACCTCCCACGACGCGCCCAGGCGCTTTGTGCGGCCCACCACGGTCGGGGTCAGCTGGTCGATGCGCTCGGGCGGCCAATCATTGCCACAGTCGGCAGAAGGTTGAAAGCCACACCTGACGTCCCTGGGAAGGCCAACCGTACGAAGGGCTCGCCCGGTCCCACAGAAGAACGTAGGGAAGGTTGAGCATTTCTCATCGGAGCTTGAGTGGCTTGGGTCACTCGCGTTCGTGGGTGATGGGGTCAAGCGCCTGCAGAAAGGGACGTCGGCGGACTGCGCCCGCTGCGCTACCCGGCCACCACCGACGAGGACCTCGCCTCAGGCGCTCTCATATTCAGGGCCCGTGGATCCGTCAGGCTGTGGACACGGGCGGCCGGGCGTGCCGTCCCGTACTGCGCTGCTGCTGCCGGTGCACGACCCATCGGACCAGCGGCAGCAGCCCCAGCCACACCACCAGCATGACCGGAACGTTCGTGAAGTCGCCCACGACCAGGGCCGGAAGCGTGCACAGGGCTGCTCCGGCCGCTTCCTTGCCCCGCGTCACGAGCGTGGCGGGCAGGCCCTGCACGGCGTGGCGCCGGGCTCGGGTCAGGGCTGTGCCTCCCGCGTACAGGCCGTACGCGCCGCCGGAGAGCACCGCCAGGGCGAGCGCGCACACGAACGCCGGCTCCCCCTGTGGGGTATCGGCGGTCTCCTGGGAGATCTTGCCCTGCCGTACCGCGGTCGCGTAGTCCCGCCACAGAGTGACCGTCACGTTGTCACCGGGGCGCAGGCGCTTGAGCAGCGGCTCCGAGGCGCCCATGTCGATGCTGTGGGGCACCTGCGTCGGGCCGTTCAGGTACAGCGTGTACTGCGATGACTTGGCTTGCTCCTTGATCACTGTGCGGGTCACTGTCGCGTCGTACGAGCGCAAGCAGTCGTCGTGGGGAGAGGACAGGGCAGTGCACGGGGTCGCGGCGCGAAACGCTTTCTCGTCCTCGATCAGGTCGGGTATGGCGGCCAGCCCCGTGGCGCCGAGGAGGAGCATCGTGATGCCGAGCAGAGCTGCGCACAGTCCCCATACCCGGTGCCAGACGGTACGGCGCCGCACGGCACCCGGCTCGGGCGGCAGGCCGAGGCGGTGGCCAACGCGGCGCGGATCAGCGTGCGGCGTCATGAAGGCGTCCCCTTCCACGCTCCACCAGCGTGAGCACGGCCACGGAGACGGTGGCCGCGGCCCCCGTGGACAGCGCGTCCGCGACGTACCGGCCCAGCTCCGGCCGCAGGACGTCGACAAGGGCGAACAGCACGACAGCCCCCGCGGGGCCCGCCGCGACCGCTGCCGGCCAGGAGCGGTGGCGCGCCCAGAACCACTGCACAAGCCCCAGCCCGATGAGGGGAGCCACGGACAGCTGCGGTTCGTCGAGGGTGGCGCTCGCGGTGTATCCCAGGCCGCTGACCGCCCAGCAGACCGCGGCCACGAGTGTCGCCTCGTTCCAGGAGATGGCCCGGTCCACTACCGCCGCCGCTCATTCACGGCCCGGGTCCGACGGCGTTTCCGCCACCGGGCGGCGCAGGCCGCCGCGATCGAGCCGACCACGAGCGGCCCGGCGACCCAGCGCATCACGTTCGCCGGCCACCTCGGCTCTTCGCCTGCCATCAGGGTCACCGTCTGGACGACGAGGGAGATCCCCAGCAGAACAAAGCCGAGCCCCCAGGCGCGGACCACCCACACGGGCCCCTGGATCGGCTCCGGTGGTCGGTGAGGCCGGAACACGGCCCGCCACCCCAGCCACACGCAGTCCAGCCCCAAGGCCACGACGAGCACGTCCATGGCCCTGTCGAACACCTCGGTCACGGTCCCGAGCATCCGCGCCTCCCTCTCCTGCTTCCCGCGGATCTCAGAACGCCAAGACCGCCACCGGCTCATCATGATGACCGCCCAGACGCGCCCACTCATCCACCGAGTACGGCAGACGGCCCGCGCGACTGCTTTCCGGCACCCGGCAATGTGGATGACGAAGAGCAATGCTCAAGACCTGTGGATTGGACTCGGGAGAGGTGCCTCGCGCAACGCGGAGGGCGTACCTTCCCGAGTGATCGATTTCTGGTCATCGAGTAGGCCCGCGTTGCAGCGCGGGTCGGGAAGGCACGCCCGTGCTGAGCGTAGTCAACGAGGACGGCACCACCCCGAGCGGCTCCCTGATGGACGACATCGTCCGTGAGGGTGCCCGTCGGATGCTCGCCGCGGCCCTGGAAGCCGAAGTCAACCAGTACATAGCCGAGTTGGCGGGCGAGCGGGACGAGGCCGGTCGCCGTCTGGTGGTCCGTAACGGCCACCACCGTGAGCGGACGGTGACTAATGACGACAGCCCGGGCTTCGTACGCTTCAAGCAGCGTTTGCCTGCCGGTGTGGACAGCAACACCGTTGCGTTTGAGTCTTGAGTGGCGGGTCAAGCCCCGGTGAACTAGCAACGGGACGCCCTGATAGGGGTCGTTACTCCTCGTGCGGCATGGGTGCCGGTTCGGCCTCCTCCATGCGGCGGTCGGTCCAGTACTTCTCTACGTCGCGCTGGTCGTGCTGAACCTCGGAGGTCGATGTGCTGCCCCCGGGCTCAGGCGGAGAGGCGGGGGACTCGGACGTGTCCTGACGGAGTGCGACGACGGTGGCCACAGCCGCAGCGACGCCTGCGGTGACGACGAGGGCGCGGATGCCGGAGCGCTTCATGGGGCGACCTCCTTGGCGAGTGCGGAGCCGTACGGGAACGACGCTCACCCCGCCACGCTACTGGCTGTGCCGCGGGGTGAACACCGATCCGATGGACGTCAGGTGACGGAGCCCTGGTCGTCGAGCATCTGCTTGACGCTGTCGCCGAAGTAGGGACTCCGGTTCACGCCGGCGGAGTCGACGGTGCTCGTGACCCCGTTGGTCTGGTCCAGCCCCGAGGACTGGTCGAACTCGCGCATCCACGGGCCGCCGCTGCAGCCGCCGCCGAAGTCGCAGCCGAGCGCCAGCCTGCCGCCGGAGTCCGAGGTCCGGCCCTCGCAGTACCACTGGACCTGGCCGTTGTCCTTGTTGCCCGGGTAGCCGTTTGCGATGTGTCGGTTTCATGTCGGTGAGCTGGTGGCAGTGACGGTTGATCATGTGGGCGTCTTCTTGCAGGTCTCTGGCTTATGGCGACGGCTGGCTGCTGACACGAAGTGGTGCTTTGCGTCTCGGTGGCTGACGTGGAGCGGTGCATTTACAGGTGGCTCACTGTCATGAAGACGGTACATCGCACACCGGAAGTGACGGAGCCGTCCGTTGTCAGTGGTTGCTGGGACCCTCCCTACATGCATTCCGATTCGCTCCGCTGAGCCTCGATCCACCGAGGGGCTTGTTTCCTGTGGATGAGGAGTCAAGAAGAGGTGCCTGCTGACCTGCGATGATGGGAGTTCTGACGCTTCCAGCACGCACAATCAGCAAGGCACCTCGTAGATGCAAGTTTCCCACACTCCGGCAGCGGTCTCCGCTGTGTTCGATGACCCGAATCTGATCGCGCATGCCGGGCTGGTCCCGGTGATGCGGCTGGCCGAGCGGTGCGGCCTGTCGCGACTGGTGGCTGCGAAGGTGAAGCTGACCGGAGCGAGGAACGGTGCGGGGGCCGCGGCGGATGCCAAGGTCACCAGCATCGTGGGCGAGATGGCTGCGGGTGCGGACAGCATCGACGACCTGGACGTCCTGCGGCACGGCGCGATGCCGGCCCTGTTCGGCGGGATTCGCGCCCCGTCCACGCTGGGCACGTTCCTGCGTGCGTTCACCCACGGCCATGCGCTTCAACTCCACGCTGTGCACCGCGGGTTCCTGGCCGCGCACACTCCGTTGCTGCCCGGCGCGGACAAGCTGGCGTTCATCGACGTCGACAGCGCCCATAAGCGGGTCTACGGGCGGGCCAAGCAGAGCGCCGAGTACGGCCGGTTCAAAGGCATCCGTACTCTGCACCCCCTGCTGGCCACGGTCTGCACCCCGTACTCCAGGCCGGTGATCGCCACGGTGCGGATGCGCCGCGGGAAGGCCGCCGACTCCCGGGGCGCCCCGAAGTTCGTGGCCGAGGCCCTGTCCACCGCCGCCGAGGCCGGCTGCACCAGTACCGGATCCTGCGAGCGGACTCGCAGTTCTACAACGCCGGGGTGATCGCCGCCTGCCGCCGGGCCGGAGCGCACTTCTCCATCACCACCGGCATGAACCCCTCCATCAAACGGGCCGTCCACGGCATTCCCGAGGATGCCTGGCAGCAGATCAGTTACCCGACCGCGGTGCCCGACCCCGAAACCGGTGAGCTCATCTCGGACGCCGAAGTTGCCGAGATACCCCAGTACACCGCCTTCACGAGCCGGGAGAAGAGTGAGCGGGTCACTGCCCGGCTGATCGTGCGCCGGGTCCGTGACCTGGCCAAAGCCGCCGTCATGGATGAGCAGGGCGAACTGTTCCCCGTCTGGCGCTACCACCCCTTCTTCACCGACCGGCCCACCGAAACCCTGCAGACCGAGCGGGAACACCGCCACCACGCCGTGGTCGAGCAGGTCATCGCCGACAGCAAAGCCGGCGCCCTGGCCCACCTGCCCTCCGGACACTTCCACGCCAACGCCGCCTGGCTGACCTTGTGGGCGATGACCTACAACCTGCTGCGGGCCACCGGCGCACTGACCTCGCCCTTCCATACCAAGGCCACCACCGCCACCCCCCGCACCCACCTGGTCCAGGTCCCGGCCCGGATCGCCCGCTCCGCACGACGCATCACCCTGCACCTGCCACACAACTGGCCCTGGCAACACGCCTGGACACACCTCTTCGACACCGTCCACGGCCCACCCGGCTGACACGAACAGCCCCTGACCACCCCGCCCACCAGGGCCCGACCGGAACCGAACCCGTGGAAAAGCTGGGCAGACCAGCGGACACAACCTGCCCTCACCCGGCCACCCGACCCAAAGCCGATCAAAAGACCACTCTCAAACCACCTCGGCGGATCGAGGCTAAGCACCAGCCCCTACCTGATCGTCAGTCCTCTCACCGCACTGCACATCGATCGTCCAGCCGTGGGAATCGCCAACTTCTCAACGCTCCGCGACCGCATCGGCATCAACTTCACCCAGCTCCGACAGGACCGGCTCCTGGACGAAGCGCGGGAGACCGCCGACCCGGTCAGGCTGATGCGCTTGTTCGGGATCACCTCCTACACCGCGATCCACTACGTCCGCACCGCCCACCCCGAACGCTTCACGATCGACCCCACCCAGGCATAGGCTCCGTCAACTTCGGTGCTGGTGGCGAACTGACCGAGATCGTTAAGGCCTGAGCTTGTTCAGCTGAGGATCGAAGCAGACCAGGTCCATGGACCGCGCAAGGTCAGCTGCGAAGGCGGAGGCCTCCTCAGCCATACTCCAGCGCATCGGGAAGTAGATCAGTGAGCCACGGGCTTCGCCGATCAAGGGACCAGTTGACCACGGCGAGGTGTCGTCGTCGTCTTCGGTGAGGTCGCACCAGCGCTCAAGGAGTCCGGCGACATAGTCCCTGATGCGCTCGGTCGGAGGCTCGTCAGTCTCCGTCTCCATGAGGCGATCGTAAAGGTCGTTAAAGACCCGTCCAGCGGTCTTGTCGTCTGCTGGACGTTCGCCTTCCCATACAGCCAAGTCGTAACTCATGCCCGCGAGGCTTTCACAGAGCACTGACACCAGCAGAGCCGGGCGAACCCGCGTGCCTCCTCGGGTGTTGTCCACCCACCGCCAGCGCGTTCCCGACCCGGTGGCCTTCAGATTCTGTGAACCCGCTGGTTTCGTGCTGCAGGTCGTGTGGTGCCCCTTGATCCACAATGACGAGGCCGGGACTGCGCTGCCCAAGGTGTACTGGCGTAGCGAGCAGACAGCCGCAGCGGGTCGGGTGCTGTCGGACCCGCCGCTGCCGTACGAGTACGAAGAGGAGTTCGTGCCCGGATCCTGCACGGTGACGCCGACGCGAGTGGTGGAGTACCCGAATGGGGACCTGCCGGGTGGTCTGGCCCAGAGCCTGAGCCAACGGTTCGATGAGATCGAGGAGGTGTTCGGCTTCTCGTACTCCGAGATGGCCGTCACCGTCCAAAGTAAGGTCGGCGGGTCCCGGGTTGGCTCCAGCAGCCCAATTGGCCGGACTGCCGCTGCGGCCGGCGCATGGACCACCTTCTCAGCATCACCGCCTCGGAACCGGTCGAAGGGCGCTGGTTCCCGCTCGACGAACAGGGACCAGAGAGCTCAGACCCCAGCAAGTGGACCGAGACGGACCACGTGGTCGTCGACAGCCTCGGCCACGGGATGGACATGGGCGATCTCGGCGGCGTGTACCTCTTCGTCTGCCCCGAGTGCCCGGACATGCCGTACGCACACCGCTACGACTGCTGAGCAGCCTCCGCTCGGGAAACGATCAGTAGGCAGGTGGGAAGCGATTTTCAGCGGTTCGGCACGCCGCTGGTCAGGCCCTCTCGTGAACACCCCTTCGTCCACCAGGCCCTCCCCGGCGAAGGTGACAATGACCTGCTGGTAGCGGCTGAGCCAACTCTGCGCATCGGCGGCCGGCAGCGGAAGAGCCCGCTCACGCTGGAGGGCCTGGATTGCGGGGCTGACCTCCACCGACCGTCGGGGGAGCGTTCATTGACGTAGAGGTCGGCGCCTGTGCGGTTCGTGATGGTGATCCGCTGAACTATCGCACTCGCCTCTGCCGCGGCCACGGTCTCCGGCATCATTCGATACGACAGGTACTGCAGTGCTGGAGGCGTCCACCGGCCGGGCAGTCCGGTGCCGGGAGTGAGGAACCGGTGCAGCGCATCAAGGCGGCTGATTTCCTCCCGCACACCGAGGGCAACGATCTCCACCCGGAATCCGGCGACCGCAAAACGTTCGGCCGTGCTGATCGTCATCTCCGGATCACGGAAGACGCCTTCGAGTACCAGGCTGTAGCGGTTCTTGAGCGCGTAGTCGATGCTCATGCGTACCCAGGGACCGGAAGCCTGCGCGAACGTCTGTGGCCCCTCCCGGCGCAGCTCGTCGTACTCGGGGTGAAGAGAACGAAGCTCATCACCGGTCAGCGGCACCAGGTCGGCACCCTCGTAGCGCCGCTGAGTTGCCTGCATCGCCTGCGACTTGCCGGCCGCCGGCTGAGCGCCAAGAAGCACCAGAACCGGCTGGTCCGGCTGGGGCTGGTATCCATCGAAGACATAGCGCCGGACCGTGCGGTCGAACTCGGCCTGCAGCTGCTCCTCGGTCAAGAAGTACTTGCTCGCCTCAGCCACGCTCGGACGACTCCAGTTCCTCGCTCTCTCGCGTCCATCGGGCGATGTGCGCGATGAGCTGATCCCGATCGTGGGCCGGTACGGCACGGCGCGCGTCGCGCAGCGCCATCACCTTGTCCCACCACTCCTCACGCTCCTCGGCGGTCGCTGCGCCCTTCGAGCGGCCGTTGTAGAGGCCGGTGAGCGTGGTGGCCGTCTCCGAGAACTCGTCGAAGACCATGGCCGTTGGCACGTCCTGGTAGGGGTCGGCCGGAGGCTTGGCATGGTTGGTCATTCACTTCTCCTCATGTGTCGTTCGGCCGCCCCACGAGGTGAGGGGCGACAACGGGGCCGTACAGACCTACACGGAGCCCAGACTCAAGGTCAGCTCGTCAGACCACGCCACCAGTCAGCAACCTGGGGATCCATCCGGTAGAGCATCTCGGACTTGCCACTGTTGCCGTTGTAGCTGCCCTGCCAGTTCTCGATCGGCCACCGTTTCTCCCCGAACAGTTCCGCTGCAACACGGCTCAGGCGTGCGTGTTCGTTGCGTTGCTGACGTTCATCGAGCCCTGAGCGCTCAAGGACTTCGGTAAACGTGACAGTCTCGCCGGTGCGTTCGACAGCGACTTCGAACAGGGCACGCACCCCTGCCAGGTGCCGGACTCGCCCCCACAGCAGACTGACCTGCTCTCGCGTCCAGAGCCCCTGCCGGGGGATGTTCACCGAGAACGCCGTGCCGTCGATGTCGGCAAGCAACCCCGTGAGCTTCTTCTGAACGGCCTCAACGTCCGCAAGCGCACCAACGACGGCGGCTCGCAGTACCTCTCGATCCATCATCCCTCCAAAGTCGTACACGACTTCATACGAACCTACCGAGTCGTGCACGAGGCCACAAGGGGTTCACGCTCGCTTCTACCGGACGGCCAATGGGCCCGCGCCGCGGCTTCTCAGCTGCCGCGCTCGGCCTGGGCCGCCCGTACGCTTGCCTCCAGCGCGGACATCAGGTCCACCGTTGGTGCCGCCTCCGGCGGCTCGGCCAGCTCGGCGCCGCCCTTGACCCACAGGGGGAGGGTGCGGTGGCCTCGGTCGTAGCCGAGCTGGCGGCGTCCAGGGCCAGGATCTCGTCCACGCGCGGCCCCATCAGGTACAGCAGCTTCACGAGTGCCTCGGCACGCGGGGACCAGGCGGTCGCGATCGTGATGAGCTTCGCGGTCTCGTCCTCGGTCAGGCCCTCGGTCGGTGACTCGTCCGGGTCGACGACCGGGCGCAGCACGGCCTCGAAGGGATCGGCCTCGGTGGCGCGGGTCCGTACGGCGTAGACGTAGAAGCTGGAGCAGGCCGAGAGCAGGTTCGCCCGGGTGGACGACACCTACCGCCGGCAGATGAACCGCCAGCTCACCGTGCAAGAGTCCCGCCACAAGCTCGCCCGCGACGTGTGCCACGGCAAGCGCGGCACCATCCACCAGGCGTACCGGGACGGGATGGAAGACCAGCTCGGCGCGCTCGGCCTGGTCCTCAACGCCATCGTGCTCTGGACGACCCGCTACATCGACGCCGCCGTCGCCCAGCTGAAGGCCGAGGGCCACGAGATACGGGACGAGGACATCGCCCGGCTCTCCCCGCTCAAGCACCGCAACCTGAACCTGCTCGGCCGCTACAGCTTCACGGCCTCGACCCCGGCCGCCGGCGCCCTGCGCCCGCTGCGCGACCCGGAGGCGTCGGAGCTGGACGAAGACGACGACGGCGGGCAGGAGTGAGTATCAGGAGCCGATCGGATCAATCCGTGACGGGCAGGCACTCGGCGAGCAGAGCGACGACGTCACGCCAGGACGGCATGGTCCTGTAGGGCGAGCGCTGCAGCTTCGGTCGACATCACTCGTCCATGATTCCCTTCAGGGTGCGTCGCGGTCGAGCCGGTTTCAGCGGAGGTGCTGTTCAGCGGCCTGTTCCAGCAGGGCTCGTGCGGATTCCGCGTAGCGCATCGCGGTCTTCTCGTCGAGGCCGAACACCTCGGCGAGGTGGAGCGGGTCGGGGCCGTGGGCCAGGGCCTCTTCGAGTTGGCGGTCGACGCGGAGCCGTTCCAGCGTCGCGTCCTGCCCGCGCATCGCAGCGCTCGGGGGAGTCGCGAGGGCAGGCGGTGGTGACGCTCACCGACACGGCGAGGAGTCTGCGGGGCCTCGGCTGGTGAGTGGGGAGGCTGCTGCGCGACGCGCGAACCCATCACCGGTGAGCCGTGATCCCCACCGCTCCCCAATCCTTCCCGCGCCCCGGGCGGCATCGGGACCGTAGGGCCCCGCCTTGCGTCTCCACCTGGGCGCTCGAACAGCGAGGGCCCGCGCCTCCGTGAGGCGCCGGATTCGGCCGAGGCCAGACGCGCGGTTCGGGGATGCGTCTCGGCCGTCAGCCGTCGACGCTGGGAGCATGAGGGCTACATGGTCCGGCGTCATCCAGTTCGGGATGGTCGCGCTACCCGTCCAGCTGTTCGCCGCCACCGAAGAGCACCGGGTGCAGCTCCACGAGATTCATACCACCGACTTCGGCCGGGTCGAGCATCGGCGCTTCTGCCGGGTCGAGGGCCGGGAAATCCCGTACGAGGAAGTCGGGCGGGGCTTCGCGATGCCCGACGGCAATGTGGTGTCGCTGACGGATGACGATCTGGCCCACCTTCCGCTGCCGACCAAGCGTGTCATCGAGGTACTCGACTTCGTCCCGGGCCAGGACATCGACCCCATCAGCTACGGCAAGCCGTACTTCGCGGGGCCCAACGGTCCTGGGGCCGACCGACCGTACGTCCTGCTCGTCGAAGCCCTCGCCCGGACCGGATTCGTGGGCGTTTCCAAGATCGCCATCAGGAGCCGGGAGCGGCTGGCGCTGCTGCGTCCACGGCATGGCGTGCTCGTTGTCCAGACCCTGCTCTGGGCCGACGAGCTGCGTGACCCCGGTGATCTCGCTCCGTCCGCGCCCGTCACAGACCGGGAGCTCGAACTCGCTGAGACGTTGATCGGATCACTGCCCGGCATCGAGGAGAGCGAGCTGCAGGATGGGTACGGGCACGCCCTGGAGCAGCTGGTCACGGCGAAACTCAGCGGCGGCGAGCTGGTCGAGCCCGTGGGGCCGGCGGCGCCGGTGGATCTGTTGGCGGCGCTGGAGGAGAGCGTCCAGGCGGCCCGTGCGGGGCGAGGGGATTGAGCACGTAGCGGCCCGGGAGTCAGTCCGGCGCCGCAGCGCCCTCGGACCCAACGCGGCGGATATCTGCATACAGCCTCGCCGTCACCCCAGGCTCGCCAGGTACACGGCGAACCCGGCCACCGCCCGACGTTGCCCAGCGCCGAACGAGCGCATTGATCGCGGCCTGGACGGTCTCTTCGTCCGCCGCGGTGAGGTCGACGACCAGCAGGTCCGGTTCCGAGACGTGAAGAGGGGCGATCTGTTCCATGACCGGGCCGACGCTCCGACGATGGCAGGCAGTTCGCTGCTGGTTGCAGTTCCCCCCGTACGAGCACTCCAGAGGCAGGTGGGGGCGCAACCGACCGTTTTGGCCTCCCCCTCTCTATGGATTCACGGGCAGCCAAGCTGGGGGAAGGATGACCGACCCAGGAGGAGAAGTGCTGAAGGCAGTGAGAAGCCCAATGGGGACCGGGCCCGTTGTGTCGCGGAAGGCCACCGTGCTGCCGGAGAACGTCACGCCGTGGAAGATCACCTCGCTGTCGGAGAACGCCGCTGCGCGGAACGACACCTCGCCGCCGGAGAACGTCGCCTCGTTGAAGGGCACCAAGCCGCCGCGGAACGTCGTGTCGCGGAACGACACCGTTCCACCGAAGAACGCCGCTCTGTAGAACGACACCTCGCCGCCAGAGAACGTCGCGTGCTCGAAGGACATCTCGCCGTCACGGAACGACGCTTCGTGAAACGACACCTCGCCGCTGGCGAACGCCGCGTGCTCGAAGAACACATGACTGCCGGAGAACGTCGCGTGCATAAAGGACACGTCGCTGCCGGAGAACGCCGCGGCGTGGAATGACACCCCGTGGTCTGCGAACGTCGCTCCGCTGAAGGACACTGTGCCGCCGGAGAAGGCGACCCTAGCGAACGACACCACGCTGCCGGAGAAGGTCGCTGGGCCGAACAACACCACGCTGCCGGAGAACGTCGCATCGTCGAAGGACACCATGCCCCCGGAGAACACCGCTCTGTGGAACGACACCTCGCCGCCGGAGAACGTCGCCTCGTTGAAAGACACCATGCCGTCGGAGAACGTGGCACCGCCGAAGGACACCGTGCCGCCGGAGAACGTCGCCCCTCGCAAGTCCAGGTTGCTGTCGATGGTGACGCCGGTGAGGTCGAGATCGCAGCCCTGCCAGGAGCGATGGGTTCCACGAGGGCGTCGGTAGTGGTCGCCGATGAGGCGCAGGATTGTGTGCCGGACCTTGCGGAAAGCCAGGTACTGGTGGTGTTCCTCCTGGTGGGTCGGGTCGTCGCCGGGGTCGGGGGTGAAGGGGAGCTGGAGGTAGGCGCACAGGACGTCGATGCAGGTCTGCCGCAGGCTGTCGTCGGGGGCGTCGTCGGCAAGACCGGCCAGGGCATGGACGCCCCCGAGCCGGACGGCCGGGGAGTCCGAGCCGAGCTTGTCGACCGCCTGAGAGAAGCGTTCGGTGTGGAGCCGGGTGGCTTCGCGGTGGGCGCCAGCCTCGTCGACGCGCTGACGGCGGTAGGCGACGACCAGGGCGACGAGCGCGCCGGCCCCAGCGACCACTCCGAAGGAGAGCTTCACCAGGTCGAAGAGCGTCGCGGCGTCGAGCTTCTTGGTGTTGTCGATCTCCTGGAAGTCCAGCAGGTACACCAAGCCGTAGAAGACGCTGCCCGCTGCCAGAACTGCGACAGCGAAGGCGACCGTGAGGGCCCGGCCAACCTTCCACAGTCGTAGCTCCCGGTCGTTCGGGGTGGATCGCGGCCTTCCGTTGGCTGTCATGAAGGTGGAGACAGGTGTCGGAGATCAGCGGTTGCAGTTGGCACCCGTGGGGGGCGATTGGGTCAGGGGCCACGAGCGACCGAATCCGCCTCCCCGGTTGAACGGATCGCCGGTCTCGGGCTGCTGTGCACCCTCGATCTCGGCAACGACCCGTTTTCTCGCCTCCGCGAACAAGTCAACGAGTCGGGGACTCTCCGGTTCAACGCGGCCCAACCGGACAAGATCAGGTGCCCATGGACGCTAACTGCTAGTAATTGCTTCAGTACAGACGGGCCATCAGGTGTCATCCGTGGCGCATTTCGTGTGACGCCGACGGGTTCCGGATTGGCGTTAGCGCCGCCTGCCACCTCAGGATGTGCGGGGGAGTGCTCGGAAGGGCGCCGGGGTGGTCAGGGGACGTCGCCCTCCCAGACCCACGGCCCGTCAGGACGGCTGAACGTCGGCCCGTACGAGGTTCTCCCGCCCGGCCCGTAGGCGCTGTGAGTGGTGATCAGGTGTGTGCGCCGGTGGTGATCTCTTCCTCCGTCCAGCGGCCCGCCAACGAGTTCGCGGTAGCTGTGCGCAGGCTGCGGTCCGGTGGGTGCGTCGTGCTCGGTGCCGGTTCGTCGCCTACCGCGACGCGCTGAAGCTCCCGAAGGCGCTGACCGTCCACTCCGCTCGCCACTCCTACGTCACCCACCTCACAGAGAACGGGGTTGACCGCCGGTTTCTCCAGCAGCAAGTCGGTCACGAGAATGACAGCTCCACCGCTATCTACACCCACGTCAGCGACGACTTCATGAACACCATGCTCCACAGGGCACTTGCGCCCGCGCTCGCCCCGTTCCCCGCAGACAAGGACCGCTGATGGCCGCGAAGCTCGACTACCACTGGCACTTGCGCAAGATCATGGCCGACCGAGGGCTCTTCTCCACCACCGACCTCATCCCGCTACTGGACAAACGGGGCATCACCCTGTCGTCCAGCCAGGTCTACCGGCTCGTCGTCGAGCGCCCCGAGCGGCTCAGCCTGAAAATCCTCATGGCCCTGCTCGACATCCTCAACTGCACCATGGACGACCTCATCGAGCCGACCGCCGCGGCGGGTGCCGGAACCGCTACCCGAACAAAGAAGGCTGTCGGTGCCGAGGCAGGCGTCGGTGACCTGCGACCCAAGCGAGCCCGCATCAGCGGTTTCGAGCGGCCGTGACCGCACCCGGGCACCCCGAGCGGGCCGTCTCCGACCCGATCGGGCTCATTGCGGACCTGGTCGCGGCCATCGAACATCAGCTGGAGCCGGACCGGATCCGTGCCGTGGTCGCCAGCGTCGCGGGCGGACGCTCGAAGTCACGCCTCCTCGCGGCACATCTCACTGAGCATCCCCGCGTTCTGAACGACGGCCGCTCGCCGGCGCCCAGGGCCGTCGGCGACCTGCTCATCGCCCTGCGTGAGGCCGGGGCCCAGAGGGTCTCGCCGCCGTGTTACGCCGAATGCGGCAGGCAGATACGAACGCTCCAGCGCCGCGGCAACGACTGGTACTGCTGGAACTGCGGGCAGCCACAGCCCGAGCCGTGTGCTGCCTGCGGAAACACCCGCCGGGTCACTTCACGCGACCGGACCGGGCGGCCACGATGCGCCAAGTGCCCGGACGACGACGGACGTGACCCCATCGCAGCGATCGGCGCCCTGATCGCTGAACTGGATCCGCAGGCCGAACGGGAGACGGTCTCCGACGCGGTCCGTCGATCGGCACCTCGTCCCTCCTACCAGAGGAAACTTGCCTGGTCCCTGGAATCCCATCCAGCTCTGCTGACCGGCGACGGCCACCTCGCACCCCACCGCGCGATCCTCAAGCTGATCGACCTGCTGCACGAGGCCGGCATCGCCGGGATCGTCCGGCCGTCCTGCCCCGGCTGCCACAGAGTCGTACGCATCGACAAGCCTCTGGACGGAAAGCGGGTCTGCCGCATGTGCATCTCCCACTCCCGCACCGAGGAGTGCTCGGGATGCGGAGCCCGCCGAGAGCCCGCCACCAGCGACGACCAAGGCCGGCCAGTGTGTCCGAACTGCCTGGTCAGCGACCCGGCGAACCTGGAGACCTGCATCAACTGCGGCCGACGAAGGGTCGTGAACACCCGCACACCGGACGGCCCGCTCTGCCAAAGCTGCCCCTCCTTGTCCACCGCGACTTGCAGTATCTGCGACGCGGAGAAACCCTGCGGCACCTCCCGGACTACGGGTCGGCCATGGTGCCTGGACTGCCAACGTCACTCCGCGCCGTGCTCAGCCTGCGGCGGCGTCGCGGCGGTCGTCTCCGGAACTCTCGACCAGCCCCTTTGCCTGGCCTGCACCGCGCCTGAGGTCTGGCACACCTGCCCCACCTGCAGCGATCCCGACTACCCGCACCCCGGCCAGTGCGCTCGTTGTCTCATCAATCGGCGCCTCAACGAGCTCCTGGGCCCTCCGTCCGATGCCCTCCACCCCGGTCTCCAAGCCCTGCGGAACAACATCGCCACCACCGAGCACCCACTCACCGCCACGCGGTGGCTGAACAAGCCGTCCGTGTCTCCGGTCCTGGCCGACCTCGCGGCCGGCAGACGAGCCCTGACTCACGAGGCCCTCGACGAGCTGCCCGGCAGCCCGCCCCTCGCCCACCTCCGCCAAGTCCTCGTCGGCGTCGGTGCCCTGCCCGAGCGGGACGAGTACATGGTCCGCCTCGAACGCTTCCTCACCGGCCTCCTCGCACCCCAGCCGGACCCCGAACAACGCAAAGTTCTACACCGGTACGCGATCTGGCATCTGGTCCGGCGGCTTCGCCGACGCAGCAACGGCCGCCCCATCACCCCGCAGCAGTTCAACTCCGCACGTCAACGCACCCACGCGGCCGTCGCCTTCCTTACCTGGCTGACAGCCCACGACCTCACCCTGGCTACCTGCCAGCAAGCCGACCTCGACCGCTGGCTCACCGACGACTCCGCGACCTACCGCCACACAGCCGGGCACTTCATCCGCTGGGCTCGCACCAACAAGTTCACCACCGTCCACGTCCCCGCCATCCGCTGGAACGGCCCCACCCAGCCACTCGATGACGAGCACCGGTGGAACGTCGCACGCCGACTCCTGCACGACGACACCCTCAAGCCCGAAGACCGCCTCGCCGGGCTACTGCTCCTCCTCTATGCCCAAGGACCCTCAGCGATCCACCGGTTGACCACCGAGGACATCGAGGTCGGCGCCCAGGCAGTACGTCTCCATCTCGGCGATGCACCCGTCCAGCTGCCCGAGCCCGTCGCCGCACTGGCCCGCACCGTCGCCGCGAACCGCAAGGGCCACGCGACCATCGGCGCCCTGGCCCCCTCACCCTGGCTCTTCCCCGGCGGCCAGCCCGGACGCCCGATCAGCACCACACAGCTGACCCAGCGGCTGAACCAGCTCGGGATCCGGCCCAACCAGGCCCGCAGCACCGCACTCTTCCAGCTCGCCACCGAGATCCCCGCCGCGATCCTCGCCCGCACCCTGGGCATCCACACCGACGTCGC
This sequence comes from Streptomyces sp. NPDC088246, assembly GCF_044741025.1. Classification (NCBI taxonomy): domain Bacteria; kingdom Bacillati; phylum Actinomycetota; class Actinomycetes; order Kitasatosporales; family Streptomycetaceae; genus Streptomyces; species Streptomyces sp. NPDC088246. The sequence goes on from NZ_JBIURV010000055.1 coordinate 15,777, forward strand.
CGTCGCCTGGCAACGGCTCTCCGCAGGCGACTGGGCCACCTACGCCGCCGAGGTCAGCCGCCGCGCTTCACCGCAACAACAGCCGGTCCACGAATAAGGAGCAAAATCATGAGATTCGACAACCACCACGTTGTCATCACTGCTGCCGGCCGCGACTTCGGGCGAACTCTGGCCATCCGGCTCGCAGACCTCGGCGCCGAGATCTTCCTGTCCGCACGCAGCCTCGCTGCCGCTGAGCGTGTCCGCGATGAGATCCGAGACCGAGGCCACCAGCGGATCCATGCCTACGCCTGCAACCTGACGGATCCCGCCTCAATCAGCGACTTCGCTTCCAGCGTCGCCCAGCACACCGACCGCGTCGACATCCTGATCAACAACGGCTCGCGCTACCTCGAAGGGCCGGATCTCCAGGGAGTATCCGACGCCGATATCGTCGACACCATTGCATCCGGCGCCACGGGCACGGTCCTGACCGTGAAGAACTTCCTCCCGCTCCTGCTCAACTCGGACAAGCCGGACGTGGTGACGATGGTCTCCGCCTGCGGAACGGCCGGACATCACCGCTCGGACGCACACGCCGCCTTCTATGCAGCCAAGAGCGCACAGGCCGGGTTCACCGAGATCCTCTCCAAGCGCCTACGGCCCCAAGGTGTCCGGATGATATCGCTCTACCCGCCCGACTTCGACAACACCGACCCGCTCTCCGAGGAGTGGGAGACCACCCCGCGCGAGGCCAAGGATCCCCTCACCGGTCAGTCACTCGTGGACTGCATCCTCTTCGCAGTCGCCCAGCCCCGAGACTGCTTCATCAAGGCGTTCCACTTCGAACAGGTCTGAGCGCTCGCATACTCAAGCAAGGCTGACGTCGGCTCCCAGGCCGCACACCGGGGGTTCCGGATCAGAGGCATTCGGACAGTTCCAATACCCGACGTCACCATTAGGTGCGGTACGGCAGTTCTGCGACTTCCTGACCAACCCGGCCTACGGGTGGACGGAGGAGTGCCTGCGCCTGTTCGGCACGCACCCGGTCCAGGTGGTCCACGACTGGAACGCGGCGGTGCACGCAGACGAGGCCGAGGGCGAGCCGGAACGCCGAGCGTTCACCAAGCCCGAGCTGGAGGCGTTCTTCGACTACGCCGACGACCAGGTCCTGCGGGTCCGCGGCAAGGGCCGCAAAGGCTGGCTGCCGGCCTTCCGCGACGCCGCCCTGTTCAAGACCGCTTACGCCTACGGCCTTCGGCGCAACGAGACCCGCATGCTCGACCTCACCGACTTCGGCCGCAACCCCGAAGGGCGCGAGTTCGGAGAGTACGGCACTCTTCAGGTCCGCTACGGCAAGGCGAAGAAGGGCTCACCGCCCAAACGCCGCAGCGTGCTGACCGTCTGGCAGTGGACACCCGACACCGTCGACGAGTGGATCAGCGAGGTCCGGCCGGGCATGCGGCACGCCACCGGCCCAGCCCTCTGGCCCTCCGAGCGGGGACCGCGGGTCGGACTGCAGCGCCTGGACTCACGCTTCGCGGCCTACCGCGACGCCCTCGGCCTCGACCCAGCCCTGGAGTTCCACTCCCTGCGCAGGTCCCACATCACCCACCTGATCGAAGCCGGCTTCGACCCGCTGTTCGTCCAGCACCAGGTTGGCCACGACCACGCATCCACCACCGCGATCTACACCTGCGTCTCCTCCGACTTCCGCACCCGCACCCTGCGCCGCGTCCTGGACGCCACCGTCGAGGCCGCCCTGCGGCCGGGAAGGATCTCCTGATGCCACGCCAGATCAGCTACCGGTGGCGCCTGCGCGAGCTGATGGGCTCGCGCGGCATGTTCACGGTCACCGAGCTGATGCCCCACTTGTCCGAGCGGGGCATCACCCTGTCCGCCTCCCAGGTCCACCGCTTGGTCTCCGGAACCCCGGAACGGCTATCGCTGCCGGTGCTGGCGGCGCTCTGCGACATCCTCGGCTGCACGGCCACCGACTTGATCGCTACCTCGGCCGAGAATCTGACCGCCCGGCGGGCCGTCGGCCAGGATGCGCCGATCGACCTGGCCGCCCGCCGACCCAAGCGGGTCAGGCTGACGGAGGACTGATCATGACGCCGGAGGAGTACGAACGCTGGCACGTCCGCACGTGCTCGCGCTGTAGCCGACGAGGGGCGAAGTTGGCCGAGTGGTCTGACGGGCCGATCTGCCGCACCTGCTATGAGCGCGCCATGCGCGTCCGGGGCCGCTGTCCGGGCTGCGGCACGGACCGGCTGCTGCCCGGCCGCGATCCGGATGGCGTCTCGGTCTGCCGCGACTGTGCGGGGATCAGCCGCGACTTCTTCTGCGACCGCTGCGGCTTCGAGGGGATGCTGCTCGGTCGCCGGCTCTGCGAACACTGCACCCTGGCCGACCGGCTCGCCAGCCTCCTCGACGACGGCACCGGCCAGGTTCGCCCCCAGCTGGTGCCCCTCATGGACCTGCTCCTGGAGCTTGACCGCCCCAAGAGCAGGTTGATCTGGCTCCGCCGCCCCAACGTCATTCGCCTCCTGCAGGACCTGGCGAGCGGTCGCGTCCCGATCAGCCACGAGGGCCTGCAGCAGCAGGAGCACTGGCGCACGGCCGCCCACCTGCGCGACCTGCTCATGGAGAGCAACATCCTGCCCCACGCGGACCGGCGGCTCCTGCTCTACGAACGCTGGCTCGCCGAGCGCCTCACGGCGGTCGAGGATCCCGCGCGACACCAGCTCCTGCACCGATTCGCCACCTGGCACCAACTGCGGCGCCTACGAGCGAAGGCCGAAGCCGGGCCGCTCGGACGCTCCCCCACCCACGAGGCCCGGCAGCAAATCACCCAGGGTGACGCCTTCCTCACCTGGCTCGCAGCCCGCAACCGGACCTTTGACCAGTGCCGACAGGCCGACCTCGACGCCTGGCACGCGGACAACTACGCCACCCGCCGACCCGCCCAGCCCTTCCTGCGCTGGTGCATGGGCAACGGCGCCATGCCCCGACTCGCCCTGCCGCCCCACGTGATCAAGCAGGACCAGGCCCCGATGCACCAGCACCGCCGCCTCGCCGTCCTCCGCCGCGTCCTGCACGACGAGACCCTGCCGCTGCGAACTCGAACCGCGTCCTCGCTCGTCCTGCTCTATGCCCAACCCATCAGTCGCATCGTCCGGTTGACCACCGAGGACGTCATCGACGACGGTGATGCCCTCATGCTCCGGCTCGGAGACCCTCCGTCGCCGCTGCCCGGACCCGTCGCCAGTCTCGTGCGCGCCTACCTGGCTGAACAGCCCCGGCTCGCCCGCGCCAGCAGCCGCAGCACGGCCTGGCTGTTCCCCGGCCGGCAGCCCGGGCATCCGATGGACCCGACCAGCCTGCTCGACCAGCTCCGAGCCGCCGGAGTTCCCGCCCAGCGCGGCCGGGCCTCAGCGATCCGCCAACTGGTCCTCCAAGCCCCCGCACCTGTGGTCGCCCGGGCCCTCGGCTACCACGACAAGACCACCACCCACCTCGTCACGGAGGCCGGCGGAACCTGGAGCCGATACGCCCCTGGCGACCACAGCCAGTGATCGCTGCAGGTCGCCGGTTGCGCCCGTCTCCATGAAGCGGACAACGCAGCGACGGATGTGATCAAGGAACTCGCCTTCGTGCATTAACGGGCGCCCCGAACGCGGCCTCGACTGGTGAACTGGCGTATTCGGGCGTACCTCCTCCACCCCACGTCATGAGTCACACCACGTCAGGCCGTGGACTGGCCGTTGACGCGGTACTCCTCGGAGGGCATCGAGTCCCATTCAGTATTCGCGCCGTCGCGCGTCACCATGAACAACGGACGCGATCGGAGGACCTGCCCGACTAGTTGCCCGCGCATCACGACCCCGGAATCATCCGGCCCTGCGTAGCCCTCGGGCGTGACGCGAAAGTGCACGTCCATCGCCTCGGCATACGCGATTGCGTCGCTCTCCAGCTCCGACAGGTCTCTCCCGACCAGCGGGAGTCCGTCGTACGCGACCTGGGGACCGTGCACGGCGTCGGCAGCGATGCAGAACAGCCCCACAACTTGGCTCACATAGGCCGTGACGGCAGGCGGTGAAGAAGCCACCCCGCGACGGTGGACTTCGACCTTCCAAGTCGGCGAGAAGATCGCGTGGTCCCGCGCACAATCGCTGACCTTCGTCTGGCCGAGTATCTCAGCCGCCTCGACCACTTCGTCGACGGTCATACCGAACCGGAGCGGTCCGACGCCGACAGCCGGCGAATAGGACCACTCGTCCCGTTCGGCGACTCCGGTCTTGAACGCCATAGTCGCTCCTCTAGAGACACCTGAGACTTGCCGCTGCCCATCATGTCAATCGCCGACCAGCAGACTGCCGGGTGCCGCCGAGCTCGCGCAGATCACTCAGCGCGAGCCGCATCTGGGCTCGGCCGCGAATACGCGACACCTGAACATGCGAGCTCACCAGTCCCGAGGCCGAACCTCCCCGGGCAGAACGCCTAGGGACCTGCATGCACCTGGCATGCCCACAGGCTTGGAGTCTGGGGATATGTGTCGCGCAGCGCGCACACGGCGGAGTGCAGGGCCTCGGCTGTCCGGTCGACGTCCAGTGCGCCGTCGCCCGTGCCCAGCGCCTCGTACACGTCCTGGGCGACACCGGCTTCGATCGTGTCGTCGACGTGCCACAGCGAGCCGACGACATGGGGGAAGCCCGCGATCTGGAGGGCGCTGACGATGTGGACGGCCTCGTCGGCGAGCTCGGGGCTGGTCCGCAGGGTGTCGCAGGCGGAGAGGTAGGCGAGCCGGACCGACGGCAGCCTGAGCCGGGCGAGGTCGCGGACAGTGAGCGGATGTTCGGCGTGATCGTGCAGGACGAGCCGGCTGGCGGACGGGCGCTCGAGATCCCCCAGGGCGTGGCAGGCGAAGTGTGCATACGCGTACCGGGGCAGGGCGGAGACCACCGAGGAGTGAGTGGCGGACGCGCCGGTCAGCACCTGAACGCTGGGCAGCAGCCGGGCGAGGTGTTCGGCTTCACGGTGTACGGCGGGCAGCGGTGCGAGGCCGCTGGCTTGGCCGACGGCGACGACGAGCGCACCGGTGCCCGCCGGGCGGGCGGCGCGTTGCCGGGCGTGGTGCAGAGCTCGCAAAGTCGGCGTGTACGAGGAGACGACCCGGTTTAACGCACCTGGCGCACCCTCCTGGGGGGTTGCGGCATGCAACGGCAGGGTGCCGAGGACGCCGCCGGGCGCCCACCACACACGGGGCAGCGGTCCGGCGGGGGCAGCCGGGATGCCCAGGTGGTCGAGGACGGGTCCGGTGACCGCTTGCCACAGCCAGGTGAGCGTGTCGCGGACGACTTGTTGTGCGCGCAGGGACTCGGTGCGGGAGGTTCGGGGCGTCTCGATACGCGACAGCGCGTCCTGAAAGGCCTGCCAGCGGGCCGATGTCGTCGCTGGATCCAGCCCAGGGAGTGGTACGGCGTCGATGGATCGCTGGGTGACGACCAGTGCGTCGCTCCCGTACGGGGAGACGTTGACCAGCACCACCGGGCCTGCCGCGGCCGTCGCGCGCAGTTCCCGCTCGTCCCACTCCCGCACCGGCCGCAGCAGGCCGAGTTCCGGGTGGTTGGCGCGGATCCGCTCAGTCAGCTCCCGCCACTCGGCGGCCAGTCGCTGCCGCAGATCGGCGCCGGCGTCGGGGCCGTGCGCGGCGCCAGGGATCTCTTCCTCGAGGAACCTCTGATCCTGGCTGTCGGTAGCCGTGTCCAGGGCATCCCGGAGTTCTTCGAAGCGGTCGGCGAGGTCCGGGGCCACTTCCCGGAGCCGGGTCAGATCGCTGTCGGCGTCGAAGGCGTGGGAGAGGAGTACGCCCCTGGCCTGTTCGAGCAGACCGACCGCGAGCCCGGGGCGGCCGCAGCGCACCGCGCAGGCCGCCGCTGCGGCACCCAGCCCGACGGCTCGGCTCAGCAGTATCTCCTGGTCGTCGCGGGCGAGGTGGCGGGGCGCGACAGAGTGCAGGAGGTCAACCGCCACCGCATAGCCGTCCAATGCGCCTGCCCAGTCACCGAGCTCCGCCTGGAGGTTGCCCCAGAACCGTGCGACATCCAGGCGCTGGGAAGGGGCGCAGTGCTGTTGCAGGGCCCCTTCCTGGTACGCCTCAGCCGCCTTGACCAGGTCGGCTCGCAGGCGGCCCGCCCTTCGGACGACCAGGGCGTGGCCGAGATTCGCCAGCCGCAGGGCGCGCCGGGGGTGGTTGGGCGGGGTGATCTCGATCAGCTGGCGGGCCAGCGTGACCGCCTCGTCCCGGACGTGGTTGCGTGAGCTCGCGATGCGCGAGCCTGCGGCCACGGCCAGAGCGTTCGGCAGGTCGGGGGAGTTCGGAGGCAGCGCCGCGATCACCATGTCGGCCAGCTTGCGTGCCTCGCGGGCGTCGCCGCGCCGCTGCGTGTGCGCGAAGCGGGCCAACAGGGCGGCGGCGAGGCCGAGGTGCCGGTTGGGCAACAGCGGGTCGCCCTCCGGGGTGAGGGCGAGTGCATCCCTGAAGAGCCTTACTGACTCATCGAGTTGGGCAACCGACTCGGGGGCGCGCGCAATGGCCGTGAACCGAATGGCCCCCACCTTGTCCAGCAGCGTCGCGTGGGCCGCGCGGTCCAGGCCGGGCGATGGCACCACCCTGCGCCAGCACTCCTGGGCTTCTCGCAGGTCCTCGCCGTCATCGGTCAGCAGGTGCCGCAAAGTCAACACCATGCCTAAGTCGAGCATCCGCGTTTCGAACATCTTGTGCCCTTCGGGGGTAAGTGCCACCGCCTCCCGCTGAGCTCGCACGGCCTCGCTCACCTCCTCTTGTTTTCCCCGCCGCTCGTAGCTGCTCTTCAGTACCTGGCCGAGGCTGTGGAGCGTCTCAGGCCGCAGCGGGTGGTCCGGCGGCAGGAGTGCCACGGCCTGCCGCAGGAGCCGCAGTGCCGCCGCCAGATCCGCCCTGTTTCCTTCCGGATCGCGCTCGTACCGGGCGTATCGGGCCAAGGCGGGAGCGAGCAGTTGTGGCGCGGTATGAGGCGTCAGCTCCGAGGATGTGTCGGCCATGGCGGAGAGGTGCGTGATCGCCGTCTCCAGCTCGGCCGGATCGCCGCCGATCAGGGCCGCGCTGCCCAGGACTTGGCGGATCGCGGCGCTTTGTTCCGGATCCCGGGACGCTCGGAGTGCCTCGGTCAGCACGTGGACTGCCTCGTCCAGGTCGTCCACCCGGCCGGCGCGCTGGGCCCTCAGTACGAGCGCGAGGCCCAGGTTGAGGCCTGCAACCGCCGGCCCCTTCGGATCGTCGGGGGCGGCTTGGCGGAACAGGTCCACCACCTCGTCGTACTCCTCGGGGGTGCTGTCTTCTTGCTCCCGGAGTGTCAACAGCGCGCTCCCCAGGGCGCTGAGACAGTGGGACAGATGCGGGCTCTCCCGCGGCAGTTGGGCCAGCACGTCACGCGCGATGCCGACCGCCTCGTGCAGGTCTTCCGGGTCGTATGACCGTCGGTAGCGCTCCAGGAGCTGGATGCCCAGATCGCTGAGGGCGACGAGCCGGTCTGGGGAGTCGGGCGGGATGCTCTCGAGGACACGGTGGCCGAACCGGACCCGAGCGACGCCCAGGTCTCCGAACGGCCAGGTCATCCCGGCGAGGGCCACTGCGTAGGACAGACCCTCGAGCCGAGCCGCGGACTCGGGGTCGTTGTCCGGAGTCGCGAGGACGGCGAGGGTGCCGCACCCGATAGCGGTGACGAGATGCACCTCGCGCGAGGGGGTCATGGCGCCGTACCGCGCGGCCGACTCGTAGAGCCGGAGGACATCTTCGGAGGCGTCCGGCGGCGGATTGTCCTGCTGTCCCTCCGCAGCGATTACGAGGGCGGCGCACTCGCCTGCCCACTCGGCGGGACCGTCGGCGCTCGCCGGGTCGGGGTGCACAGCACGGTCGATGACTGCAAAGACCGCCGCCAGTTGGGGCGGCACGAGTCGCGGATCGGCCACCCACACCGGAAAGAGCAGGGTTCCGGCCATGCTCCCGTGGAGGCGGCCGTGGTCCCCCGGGTCGGCCGTCGCGCGGACGGCACAGAGCCAGCCGGCCGCGTGCCGGGCCTCCAGGTCGGTCCTCATGTCGGCGGTCCTCAGCAGTGCCCGAAGTTCAGCATCCGCCTTGTCGCCGAACACGGCGTCCCTGTTCACACGCCCGTCCGCAGTCCCGTACTGCATGACGCGATCACGGATCGCCCGGACCAGCCGGTCCCGATCATCCCGCACGTTGCCGCCCCCTATCGACTCCGCCGCCGTAATAGCCAACACCAACTGTGCACAATCTGCGGCACACTTGGGGAATGACCGTACAGCCCGATCGCTCCGCTCTCGCCCAGAGAACAGCGGCACTGTGCGCCCTGCTCGGCTCGTCGGGCGACGTGCGGCGGCTGCCCGAGGTCCAGGCGGCGGCCGAGCGCGCACTGGCCCTGCTGCGGTCGGGCGCGGACGCCGCCGTACTGGCGGCCTGCTACGACCACCTGGATCACCTGTTGCGCCAGGCCGGGGACGCGCGGGGCCTGCTCAACGAATCCCGGGGTGCCACCACTCCTGGCGTTGCGACGCACATCAAGGTGGCTGTGTGCCCGGGACCGGCCAGCTGCAGCCGACTGGAACGGGCCCGCGACCTACTGCCCGCCCCGCACTGCGCCGTCCATGACACGCGTATGCACAAACGGCGTCTGCGCCCCGAAGAGTGACCCCCGGGCCACCGACCCCATGAACCCACTCCTCGACACTCTGGGCAGCAAACTCACCGAACGCTGGCTGAACCTGCTGGTGCTGCCCGGTGCGCTCTTTCTCGCCGTCACAGCCATCGGCACCACCCTGGGGCACCGCCACTGGCACGACGTCGACCGGCTGCGCGCCACCCTGGATGGCCTCGCCGCCCGCCCCGCACTCGACCGAACCGGCACCGCCGCACTCCTGGCGGCGCTCGTCCTGCTCACCGCGGCTGCGGCCTCACTTGCCGCGCAGTTTCTCGGCGGCGCGATCGAACAGTACTGGCTGCGCTTCGGCCGGGACCCCCTGTCGCTTGCCCGCACTGCACGACGCGAGCGGCAATGGAAGGAAAGGGATGCGAAGGTCGAGGAGGCCGTCGCGCACGCCAACCCGACTGCTGCCGGAGCGAACGGCGCGGTGACGATCCCGAGAAGCACATGGGCGCGGATCCAAGCCCTCAGCGAGGCCCGCGACCGCATCGCGCTGCGCGAACCGACCCGCCCCACCTGGTACGGCGATCGCATGCAGGCGACGGCGGACCGCGTCGAGGCCGCCTACGGCGTGGACCTCGCCGCTTTGTGGCCGCGTCTGTGGCTGATCCTCCCTGAGCTCGCCGGACGGCAGATCCAGTCGGCCCGCGACTCCTTCAGCGCCGCGGCCCGCCTCACAGCCTGGGCCGCGGGCTACGCGCTGCTCGCCTGCTGGTGGTGGCCGGCCGCGCTGGTCGCCGTCGGTTGCGGAGCCGTGGCCCGTTTCCGCGCTCGGACCGCGCTGGGCGCGCTCGCGGGCCTCATCGAGGCGGCCGTCGACGTACACGGCCGGGAACTGGCCACTCGCATCGGCCTGATCGCGCCGGACGCGACGGGGCTGCTGACCCATGACACGGGAGACGGGATGTCGGAGGTCTTCAGGAAGGCCGACTGATGTTCATGTACGTCACGGTGACCTTGGCTCCGTACAGCACAACTACCGTCACGCACGTGCCGCAGACCGCTCTATCGCAGTGCTGAGTAGGGAGACTACGACCTGGGTGCCTGAACGGCGTGGCCACTCGAATCGACCACACCTACCCAAGATTTCAGCCTCACGCGGGCGAAAAGGTCGACCAAGGCCTTGGCGGAGCGCCTGGGCGTCTCGCGCCGGACGGTTGAGCGCTACCGCGCCGGGAAGCTGACGACCCTGCAGAAGCGGCTCCAGGCCGCCCTGGTGGACGAGACGGAATCCGAGTGGCAACCGCAGGTCAGGGCACAGGTGCGAGAGCAGGCTTCCACTTCCAGCGGGATGATGGTGGAGGTGACGGCGAACTTCGGATTCACGTGCTCTGGCAGCTCGGACGACGGGCGTATCCGCACCATCACCACCCCGATCTCGCTCACCTACGTGAAGCAGATCCTGGAGCTCCAGGAAGCCGGAGCGACGGAGGAGGTTCTGCATCCGATCGTCGCGGAAGCCATCACCGAGTTGTATTTCACGGAATGGGGCACTCGCGCCGCTGGCCTGCGCGCGGATTTCACGCACGTCCAGTGCATATATTTCCAGTTCTGACGCGGCCGAATTCCGGGCCTGCTATAAAACAATCCTGAGCCAAAGTGCGATAGTTGTCACATAGTACTCCAGTCGTAGATCGCGACCTGACGCGGTGTCATTCAGCGAGGGCGAGTCGGGTTCGGTAGTGGTGCCAGCGGGCTCGGGCCTGGTGATGTCGCCGCCAGTCGGACCAGTTCAGATGCCGGGCGATCTGGGCGCGCATGGCTGGCGGCGGTAGGTCGCGGATGCGCATGGTGAGCAGGTGAAACAGTCGCTGGGCCTCGGGGACGGTAAGCGCGATCGCGCCGCAATCGGCCGGCGGGTCCTGGTCGGGATCGTCGGGCAGGATGGGGGCGGGGTGGCTGGTCCTGTCGATGGCCGCGAGCACGGCGAGCAGGGCGAGGGCCGCCATGGCCATAGTGACGTGGCGTTTCCACGCCCGGTAGCGCCTGACCTGGGTCTGGTCGAGTGAGACGGTGGATTTCGAGTCCTGGAAGTCGTCCTCCACCTTCCATCTCATCCCGGCGATCTTGACCAGGTCGGTCAGGGGGCAGGGATGGCCCTCGGGCGCGTAGGCGTAGAAGTACGCGATCTCGCTCGGGGCGGCGATGGAGCGGCGGATGAGCAGCCATCGGCGCGGGTGGTCGGTGGCGATCCACGCCCAGTTGTAGTAGCGCTGGCCCTTCGCGCCCGCTCCACACGAGCGGCGGTTCCACCCGTCCGGCTCGACCAGGTGCAGTGCCTGGTCCGCGCGCATGCGCCCGCCGCCGGAGGTGGTGAGCTGGTGGTCGACGGGCACCGCGAACACATAGCCGATGCCGGCGCCTTCCAAAAACTCGCGCAACTCCCGGCTGCGTCCGTACACCTCGTCCCCGGTCGCCCACTGTGGTCGGATCCCGGCGGCCAGCGCCCGTTTCGCCTGCGCGAGGGCGAGCGCCGGCTTGGTGGCAAACGCGTGATCTTTAGGGAAATCCGCCGTCGCCATCCGCGCCGGATCGGCGAACCAGTCGGCCTGCACGTACAGGTCCCGGTCGATGAGGGCGTGGCCCCGCTTGGTCGCGTACGTCGTGTACACCGCGACGATCACGTTCTCGACCCGGCCCATCGTGCCGGAATACTGCCGACCCACGGCCGCGGTCTTCGTCCCCTTCTTCGCCTGCCCCGTCTCGTCGAAGATCAGGACCCCGCCATCGGCGCCGAGGTGCCGGGTCAGGAACGCGCGCACCACGTCTCTCGCGGCGTCCTCCTCCCAGCAGGCGCGTTCGAGCAGGTGGTGCAGGCGATACGGTCGGTCCAGGCCGACTGCCTCCGCGATCGACCAGCAGTTGCCCGCAACGCCCGGCATCAGTAACCCGCGCAGGTACAACACGCCGTTGGCCCGCAGGTCGCGGCGGCGGTAGACCGGCGCGAGGTCTGCGGCGAGTTCGGCGAATACCGCTTCCATCTGCTCGGGATCTGCACTGCGGCGCAGTGCAGATCCCGAGCCGTGGTTACCGTGCGCGGGGCCTGTCATCTCCGATACCGCTGCGCCACTGCCGCGAAGGCGGCCTTGGGTTCCCATTCCATGTCGGGGTAGGTCTGCCCCCGGCGCCCTTCGAGGAGTTTGACGATGCCCAGGCCGGCCCGGTCCAAGTCGTCCCGGGGGTCGCCGTCCGGGCGGTGGGGGTAGCCAGGCAAGGCGAACAGGAACACGAACGCGCTGTCCACGCCCTCGGTCTCGAAGATCTCCAGCAGTTCGCTCAGATATACGGCTTGGCCAGCCTCGTCACGCTCTATTATGCCGTTCAGCCGTACTGGGGCCTTGGTCTCTGGGTCGTACTCGACCACTTCCAGCACTCGCCCACCGCGGTCTCCCGCGCCGCGGTAGGCCGCGGTGCCGAACCCGGTGATGGCGAGCGGCTTTGGGCCTTGGGCCAGGGTGCGCACCGCGTCCCGGAACCGGTCGGCTACCTCGGCGGAGCGGATCAGCTCGAACGTCACAATGTCGAAGGGGGTCCAGTCGACCTGTTCGAACTGGATGGATGCGTAGGTGAGCTTGCCCTGGAAGCGCTCGCGGACCGTGGCCGCGGCGTCGCGGAGGAATGCGTTGATGCGCACGCCGAGCTCACGCATCGCTTTGGCCCGCCGCTCGGGTTGGCTCATCAGCTGCTCGACCCGCTCCTCGGGGCTCTCTCCGGGCAGGAACCCGCGGTTCATCACGCTCAGCTCGACCCCTGCGACGAACACAACTGTGGCCCCCTGCTGTCGGAGCCGTTCCGCTCGCTCGGCGCAGTCGCGGAAGAGCGTGAGGATCTGCTCCGGATTCAGCTCCAGCGGATAGGGCGAGAACCAGACCTCCAGGCCGAGCTCGGCGGCGGCACCGGCGGCCAGCTCCATTCGGTCCGGGTCACCGCCGATGATCTGGACCGCGTTGCAGTGCAGGTCGTCGCGGATGATGGCGAGCTCGCGCCGGACCACCGCGGGGTCGAAGTGCTCGCGGGATATCTGGCCGTGCACGACGAATCCGGTGTCGTAGGTCATTCCTCTTGCTCGCATGGTGACGTCCTCTCTGTCGGTCTCGGTCGGGTCGAGGCTGACAGGAAAAATGCGTGCACGCAAGTTTGCGTGCACGCAGCCATGTATGGAACGCTGACACCGTGACGACACCACCACCAGGGCTGCGAGAGCGGAAGAAGCAGGCCACGCGCGAGGCGCTACGCGAGGCGGCCCTGCGCCTGGCCGTTGAGCGCGGACCGGACCAGGTGCGGGTCGAGGACATTGCCGAGGCGGCCGGGGTCTCGCCGCGCACCTACAACAACTACTTCGCCAGCCGCGAGCAGGCGATCGTCTCCGCTGTTACCGCGGACCGGGAGGCGCGGATCGCGGCGGCGGTCGCGGCCCGGCCCGCAGGCGCGCGCCTGGCTGACGCCGTCACCGAAGCAGTGGTCGAGCAGTACATGAACACCGGTGAGCACGAACACGAGGCGCTGCTGCTGATCACCACCCAGACCGCGCTGCGCGACGCGTTCCTTGATACCACCACCGGCATCGAGCCCCCTCTCACGGCGGTGATCGCCGAACGCCTAGCTGACGCCGGAGCGCACACAGCCCGCGTTCTCGCGGCGAGCGTGGCCGCGGCAGTTCGCATCGCGCTGGAAGGCTGGCTCCAGCCGACCGGGAGCGCAGGGGCCGCCGGGAGTTTCGGCGCCGGAGGACTGGTCGTGCCCTCCGGCTCACTGCCCGACCAGCTCCGCGCGGCGCTGGCCCCGCTCGCACCCGCGTTCGACGCCGCCGAGCGACGCACCCAGCCGTGAAGTCGACCCAACTGGGGCATCCGCTGGACAAACAGTAGATCCGGAACATGCCGATGCACCCGGCCGTCATCGTCCGAGCCAGCCCCGATTCAACGTAGATGACGCTGTGTCATGTCGCGATCTACGACTGGAGTAATAGGCAGGCTTGTTGTCACCTGCAAGGTTGGGCGCCGGACTCGGGGGTGTCGGCCGACTCCATGGTGGTGGGTCGGCGTCCGCCGCAGCAGGCCACCACTGCCGTCGCCGTGGAGTTCAGGAAGATCGTGAACCAGGACGACCTGTCCACCGCGTCGATGGATCTGGTACGAAGCGGCTCTTCCCCGGCTCGCAGAAGGATGTCGACGCTGTCGGCCAGGCCATCAATCGTGTGGCCACGCTTCAAGGCGGAGGCTTGCCTCCCTACGCTGACAGCAGCGGAACCCAGTGCTTCATCACCTGCTGCAGACGCTGTTGGTGGTCAGCAATCCAGTCGTCCGGCGGCACGAGCGGCACCCGAACGGTGACCATGGACCCCGACTCGTCCTCCACGACCACCTCCGGACAGTCACGCTCGCCGGTGAGTTGGATGAAGATCGACGGCCCACTGCTCATCTCCATCCAGGCAACATCCTCGCCAGCATTGAGCCTGTTCAGCGCATCCGCCCAGCTCTCCAGTCTCGAGGTGTATAGCGCCAAGGCAACACGGCCGGACACGAAAGGCGTCATGACCACGATCTCGGCTTCCAGCCCGGCGGACCACCTGGGATCACGCCCCAGAACGTTGACGGTGACGCTGTTCCCCTCGTCATCAGCAAGATAGATGAGCTCTCTCGGAACAATGTCGTCCACGACTGCCCCTTCATCGGCGAGTACCGAGAGATCCTCGACCTGGCAGGCAGGGCTTCGGCAAAGTGGCGGATCGTCCGAATGATCCGGGTCCGAGTGGGTTGGTTGGTCCGGACACGAGGCAGGCGCGGGCTTCCAAGATCATGGAGTTCTCGACGCCCCGTGATCCGAGTGGGAGACCGTCAGGGGCTGGCGAGAGCGCATGACGGCCGGCGGTTGAACTGCCCAGGTCGTTGGTCCCGGCACCCGAAATGCTTCAGGGGTTGAAGGCGGCGGAGACGATCCGGTTGACCAGGGTGAGATCATTGCCGCCGCCGGTGACGGGGTTGAAGGAGTATGCGAGTCGGCGGCGGAGGTCGCGGGTGGCGAACATCCCGTCGGTGTAGCCGAAGGTGCTGCCGGTCTTGCCCCAGACGGTCACACCGTCGGGGAGGGTGATGCGCATCAGGCCCGCACCGTAGTAGGCCCGGCCGTGGCCCGGGTCGTTGGCGCCACCACCCAGGTACGGGACGTCAGGGACGGTGAACAGCGCGGCGAGCTGGTCCGGCGGGAGAAGTCGGCCGCGGAACAGCGATGTCATGAAGTGGTCGAGGTCGGCCGTGGTGGAGATCATTCCCCCGGCGCCGGGGTTCTGCTCCGTGATGTCCACCAGACGGCTGCTGCCATCGGGCTGCGGGACGGCGATGTAACCGTGCGCGTGCGGGCCGGGGATCGTCGGATCCGTCTCCGGTGCCGTGGTGACCCGCAGGTGCAGTGGGAGCAGGATGCGATCGGTGATCTCCCGCTGATAACTTTGCCCGGTCAGCTTCTCGATGAGCATCCCGGCGACGTAGTACCCGGTGGCGCCGTACACCTGCATGCTGCCGGGCTGGTCGAACAGCCTCGGGTGCCGGACCGCCATGCCGACCAGTTGGGAGAGCGGGTGGTCGTCGAACCGGTGGGCCACGATCCCCTGAGGGTCCGTCGGAAGATCCTCAGGGGTCAACTCTGGCAGGCCGCTGGTGAAGTTCAGGAGCTGACGGATCGAGATCGGCGGGTAATCGGCGGGGAGGACACCCGGGAGATAGTCCTGCACCGGGCTGTCCAGATCGACCCGGTGCTCGGCGGCAAGCTGCAGCACCACTGTCGCGATGAACGTCTTCGTGACGCTGCCGAGCCGGAACCTCCCGTCGACCGGCACCTGCTCGCCGGTCACCGTGTCGGCCACTCCCGATACCCCCGACCAGTGGCCGTCCGGTCCGCTCACCCGGGCCAGCACCGCTGTGACCCGGTTCGGTGCACTGGAGATCGCCTGTTGAAGCACCGTCGGGTCCAGCGAGGGGAGGGGTGCCGCAGCCGCAGGCGGTCGTGACGTGGGGACGGCTTGGGCAGGAAAGGCTGCGCCCATTGCGGCGATTACAGCCGTGAGGACCGGCGCCACAATGAGCAGCCGCCTGTGTCCGGGCCGAGGGCGAGCCAGGCGGTATGCGTTCGAAGTCATACGGAGGATCTTCGTGGGACGCGCCTGCCCTGCCATCAGGAGACGACCCCGAGCTGCCCCTGAGCCGCTCCTGACTTCATCTCAGGTATGACCCTTGGGCGCGGAGCTTCGGCATCGTCGCGTGATGTCCGGTTTGTGATCACGTGAGGCCGAGGAGAGCGAGCGGGCGTTTTGGGTCGCGGGAGTTGGCGCGGAGTGCAGCGGCGATGTTGTGGGTGCCGGCGATGCGTAAGGCGCCGATGGCGAGGTTGCGCCAGGTCGCCATGGTGCGGGGCGCGCTCCCGGTCCGAAGCTGTGAGGCGTCCTCAGCGAAGGTGGTGTCCCTCACGTGGTGCAGGGCCTCGATCTGCCAGTGCGAGCGGATCATGTTCGCGAGCTGAGCAGGTGTGGCCTGCTCGGCGCTCAGGCTGGTGACCGCGTAGACGGTCTTGATACTGACCTTGCCGTTCTTGCGGTTCACGCGACGCCGCTTGAGCTGGACGGCCTGGCGGGCGCCGGGGAAGAGCAGGTTGTTCACCGTGCACACCTTGATGCGGGGGATCTCTCCGCGGCCGTGACCGCTCTCGCAGGTGCGGCTCTGGAGCGGAATCCGCTGCCAGGGAAGGGCCTTGAGCTGCTTGCGGAGCTTCTTCTGATTCCCTTTGACGATCACGATGTAGTGGGCGTCGCGGCTGGCGAGGTACTCGGCGTGCTCGCGCTGAGTATGCATGGCGTCGCTGGTCACAACGGTGTCGGCCAGGTCGGCGAGGGCGTCCATCAGGGGTTGGAAGCAGGTGATCTCGTTCGTCTTGTCCCCGACGTCCAGCTGAGCGAGGACCAGGCGGCTGGTGTGGTCGAGTGCGGCCAGCAGGTGGATTTTGCGGCCGCCGGCCCTGGCGGCACCGCGCAGGCTCTTGCCGTCCACCGCCACCGCCACCGCCCGCCGGGCCTTCGGGCCGGGCTGGATGCGGCGGTCGGCCAGCCAGGCGCCCACCGCCCGGTCGAGTGCATCGGCATCGAGGCGGGCCAGGGTGTGGCGGATGGTCGTCTCGCACGGCACCGGCCGGGTGCCGCTCAGCGGGCAGCGGCGCACGCCGAGACGGTCCAGGACCGCCGGTGGCGCATCGGCGACCCACTCGCTGATCGCCAGCAGCGAGGTCGCGCCGGTCAGCACCGCGCAGGCCGCCAGTGCCAGCACGTACACCAGGCTATGGCGCACGCCGCGCGGCTTGCGGGGGTCGGGAACCTCGGCCAACCGGGCCAGCAGCCCGGGCAGTTCATCCTCAGCGGCGTCAGGCTGATCGCAGAGTTGGTCAAGGACGGGCGAGATCGGAGAAGATACGACGGCAGGCACGGACTTCCGTAGGGATCACTGGACTCGACACCCACACGATCTTGGAAGCTCGTGCCTGCCCTTCGTTCCGGGCCCGCATACAGGACAACCCGCTCAACCCGCGACTACGCCGAAGCCCTGCCCTGGCAGGGGCACATCCGCCATCCCATTTCGTTAGGGGTTCTAAGTGGGGTGTTCACGGTGGTGTTCCGGTCAGCGCCTGTACGCGGGCCGGAAGGGGCGGTGGGCGTCAGGTCTGGTGGCGGGTGGGGTCGAATCCGTGATGCAGGTAGACGGCCGTGCCCTGGGTCAGGGCACGGGAGCAGGCGTGCAGGCGGCGGGCCATGTGCGGGGCGAGGAGCGTGTCCCACTGGTCGGGGGCAGCCAGCTGCCATGCGGTGAGCTCGTCGGTGTCGAGGTGAATCCGTGTCTCGGCCTCTTCCTGGGTGATCAGGCCGCCGTCGAAGATGAAGTTCGCCAGCGGCGGGCGCCCGTCGAGCTGCTCCGGTACCCAGTCGACGGCCAGCAGCCGGCCCAGGGTGAGGTCGAAGCCGAGCTCTTCCTTGACCTCACGCCGGACCGCACGCTGCGGGTCCTCTCCCGTGTCCAGTCCGCCGCCGGGGATCTCCCACGTGCCGTCGCCGTAGGACGGCCGGACCAGAAGAATGCGGCCGCCGGAGTTGTGGATGATTGCCCCGGCGCCTGCGATGTGCTTGGGCAGGGAGGCGTAGTACTCCGCTGGAGGCAGGTGCGTGGTGCTCATGGGTCGGGACGCTAACCGCACCGCTCGCGGGACCGTCACGCGGCCACGGTCTGGCACAGAACAGTGACAAACCGGTGTGATTCTCACTCCGGCGGTGGAACTTGGTGCTCGGTCAGTTCGTCTCCGTCGCGTCGGTAGCCGCGCTGGCAGGTGGTGCAGTGCAGCACCGGGTCCAGGGTCTGGTCGCACCGGCATACCCAGCCCACCTGACGGGCCGGGTTGCCGATGACCAGGCCGTGGGCGGGCATGTCGCGCAGCACGACCGCGCTGACCGCGACCAGGGCGTGCGCGCCGACGGTAACTCCAGGAGCAACGGCCGCACCGGCCTCGATCGTCGCCCCGGTACCGATGGTGACGGGGTGCCGGGTCCAGTCGTCGGGGCCCTTGCGGCGGCCCTCGGGAGTCGTGGCCCGCGGGGCCGGGTCCTCCAGGAGGAGAACACCGGGGCTGATCACCGCCTCGTCGGCCACGCTCGCGCCGAACACGCCTGCGTAGTTACCGATCTTCACACGGTCCCCAATAGTGCTGCCGGCACCGACGAGACAGCCCTTGCCCAGGGCGCGGTCGGCACCGACGATCGCCGGAGAGTCGGGTTCAGCGGCCTTTGGCCTGCGGCGGTTCCCAGACCGAGCAGTCGTGGGCGAACCGGGCTTCCCGGAGCGCTCGTGCAGTTACGGCGCTGCGGCTTCGGGGTCGGGCCAGAGTTGGAGCAGGTGGGTTTCTCCCCGGTCTCCGATGCCGTATTCGCTGGAATCCGCCCGCCCGTACAGGCGCACCCGCAGTGACCCGCCAGCAGTCTTGGGCGGGAGAGCGAGCGGTGGCTCGTCGTCGGGCCACCACTCACTGAGGTCGCCCTGGCAGGCGACCGCGAGCGTGAGGCAGCCGTCCTCGGCGCACAGCACGACGTCTTCAGGTCCGTACTGCCAGGCGCGGCTGGTGTCGGTCTCCGGGGGGGTGTCGTGGAGTTCGATGCGGAGTGCGAGGTCGCCGGTGTCGGTGACGCAGTTGACCTGGGCGGCGGATGTGCCGTTGGTCTGGATACTGCGGTCGTCTTCCCAGGGGCCGGGGTAGTCGTATTCCTCGGCGAGGGAGACGACGTAGCCTTCGCCGAGCGGCCGGAGGGTCATGTTGATATGACGAAGCAACATAGTCCACAACGTAGTTCAGAGTTCAATCGGGCTGATGGTGGTGCCCCAGTGCGGGAGGCCGGCACCGGGGCACCATCAGGTAGTGATCACCGGGTGATCAGGGCCCCATGTTGATGTAGTAGGGGTCTCCGTCGAGGACGCGGTTGGGACTGTAGAAGCTGTTCAGGGCACGTCCCTGGGCGTCGTTGCTGCCCTTGGGTACCCACTTCATCTTCTGGTCGGCGGGGTGTTTGTTGCCGCCCTCCTTGCTGGAGGCGAAGGGGTACTCGTCGCAGGACGGGGTGGTGGAGTTGGTCTTGCCCGGCGGGGCCGGCTTGACGACCCAGCCGTACCGGCCGCCCGCTGGCCTCGGGAACTTTGCGCAAGCGAGCCTGCGGTTGTCGTCGATCGCCGTCTGGTTGGTGATCCGGTGCAGCGGGGTGCCCCCGGGCTTGCCGAAGTGGTGCGGTCCCGACTGCCCCTGCTTCATGTTGGCGTTGACGAACGGGATCGAGGCCATGGAGGAGACCCCGTTGAGACCGTCGATCGGCGCGTGTGCGGGGAAGACGCAGCCTGCGCGGCGCCCGCCCACCATGTTGTCGCACCGGGCTGTCTCGAACTTCCACGCCAGCTTGGCCGGGGAGTACCCGGCCTTCGTGCCGGTGAAGGTGTGGCTGGGGGAGACGCTCTTCTTCTTCCCCTTGACGATGGCACCGGCGTTGTAGGTGACGGTGCCGGTGTGCTTCGATCCCTGGCTGAGGGCAAAGGCATGGGCGATTGCCCCGCTGGCCTTCGCCGAGGCTCCACCGGCGGAATAGGCGGGTGTGATCGTGATGCCGCTGGCCTTGCCGACCAGGCGGACATTGGAGACGGTCAGATGCTCTTTCCAGGTGGTCTGCCTGATATCGAGCCGCATCTCGTCCTGGATCTGGAATGTGGCGGCGCCCTCGTACTGCGGCGCCCCGTTGACGATCTTGAGGACATCGATGCGTGCGTTGACCGTCTCGCACTTGAAGGTGCGAATGAAATCATTGGTCCGTACGACCGGCACACCGCACACGAGCTGCCCGGCCTTCGGCGTGACCGCGCTGGTCGCAGCCTGCGGACTGACAGCGCTGACGCTGGTCTTCAGCTCGTAGGTCACACGCGGTGCCGGTGCGGCCGTGGCTACCGCCGTGCAGGTTCCGAGAAGCGCGAATGCGGCAAGCCCAGAGGCCGCGGCACGCTTGGTGTAACTCATCCTTGTTGATCCCCCTTGTCCTGGGCTCTAGCGACCGGTGGTTCCGGCCGGTGCGGCACCAGGACGCGTCTGACGCTATGAGGCTGCAGCAGGCGCGAGCCACCGGTTTACGAGGTTTGGCCGGAATCTTCACATGCGGGCGCAGTCATTTGCTTCCCTCACCAGATCAGGTCTGACATCGCCACGGATCACCCGCCGCCGACCCGCCAGCAGCTGCTCGCACCGGCAGCCTCCCTCCACAGGCCAGCCGGGATGGGGTGCTCATATGACCAACGACGACGCACAGCAGGCGGCCCGGACGCGCGCCAAGAACCGCGCCCGACTCGTACGGGCTCCGGTCAGATCGTCCAGGTGGAATGCCAGGTTCCCCAGGAGTGCCGAGAGCCAGCCGACCTGCCGCTGTATATCGGCCCCGTACGAAGCGTCGGGCTCGGACTGGACGACCGGGGTGAGGAGCTGGCGGACCTCGCGTGCTTCGTTGAACAGGATCTGTGGCGGGTGCTTGGAGTAGTTCAGCGCGTAGTGCTCGACGGCCGCTTCGGCCAGCTCAGCCGTCCCGACGTTGCTCTGCGGGTCGGCGAGCAGGGCGAGGTGGAGTGATTCTCGGACAGCGGGCAAACCGGCTGCGGTAGTCATCGTCTCCATCCCTTCCCACGAGCCCCTCGGGTACGCGGTCATATTGCGCTGACCGACAGACCCTGGGGGAGTACCTGGTAGACGGGGTCGCACTGTCCAGCAACGGTGCGACCTCGGCGTAGGTGGTGTCCGGCTGTGGGACCTGCGGGTCAGGTCTGTTGGGCGCTGGTGTGCCGGGTGAGGCTGTAGCCGATTTCGAAGGTCTCGGCGGACATGCGGGTGTCGTTGATTTCCAGCACGGTGCCGTCGGGTCCGGTGGTGGTGCGGAGGATTCTCAGCAGCGCGACGCCTCTGGGGAGGCGGAGGCGTTCGTTCTCGGTGGGGGTGGGCATGCGGGCGCTGACGGCTTCTTCCCAGGCCAGGGGGCTGTGGCCCATGTGCTCGAGCAGGTCGTAGATGCCGCCGGGGCCGGTGTCCTTCTCGGCGAGGCGGGTACCGCGGGCCAGGGAGGCGGGCAGGTAGCTGGTCGCCAGTTGCAAGGGGGTGTTGGTGGCGGCCTCGCCCATGATGCGGTCGCGGAGCAGGACGTCTTCTCCTTCCCGTCCTTCGGGGAGTCCGAGTAGGGCGGCGATGTCGTGGGGGGGCGGCGCCCAGGTCACGGTGGGGGGTTCCAGGGCGGTCCATGGCTGTGCGGCGGAGTCGAAGTAGTAGCCGCGTTCGTCACGGTAGACCTGGCGGCTGCGGGTGAGGCGCCGGCGTACGGGGTGGGGACGGACGATCGTGCCTCTGCGGCGGGCGACGTCGATCAGGCCCTCGGACTCGAGTTCGGCGAGGGCTTCACGGGCGGTCTGCTTCGCCACCCCGTACCGCTGGGCGAGGTCGACGATTTTCGGCAAAGGACTGCCTGGGGGGTAGGTCCCGTCCTCGATGGCGCTGCGCAGCTCAGCGGCCATCTGCTGGTAGGCGGGACTGTTCATCCGTACCTCCTGTTTCATGCGGATTCGGACAACCTGACGCGATAGTCCTAGCCCTATTGACCGTGCTCCTGCTCGTCCCGACGATAGTCCTAGCCCTAATGGTTCGTCAGTGCGTTGGGGCACCTCACCCCTCGAATGGAGGCCCCTTCATGGGGACACCCATCTCCTTCACCCCGCCTGCCACCCCTTCCCAGTTACTGTCCATGGGACTGCTGGAGACCGGCACCGGCTGCCGCATCAGCCCCCACGCCCTGATCGAACCGGCCGACGAGCAGGGCACCCTGCGCCCGGTCCGGATCGGCGACCACGCCGTCATCGGCGCCGGCGCGATTTTGCACGGCGGCACCCGCATCGGCGACGGCGTCCGCATCGAGGACCACATCGTCGTCGGCAAACCGGAAACGGGCTACGCAGTCGGCCACACCTACCCCGGCGCCGGCGCGGACACCCACATCGGCCACGGGGCCACCCTGCGCTCCGGCGCCGTCGTCTACGCCGGCACCCGGATCGGCGACAACACCGCCGTCGGACACCACACCCTGATCCGCAGCCACAGCCACCTGGGCGCCGACAGCGTCCTGGGCCACTTCCTCGTCATCGAACGCGCCTGCCACCTCGGCGACCGCGTCCGCTGCTCCCCCCTCTCCCACCTCACCTCGGAAACCGTGCTCGAGGACGGCGTCTTCCTCGGGGCAGGCATCCGCACGGTCAACGACAAGCACCTGATCTGGCGCGAGACGGACCGCACCTCCACCCTCCTGCCGCCTCGCTTCGAAACGGGCTGCAAGGTCGGCTCGGGCTCGACCATCCTGTCCGGCATCACCATCGGTGAACGCGCCCTGGTCGGCGCCGGATCCGTCGTCACCCGCGACGTCACGGCCGACAGCACCGTCTACGGCTCCCCGGCCCGCCCCCGCCCCGCCGCCCGCTGACCGTGAGGGAACACACCATGGAACCTCTCTGCGTCTCCACCTGGATCGCTCCCCTCCAGCCGGCCCTGCCGGGGCTGGGTGAGCGCGAACTCGACGAACTGCACGTCCTGGAAACCCACCTCGTCCAGGCCCTCGCCACCACCGGGCCGCTCACGGGCGCCGGCCTGCTCGCCCTCCGCCGCCGCCTCGCCGCCCTCAGACAGCCCGACGCCACCCCCGACCTCGCACCACCCGCCCTTGCACTGACCGACTCCCTGGCCGCCTTCCTCTGCGGCTTCCACGACCTGGACCTGCGCGACGCCGTCGGCATCGGCCACGGCCGGATGATCCTGCGCCATGCCCGCGAACCGGTCCGCCAGCACTGGGCCGCACGGCTCGCCACAGGAGACCTGGTCGGCATCGCAGCCACCGAACGCCACGGCGGCAGCCGCCTGCAGGAGATCACCACACAGGCCACGATCCGCCCCGGTGGCGGCTGGCTGCTGAACGGCGAGAAATGCTGGGTCTCACGCCTCACCGAGGCCAGCGGCTTCGTCGTCTTCTTCAAAGATCCGGCCGGAGCCCTGACCGCAGCCGTCCTGGACGCCGACACCCCCGGCCTGCAACGCCGGCCCGTTCCGCCAGCCGGACTGGGCGGCTGGGCCTGGGGCGGACTCTCCCTCACCGACGTCCCCCTGCACCCACAGGATCTCCTCAGCGGCTCCGGAGAAGGGCTGCGTGTCTTCCGCCGACACTTCGCCCACTTCCGGCCGCTGGTCGCCGCCACCGCGCTGGGAACCGCCGCCGGAGCTCACACCGCCGTCACCGTCGACCTGACCGCCCGCCTCGACACCCGCCTCATCCGCCGCCTGCGCGACAACGCTCTGGTCACCCTCGGCCGCACACACGCCGAACTCAACGCCGCACTCCTCCACGCTATCGGCGCAGCCGCCCTCACCGCCGCCGGCAGCCCCCACAGCGACACCTGGTCCCGGGGCGTCAAAGCACACGCCGTCGACACCGCCCACCGCGCGACCGCCGAACTCTCCCTCCTCGTCGGAGCATCCGCCTACCAGGCCCAGTCGCCCCTCGCCAAAGCCCGTGCCGACCTCGGCGGACTCCTCTACGCCGACGGCATCCACGACGCACTCCATCGCTCCGTGGGCCGCGCCCTTACCACCACCCAGCCGGCACAACAGCCCCACGCGCAGGCCAGCTGACCAAGTGCTGGTGTTCCGGCCCCACACCGGGCCGGAATACCAGCGCGCGCGTTCTCCCTACATCGGCACTCCGTACTCCAGGTACACCGTCAGCCCCTGCTCGCGGGCCCGCACGCACGCCTCCACCCGCACCGCGAGCCGCTCCACCAAACGCTCCCGGATCTGGTCGACCGCGACGAACTCCATTGCCCCGAGTTCCTCCGCCTGCAAGCGGACCCCCGCCAGCCGATCCCCGCTGAGCACCCCGCCGTCGAACACATAGACCAGGCCCTCACTGCGCCCCGGCCGTGCCCCGCGCCAGTCCACACCGAGGAGCCGTCCCGGTTCCCACTCCAGTCCCAGTTCCTCCTTGACTTCCCGTACCGCACCGGCGCGAGGGGACTCGTCCCACTCCACGGCACCGCCGGGGATCTCCCACAAGGGCTTGTAGACCGGGTCCACCAGCAGCACCCGCCCCTCCGGGTCAAAGAACAGAACACCCGCGGCGACCCGCTTCCGCGGCAAAGTCCGTTCGTACTCTTCCGGGCTTAATTGCACGTCCATGCACAGGACCCAAACACACCCGCCAGGAGCACCAGCGCTGCGCTCACCACTAGGGACACAACTGTTGCAAACCACCGCGAAGGCGAACACGGGCGCATGGCGTGCGGGACCATCCAACGACCGTGCGGCATGCGCCCTTGCGCGAGTGCCACCGCTGTCCTTCGAAGGCTCCGAACCTGAGCGGGGGAACGATGTCGCTGACCTGATGTACAACCAACGGTATGGACACACAGCGGTCTTCTGCGCCCGATGTGGCAGCGCAGACCACCGAGTTACCCGCCTCGACCAGGACAGTGTGGAAGGCCACTGCCCCCGCTGCAACAAGCCCTTCCACGCCACTCCATGTCAGTCGGGGCGTGTACGAAACTTTGTGTAAGTCCTCGACTTTCACTTCGTGTTGAGCCGGTCCTCGAAGAAGAGTGAGAACTGGTTCAGTGCCTTCTTCCA
>NZ_JBIURV010000056.1:0-39694 GCF_044741025.1 Streptomyces sp. NPDC088246
TCGACACACCCCACCCAACGCCACAACACCGGCCCGGGACACCCCCGGAACGGTCACGCCATACGAATCAACGACCCGCGAAGTCCGGGCCTAGACCAGCGGCCTCGCCGACATCAGCAGGTGCTGGTGAGCGGGGTGCGCCGCCTCGTCCGCCGCGTCCTCCCGGGACGCCCATCCGGTGACCATCGCGCGTTGGCCGGGGCCCATCAGGTCGAACCGGACCACAGGTGCGTCGAACGAGGCCAGGGCGTCCATCAGGTACGAGGGGTTGAAGGCGACCGTCAGCTCATCGGTGCCGTCGAGGACGGCAGGCAGACGCTGGGAGGCGACGTCGTCCTCGTAACCCGCCTGCAGCAGCACCGAGTCACCGCAGAACGTCAGTTGGAGCGGGCTGCCGCCCTCCGCGACCACGGCGACGCGCTTGACGGCCTCGACCAGGGGTGCCCGGTCCGTGACCGCAGAGACGGGGTCCACCATGGCGAACAGCTTGTCGTGGCGCGGCAGTCGGCCGTCGAGCAGACGCACCGTGGTGCGCATCCCGGCCAGTTCGAAACCGGCCGAACCACCGTCCAGCGCGAGCTGGACCATTCCGGACCGACCGAAGGAGCGGGCGATCTCGGCCAGCCGGCGGGCGGAGACCACGACATCGGCAATGACGCCGTCCTTCCCGGGCTTCCAGAGGAGCGTGCGTACCGCGAACCGGTAGCGGTCCGTGGCCGCGAGCGTCATCATTTCGCCGTCGAGCGCCAGCCGGATACCGGTCAGGATCGGCAGCGTGTCGTCCCGGCCCGCCGCCACCGTCACATGGGCGACGGCCGCGGCGAACTCCTCCGCGTCCACCGCACCGAGCACCTCCGGCAGCGACGGCAGCGCCGGATAGTCGTCGAACGGCAGCACCGAGAGGCCGAACCGGGCACTGTCACTCGTCAGCGAGAACCGTGAACCCTCGACCGCGCACTGCACCGCCCCCTCGGGCAGCACCCGGCAGACATCGAGCAGCCGACGGCCCATGACCAGCACCTTCCCGGCCCGTACGGTCTCCGCCTCCACCTCGATGCACGCGGACGCCTCGTAATCGAGGCCCGAGATGCGCAGCCGGCCGTCGGAAGCCTCCAACAACAGCCCGCCCAGCACGGGAACGGGCGAGCGCGTGGGCAGCACCCGGGCCGCCCAGGCCACGGCGTCGGTCAGTGCGCTGCGCTCAATGCGGAACTCCATGGCGGCGGCCTCTCCCGGTCGTCTCTGATCGTGGTCGTGATCGTGAGCCGACACTAGGGGCCACCACTGACAACGGGAGCAGAGGAAGGCGGTCGCGGGCGACGACAGCGGCCACCCCCGTGAGCCGCGGCCGTCGTCCCCGTGCCCCTCCCCCGAAGAGCCCCGCAACCGTGTTCGGACTCTAGGACTTCGGGTACGCAAGGGAAAGATTCAGTTCGCACTGTGTGGGCCGTCAGGGGTAACAGTCCGCACAGCCAGACCGGTACGCTGCACTCCGGTCTTTGGCAGGACCGCAGGACCGCAGGACCGCAGGAACACAGAAGCGGAGGACGCGTGCACGCGCGGGAACGGGCCGACGACGTACTGCGGATGTACCGGCTGGCCCGATCCGGCGGATCGCAGGAGCTTCTGCGCTGGGTGTCCGGCCGGACGGAGGGCTGGGCCGGACTGCTCGACGGTGACGGCACCGTTCTGCACGGTGTGACCCGGGCCCCGGACCGTACGGGCGTCGAAGCCGCCGCGCTGGCCACCGAGGGTGTGAGAGAACTGGCGTCGCTCGGCGCACACTCCTTCTCGTTCGACAGGGGGCCGCACACCGCGTTGTTGTTCCCGCTGGACGGCCCGCCGAACGTCTCTCCCCCGGTCCTGGCCGTCGTCGCCCCGCGCCCGCTGCCGGACGGACTCGTCACGCTTCTCTCCGACGTGGCGTTGCCCCTCGCCATGTGCTGGGCCGCGGAGACCGTGGAACGCAAGCGCCGCCGCGTGGACCTCGCGGAGTCCCGCAGCCGGGAAGCGGTGCTGCATCTGCTCATGACCGGCCAGCTGTCCATCGCGCATCAGGTGGCGGGTGCTCTGAAGCCCACGCTGCCCGACCCCGTCCTGGTCTGCGTCGTGGAGTGCCCGGGCGGGCGCCGGGACGAGGTGGCACGGATCTGCGCGAAACTCTCCGGCGGCCGGTCCTGGATCGTGCGGTGTCCGGTGTACGTGCACCATCTGATCCTCGTCGTGCCCGCGGGCCCGGACGCGGCCGAACAGCAGCTCGGCCTCCGGGTCGCCGACGTGGTGGACGGGTGTGTCGTGGGGGCGAGCGAGGACGTACCGCTGTCCGCCACGGCGACCGGATACCGCCAGGCGTTCCATGCCCTGGCCGTGGCCCGCGGGCTGCCCGCCCGGCATGCCCGCTTCGGCTCGGCGCCGGAGGCCGCCCTGGTCGTCGGTGCGGCCGGCGCGCAGTGGGCGGATGCGCTGCTGAACCCGTTGCTCACGCATCTGCCGCGGCGCAGCCATGACCCGGGCAGCCAGGAGCTCACGGCGACCCTCTCCTCCTGGCTCGCGTTCTCCTCGCACGCGACCCAGCATCTGAAGATCCACCGGAACACGCTGGCCGCACGGCTCCGGCTGATCGGCGAGCTGCTCGGCCTCGACCTGAACCGGGTCGCCGGCCAGGCCGCCCTCGACCTGGCCCTGCGCATCCGCGCCACGCCCACCGTGCACCGGGCGGTTGCCCCGGCCGGGGCAACGCCTGCGCCGCCCCACCGGCTGGACGACATCCTGCGCGGCCCGGCCGTCCAGGAATGGGCGGCCGGGCAGCTGCGCCCGCTCACCGCGTCCCGCTCTTCCCGGACCGCCGCCGACCCGCGGGCGACGCTCCGTATCTGGCTGGAGTGCGAGGCTCAACTGGGCCCGACCGCCGTCGCGTTGGGCATTTCGGTGCCAGGGGCCCGTAAACGCCTTGCGCGGCTCGAGTCGATTCTTCAGCGCTCGCTGCTGCAGACGCCGAGTGCCCGTTACGACCTGTGGCTGGCCTTCCGGGCCCTGGACGTCGCGGGAGCGGACGCCGCCCGATGAACCCGGAACGGGGGCGTGTCCGGCCGGGGCCGGGCACGCCCCCCGATCCGCAGCTGCGGGTCAGCAGCTCAGGTTGGAGCCGGGGGTGGTGCCGAGGATCGATACGAACGCCTGGTAGCGGTCGATACGGCTCTGGACCTGGGCGGGGTTGCCGCCGTTGCACTCCAGGGAACCGTTGATGGAGCGGATGGTCTCTCCGAATCCGGCACCGTTCACCATGGCGTTGTGGGCGGTCATGGTGCCGGGGCCGTTCTGGGTGTTCCAGTACCAGAGGCCGGTCTTCCAGGCGACCGAGGCGTTCTGCTCGACCAGGTACGGGTTGCCCAGCAGATCGATGCCGAGGGCATCACCGGCGGCCTTGTAGTTGAAGTTCCAGCTGAGCTGGATCGGGCCGCGGCCGTAGTACGCGGACTGACCGGCCGGGCAGCCATAGGGCTGACTGCTGTCGCAGTAGTGCGGGTAGTTGGCCGTGTTCTGCTCGACCACATACACCAGACCGCCCGTCTCGTGGCTGACGTTGGCGAGGAACGCCGCCGCCTCTTGGCGCTTGACGGTGTCACTGCCGGTGTTCGCGAAGCCGGGGTAGGCGCTCAGCGCCGCGGTCAGTCCGCTGTACGTGTAGAACGGATTCCGGCTCGGGAACATCTGGTTGAACTGCGCCTCGCTGACGACGAAGCCGGACGGGGTGCCCGGGTCCGTTCCGCCGCCACCGCCGCAACTGCCCTGGTCCGCCCAGACGTCGGAGCTGCCGGGGGTCTCGTTCTGGGTCCACCACTTGGCGGTCCAGTTGTGCCCGTTGTAGGAGGCCGATCCGCCGCCGGTGTAGACGGACGAGGAGTTCCAGGGTGCCGCGCAGTCGGCTGCCGCGGCGGTGGTTGCGGGGAGAACGACGACCATCGCGACGACCGCGCCCAGCGCGGCCAGCAGGCCCATGATGCGTCTGATCATGTGATCACTCCTTCGGTGCGGCGCACCGAGCCGGACGGTGCGCCGCCATGGGGGGGTGACGGTCACTCAAGCGTCGTTGGTCTGAACCTGTCAAGGTCTGGACCAACACCGGGCACCCTTCCCGAAGGAGAGTTCACAGGCGGCCCAGCGGAACCTCCTGCTGCCGGAACCGCTCTCAACAGGGGGAATTCTGGAAGGAGTTCATCCGGATCATGTGCCGCAACACAGGACGGGCCCGAAGGAAAAACCTTCGGGCCCGTCCAGCATGCGGAACGTCGGACCGGCCGGCCGGGCAGGGGCCGGCAGCACTCGACTCCGGCCGCCCGCGTCAGGTCGGCGCGTCGAGCCAGCGGACGAGGCGCGCACCCTCGCGGGTCATGATCTCCGGATCGCGCAGAGCGCTGGAGAGCAGCGACATGCCCTGGTAGGCGCCGACGAACGTCAGCGAGAGACCCTCGGGGTCGGCCACCCCCATCTCACGGAACTGCTGCTCCACCCAGTCCAGCAGTCGGCGGATGACCTGGCCCACCGACAGGTCGAGACCACCCTCGGCGCGCTTGTCGAGTTCGACGGCGAGGGTGCCGGTGGGGCAGCCGTAGCGCGCCGCGGTGTCGCGCTGCCCGACCCACGCATCCACGAGGCCCTTCAGGCGCTCGCGCGGATCGGCGAGCCGATCGAGGCTGCCGGTGAGGGCTTCCAGGTGCCTGGCGTGCTCGGAGAGGGCGGCTTCGACCAGCTCACCCTTGGTCTTGAAGTAGTAGTACACGTTGCCCGCCGGGACGTCGGCGGCCTGGGCGATGTCCGCGATGGTCGTGCGTTCCACGCCCTGCTCGTGCAGGACCCGGGCGGCGGCCGCCATCAGCCGCTGCCGCTTGTCGGCGGCCTTCGCCCGAGGGCGCCGGGAATCCATTGAGTCAGTCACCCGACTAACTATAGACAGCGACCGGTCCGACTGTGCTAGCGTCTCGCCAACGAAGTAAGTGAGTCAACTAACTAACTCGACTCACCGACTCATTCTCAACGAGGGAGACCGGCATGATCGTGGTGACAGGTGCGACCGGGAACGTCGGGCGGGCACTGGTGCAGATGCTTACCGATGCCCGGGTGCCGGTGACGGCCGTGGCCCGGCACATCACCGACGCCGATGTGCCGCCGGGGGTTCGGGTGGCGGCCGCCGACCTGGCCGAGCCGGCCGGTCTGCGGGCCGCGTTCGACGGGGCGGAGGCGCTGTTCCTGCTGGTGGCGGGCGACGACCCGCACGGCATTCTGGAGGCGGCGAAAACCGCCGGGGTGCGCAAGGTGGTGCTGCTGTCCTCACAGGGCGCGGGAACCCGCCCGGAGGCGTACCGGCACCCCCTTCTGTTCGAGACGGCCGTGCGGGAGTCCGGGCTCGACTGGACGGTCCTGCGGTCGGGCGGGATGGACACCAATGCCCTCGCGTGGGCCGAGTCGATCCGTACCGGGCGGGAGGCCGCGGCACCGTTCGGTGACGTCGGTCTGCCCTTCATCGACCCGGCCGATGTGGCCGCGGTCGCCGCCGTCGTCCTGCGCGAGGACGCTCACGCGGGTGCCACATACACCCTGACCGGTCCCGCGCCGACCACCCCGCGCGAGCGGGCGGCGGCGATCGCGGCCGCGCTGGGCGAACCGGTGCGGTTCACCGAGCAGACCCGCGAGGAGGCCCACTCGCTGATGGCGCGGTTCATGCCGCTTCCCGTGGTCGAGGGCACGCTCGCCATCCTGGGCGAACCCACCGAGGAGGAGCAGCGGGTGAGCCCCGATGCCGAGCGCGTCCTGAGCCGGACGGCGGGCACCTTCGCCGCGTGGGCCGAACGCAATGCCGCGGCCTTCCGCTGAGCACTCCGAACCGCACCGAACAGTCCACGGCGTCGCGGCATCCGGCCGTCAGCAGTACAGCCGGGAGCCCGGCGCCGTACCGAGGATGCCGGTGATCCGCTCGTACGTGGCGACCCGGGCCGCGACCGAGGCGGGGTTGCCGCCGTCGCGCTCCAGGGCGCCCTCGAGCGAGCGGATCGTCTCGCCGAAGCCCGCGCCGCCGACCATGGCATCGTGTGAGGTCATCGCGCCGGGGCCGTTCTGGGTGTTCCAGCGCCAGAGTGCCGTCTGCCAGGCGATGGACGGGTCCTGCTCGACCAGCCAGGGGTTCCACCGCCTTCGGGCCGGTCGTACGGGAGCCGACGAAGGAGTGCGAGGGCTCCACCGTCACCGTCGACACGCACGGCAGCAACGCCGGAATACGGGAGCTCGCCGACCGGGGAGCCGAGGCCGGGAAGTCCGGCTCACCCGCA
Source organism: Streptomyces sp. NPDC088246 (assembly GCF_044741025.1). Lineage (NCBI taxonomy): Bacteria > Bacillati > Actinomycetota > Actinomycetes > Kitasatosporales > Streptomycetaceae > Streptomyces > Streptomyces sp. NPDC088246. The sequence continues at coordinate 6,324 of NZ_JBIURV010000056.1, forward strand.
CTGATCGCCCTCTCCGACGGCCCCGAGCCGGGCGGCTTCCCGCAGCTGCGCGAGAACCGGGTCGCCGTCTCGCTCTTCCACCTCGTCGTCAACGACCGGGTACCGCTGAAGAACCTCACCCTCGCCGGCATCCGGAAGATCTACCGGGACGGCATCCGCAGCTGGAAGGCGCTCGGCGGGCCCGACCTGCCCGTCCTCGCCGCCCGCCGACTCCCTGGCCTCCAGCCTCCTGGGCTGTCTGAGCCGGGGGAACGGCCAGGACGTGATCCGTACGCACGGGCATCTGCCGTGCGCGACACCGAAGGGGCTGCGGATCTGCGGCGAGGACTGACCGGACGCCAGGAGGGCCGGGACTCAACGTCCCGGCCCTCCTGGCGCGTTCACCGCTCCCGCGGAAGTTCCTGCAGGAACTCCTGCAGGAACTCCTACAGGAACTCCTACAGGAAGGAGTTGATCTCGATGGTCTCGGTGCGGCCGGGGCCGACACCGATCGCGGAGATCGGGGCGCCGGACATCTCCTCCAGCGCCTTCACATACGCCTGCGCGTTCTTCGGCAGATCAGCGAAGGTCTTGGCCTTCGTGATGTCCTCGGACCAGCCCGGCAGCATCTCGTAGACCGGCTTCGCGTGGTGGAAGTCGGTCTGGCTGTACGGGAGCTCCTCGACGCGCTTGCCGTCGATCTCGTACGCGACGCACACCGGGATCTGCTCCCAGCCGGTCAGCACGTCCAGCTTGGTGAGGAAGAAGTCGGTGAGGCCGTTGACCCGGGTCGCGTACCGCGCGATCACCGCGTCGAACCAGCCGCAGCGACGGTCGCGGCCGGTGGTGACACCGCGCTCGCCACCGATCCGGCGCAGTGCCTCGCCGTCCTCGTCGAGCAGCTCCGTCGGGAACGGGCCGGCGCCGACACGGGTGGTGTACGCCTTGAGGATGCCGATGACCCGGCTGATCTTCGTCGGGCCCACGCCGGAACCCGTGCAGGCGCCGCCCGCGGTCGGGTTCGACGAGGTGACGAAGGGGTACGTGCCGTGGTCGACGTCGAGCAGCGTGCCCTGACCGCCCTCGAAGAGGACGACCTTGCCCGCGTCGATGGCGTTGTTCAGGACCAGCGTCGTGTCGGCGACGTACGGCTTGATCTGCTCCGCGTACTGGAGCATCTCCTCGACGATCTTGCCCGACTCGATGGCACGGCGGTTGAAGACCTTGGCGAGGAGCTGGTTCTTCTGCTCCAGGGCCGCCTCGACCTTCTGCTCCAGGATCGACTCGTCGTAGAGGTCCTGGACGCGGATGCCCACACGGTTGATCTTGTCGGCGTACGTCGGGCCGATACCCCGGCCGGTCGTACCGATCTTGCGCTTGCCGAGGAACCGTTCCGTCACCTTGTCGACCGTGACGTTGTACGGGGTGATCAAATGGGCATTACCGCTGATCAGCAGCTTGGACGTGTCCACGCCGCGATCGTTCAGCCCACTCAGCTCGGAGAGCAGGACGGCCGGGTCGACGACGACACCGTTTCCGATGACCGGGGTACACCCCGGCGAAAGGATTCCGGAGGGGAGGAGATGAAGTGCGTACTTCTGGTCACCGACGACCACCGTGTGGCCGGCATTGTTGCCGCCTTGGTAGCGCACCACATAGTCCACGGATCCACCGAGGAGGTCGGTGGCCTTTCCCTTGCCCTCGTCACCCCACTGAGCACCGAGCAGCACAAGTGCGGGCACAGGCGTACACCCCTTCCGGGCGGGGCATGTCCAAGGTCAGGGGGCGTACGTAAACGTCGTACATGCCGTACGACGATGTACGACAAGGCCTGAACCGTCGAACCGGGTGCCCCGGAATAGACGAAGCCCCTGGCGCAATAGCGCAAGGGGCTCTTGCACCAAGATGCTACCCGAGGAAGGACCGAGGTGTCGGCTGCCCAGCCCCCCGGCGACGGTGCGCACCAGCTGCTGGTGGTCATCGACCCGGTAGCCCGCCGGACCGACGGCGAGTCCGTCCGTATCGCGAAGGACGTGCTCAGCGCCGGTTCGCACGCCAAGATCTGTCTGCCCGACGGGCCCGAGGAGTTCGCGCGGGCCTTGTCCCGCCGGGGCAGTCGGCGGCCGGTGGTGGTCGGCGACGACCGGGCGCTGCGGCGGGCTGTGTCCCTGCTGTACCGGGAGCGGGAGCCGGCCCAGGCCGCGCTCTCGCTGATCCCGGTCGGCGCCGCGGCCGCGGTGGAACTCGCCCATTCGCTCGGCGTGCCTCTGGGCGCGGTGGCGGCGGCGCGCAGCGCGCTGGACGGCGCCGTGCGCAGGCTCGACCTGCTGGTCGACGACAGCGACGGCATCGTCCTGGGCGCGCTGCACATCCCGGCCCTGAGCGCGCTGCAGGGCGCGGTGGCCGCCCATACGGGGGTCACGGCGGTCTGGGACACCTGCCGCACCCTGGTCCGCACCCTGGTGCGCCCCACCCCGCCGACGTCCCCCGCCCAGCCGCCTACGCACCGGCTGCGGGTCGAGGCGGACGGCGTCCTGCTGAACGATCTGGACCGCCCGGTCGAGTCGGTGACGGTGACCTCGCAGGGCGGCGACGGGGGTCTCGCGGAGGTGGTGATCCGCACCCCCGCGTCCGAACCGGTCACGGCGGAGGCGAAGGCCGTCACGGTCTCGGGCGCGGACTTCCGCTACCGCGCGGACATACAGGTCGGCGGCCCGGTCCGGACGAGGACCTGGACGGTGCGGGCGGGGGCCTGGGGGCTGATGCTGCCGGTGGGCGAGGGGTAGCCTCCGAGAGGGCTGGGCTGGACGGAAGGGCGGGGCCGGAGATGTCGGACAGTTCGGGTGATGCGCACAGACCTGGGATGGGCGCGGGGGCGGTTCGGGCGGCCCCGGCCGCGCTGGACCTGCCGGGGACGGCGGGCGCGCTGGAGCGGTACCGGGCCTCGGCCTGGCGCTGGTTCGGTGGCGGCGCGGCGGGGTTGTTCTCCGCGGTGTTCGTCATCGGGTGGTCCGTGTTTCCGACGCTCGGCGGGCTCGGCGGGGCGCTGCTGGTGGGCGGGGCCGTGGTGAGGCACCGGGCACGACGGATGCGCCGGGTGCTCGGCGCCGGGCCGTGGGTGGCCCACACCTCGGTCGCCCTGCAGCGTGGCAGCAGCGGTGCTGTCGTGGTGCTGAGCGGGCCGGGACCGGGTGAGCTGCTTCCGCTGGCACCATCCACCGCTCAGTGGCGCTTCCCACTGCTGAACGGACCTGGCGGGGTGCTGTGGTGGTGTGGCGATCCCCGCAAGGGAGGTGTGCTGGCGCCGCCCGGCGGCACGGAACTGATCTGGGCGAAGCCGGTGCGGAGCCGCCGGGCCCGTTCGATCGCGGCCCGCCCGCAGGTCAGCGGCCTCCACATGCGCCCGGCCCCGCCCCAGCCGCAGATCGCTGCGGGCGCTGCGGGCGCTGCGGGCCATGCGGTCATTACGGGCCATGCGGGCGTGGTCAGGGCGGCGGAGGCGGCGGTCCCGGCGCCGGTGGTGGAGGCGCGGAGGCGGCGGCCCTGGTGGCGGGGGATCTTCCGCTGGGTGTTCGTCCTCGGCTGCCTCCTTATGGCGCTCGCCACCTGGTGGTCGGCGGCGTCCGATGACGACCCGTACGTCGGGCTGACGGTGATCGGTGAACGCGGTGACGGCCGCTGTGCCGTGCGGTGGACCGATCCGTTCGACGGGCAGGAACGCACGGGGCTGTTCCACTGCGCCCGGTACCGGGCCTCGGTCGAGGGCTACGAGAGCGGCTTCGTCGTGTCGTACCCGCCGTTCAAGGGTGATCTGTACGACTCGGAGCTGCGCGGCACCCCGGCCTTCATGGTGACGGACGTCGTCGGGTTCAGCGGGCTGGCGCTGATCGCGTTCGGGGCCGTCGGCGGGGTGGTCCGGCTGGTCGTGCAGGGGCCGTTGCGGAGCCGGAGGCTGCCGCCGCACGCGCTGCCCGACCGGCCGTGGGTGCGTAGCGGACCCGCCGCCGGGCCGGGCGCCGGACCGGATGCCCCGCCCGACGCGGAGCCCGACCCCGCGCCCGTGCCCGTCACCTACACCGCGTTGGCCGCTACACCGCGTTGGCCGCCACGGCGGAACAGCAGGCCGGGCTGCGTGGCCCGGACCCGGTGAAGGCGCGGGCAGTGCGCGATGTACGGGTGGGGCAGGAGGTCATCTGGTGGCGGGTGCCCATGTTGCGGCGCGCAGCCGGAACCGCGGGGACCTTGTGGTCACTGGGGTACGCGAGCACCGTCGCCCTTCTGTGCTGGGTCCTGGGCACCGATGTGGTCCCGGACCCGTTTCAGGGACTCGCCGTGCTGAGCGGGGTCCTGGGGCTCTGCGCCGCCTGGCGGACGTTCAGCTCGGGCATCCCGTTCGCACGCCTGCTTGCCCGTGCCGCTGTCGCTCCGGAACCCCGGACCCGGCGATACGTCCTGCTGTACGAGGCGGCCCGCCCGGCTGCCGGACCGCTGCTCGTGCTCTTCCCGACGGCTGGGACGGGCGAAGGAACGGGCTCGGGGACGGGCGGAGGAACGAGCGATGGGACGGGCGAGGGAGTGGTCGGTGCGATGCCCGAAGTCGCCGACGGCGACGCTCTCCCGGAGGGGCTGCTGCGGCTTCTGCCGCCGGGGCCGGACAAGTGCCCCTGGGCCGGGCTGCCCGCGCCGACCGGCACTGCGGAACTGCGCGGCCGGCCCGACGGGCTGCCGTTGGTCGTGGCCTGGATCGAGGGACGCCCGTACTGGCCGCAGGACGTGTACGCGGACATCGACCCGTCCGACCCCCGTACCCTCGACGCACTCTCGGACATGACCCCCGGCCCGGCGTAAGGGCATCGGCCCGGCACGACAGACATCCGCCCCCGTGCGACACGCATCCGGCCCTGCGTGCCGGACATCCGCACCGCGCGACAGACATCCGCGCACGCCTCTTCGGGCGTACGCGACCCGGCCCTTACTTACGCTCACCTGCCGTCGGGAGGTCGAGCGTCTTGCGGTGCTCGCGCCAGCGTTCCATCATGCCGCCCAGCTCCGACTGGACGAACTCGAAGAACGCCACTGTTTCGGCGAGGCGGGCGCCGGCCGGGGTGTGCTCGCCCAGGGTGCGGGCGCCGTCCTTGAGGGTGTTCTCCCAGCGGGTGAGCACCCGGTCGCGCTGGGTGAAGGTGGTGTACCAGACCTCGTCGTGCACGCGGTAGCGGTCCCGGCGCGAGCCCGGGTCGCGTTCGCGGCCGACCATGCCGACCTGCGTGAGGTAATTGACCGCGCCGGACACGGCCGCCGGACTGATCCGCAAGGCCATGGCGAGCTCGGCGGAGGTCATCGAGCCGTCGTCGTCCGCGAGGAGCGCGGCGAAGACGCGGGACGCCATCCGCTGCATCCCCGCCTCGCTCATGTCGGACGCGAACCGCTCCACGAACCGCGACACGGCTTCCGCGTCACGCCCGTCGCCCACGTTCTGTTCGATTTTGCTGGTCATGACCCGATCGTCTCCCCTGATTCCCCGGCCCCCGCCGCACCCTCAACTTTATACGCTTCCTTAACTTCACAAATTTGTGAAAGTAGCGTACCTTCAAAAACATGACGAAGGCAATCACGGTGGCCGGGCTGCACAAGTCGTTCGGTCGGACGCACGCGCTGGACGGCCTCGACCTCACGGTCGAGACCGGTGAGGTCCACGGCTTCCTGGGGCCCAACGGGTCCGGGAAGTCCACCACCATCCGGGTGCTGCTGGGGCTGCTGCGGGCCGACTCCGGCGCCGCCCAGCTGCTCGGCCGCGACCCGTGGAACGACGCGGTCGAGCTCCACCGGCGGGTGGCGTACGTCCCGGGTGACGTCACGCTGTGGCGCAACCTCTCCGGCGGCGAGGTGATCGATCTGTACGGGCGGCTGCGCGGCGGCCTCGACCGGACCCGGCGCGCCGACCTCGTCGAACGGTTCGAGCTCGACCCGACGAAGAAGGGGCGTACGTACTCCAAGGGAAACCGGCAGAAGGTCGCCCTCGTCGCCGCGTTCGCCTCCGATGTGGATCTGCTGATCCTGGACGAGCCGACGAGCGGTCTCGATCCGCTGATGGAGGAGGTCTTCCAGGACTGCGTCGCCGAGGAGCGTGCGCGCGGGCGGACGATCCTGCTGTCCAGCCATATCCTCAGCGAGGTCGAATCGCTCTGCGACCGGGTCAGCATCATCCGCCAGGGGCAGACGGTGGAAACGGGTTCACTGGCGGACATGCGCCATCTGACGCGTACGAACATCAGCGCCGAGCTGGCCGGCGCCCCCAACGGGCTCGCGCATCTGCCCGGCGTCCATGACCTCGACGTCCAGGGCCTGCGGGTCACGCTCCAGGTCGACACGGACAAGCTGGACGCGGTTCTCAAGTCGCTCTCCGCATCGGGGGTACGGACGCTGACCAGCACCCCGCCCACGCTGGAGGAGCTCTTCCTGCGTCACTACGCGACCGACGCGACGGGCACGACGGACAGCGGCGAGGGTGTGGGGGTGGCGGCGCGATGACTGCCGTGACCATGACCGCACCGGCCGGCGCGGGGCACCGGGCCGGGTCCGCTACCGGGCAGCTCGCCGGCACCCGGCCCCTGCTGAGGCTCGCGCTGCGGCGCGACCGGATCATGATGCCGATCTGGGTGATCGTGCTCGGCGCCTCCTTCTCCTCGGTCGGGAAGTCCTTCGCCTCGCTGTACGAAACGGCCGCCCAGCGCACCGAGCTCGCCGCGTCGATGAACGCCAACAGCTCGCTCCGGGCGCTGTACGGACCGGTCTTCAACGACTCCGTCGGCGGGCTCGTCAGCTGGCGGATGGTCGGCTTCGGCGGAGCGCTGGCGGCCGTGATGAGCCTGATCGTCGTCATCCGGCACACCCGGGAGGAAGAGGAGACCGGCCGTCAGGAGATGCTCTCCTCCGCCATGGTGGGCCGCCGTGCCCCGCTGACCGCCGCGCTCCTCGCCGCGCTGATCGCCAACGCCGCGCTGGCGCTGATGATCACAGCCGGCATGGCCGGGTCCGGCGGGGGCGGCGCCGGAGCGGTGGCGCTCGCGCTGGCGATCGCCGGGATCGGCATGCTGTTCGCCTGCACCGCCGCGATCGCCGCACAGTTCACCGAGAGCGCACGGCTCGCGAAGGGACTCACGGCGGCGGTGATCGGTGCCGCGTTCGTACTGAAGGCGGCGGGCGACTCGGCGACGGACGACGGCTCGTCCGTACTGACCTGGCTCTCCCCCATCGGCTGGGCGGAGAACGTGCGCGCATACGCGGACGAGCGCTGGTGGGTGCTGCTCGTCATCGCGGCGGCCGTCGTGTTCCAGGCCGCCCTCGCGTACACCCTGGCGGGGCGGCGCGATGTCGGCATGAGCTTCCTGGCGACCCGGCCCGGGCCCGCGCAGGGGCGGATCTCCACGGCGTTCGGTCTTGCGCTGCGGCTCCAGCGCGGTTCGCTGATCGGGTGGACGCTGTCCTTCGCCGTGGTCGGGGTCGTCTTCGGCGGGCTGACCGGCGGGGCGGCGGATCTCGTCGGCGACAACGCCAAGACGCAGGAGATCTTCGAGCGGATGGGCGGACAGTCCGGGCTGACCGACGCGTTCCTCGCAGCGATGGTCTCGATGCTCGGGATGGTCGCGGCGCTGTACATCATCTCGACAGTGCTGCGGCTGCACGGCGAGGAGACCGCCGGGCGCGCCGAACCGGTGCTGGCGGGCGGGGTGAGCCGGATCGGGTGGGCGGCCGGTCATCTGGCCATCGCCTTCGGCGGCGCCGCCCTGATCATGGCGGTCGGCGGCCTCGGCCTGGCCGTCGGCTACGGCCACGAACTCCCGGCCGTGCTGGGTGCGTCGCTGGTACAGCTTCCGGCCATCTGGCTGCTGGGCGCAGTAGCGGTCCTGCTGTACGGGGCGCTCCCGAAGGCGGCGGTGGCGTCCTGGGGCGTGGCCGGGATCTGCCTGGCGCTGGGGTGGATCGGGCCCGCCATCGATCTGCCGCAGCCTTTGATGGACGTATCACCGTTCACGCATCTGCCGAAGCTGCCCGGGGGCACGGGGATGGAATGGGGCCCGGTACTGGCGCTCACCGCGACCGCGGTCGTCCTGGTGGGGGCCGGGGTGGCGGCGTTGCGGCGACGCGACGTCCTGACGTGACGCGAGGGCGGGGCCACCCCGGGTGCAACCTCCCCGTGGTGCACCCGCGTCCCCCTGACCATGGAGAACCGACGCGAAGCCATCCGCGGAGTCACCGGATGCATGGTCGCCGCCGCCGGCGGGGCCGCCGGGATGCTCGTCTGGGCCCCTTACGGCCGACGCGGGATCTTCGGCGGCTTCGAGGGCGAGTCGGAGTGGAACGTGCTCCTGCTCGGGCTGCCGGTCATGACTCTCGGCGGCATCGCGGCCGGGATCGCGCTCTTCGCCCTCGTACAGGGGAAGTGGCGGCCAGCACTCGGAGCGGCGGCGCTCCTGACGGCCCTTGCCGGCTTCGGGGTGGCGTTCGACGTACTGGAAGGACCGCCACTGAACTGCGGGCCGGGGTGCTGACTCCCGGCCCGCACCGTGCCCGGCGCATCGGACCGCACCATGCCCCGGCCCGCCCCCTTACTCCCCCGTCACAGCTCGACGCGCAGTTCCTTCAGGCCCCTGATCACATAGCCCGGGTTCCACTCCGGCTCGGCTGCCAGTCGCAGGTTCGGGGCGCGGCGCAGCAACTCACCGAAGGAAGCGGACAGTTCGACCCGGGCCAGCGGGGCGCCCAGGCAGAAGTGGATGCCGGCGCCGAAGGTGATGTGGGGGTTGTCCCGGCGGGCCAGGTCCAGGGTGTCCGGGGCCGGGAAGCGGGCCGGGTCGCGGTTGGCGGAGCCGAAGAGCAGGGCCACCTCGGAGCCGCGCGGAATGACTGTGCCGTCGATCTCGATGTCGTCGAGGACCCAGCGCTCGAACATCTGAAGCGGGGTGTCGTACCGCATCAGTTCCTCGATCGCCGTCGGCAGCAGCCCGTGGTCGGTGCGCAGGGCGGCCAGCTGCTCGGGGTGGCGCAGCAGCGTCCACCAGCCGTTCACCGTGGTGTTGACGGTCGCCTCGTGGCCCGCGTTGAGCAGCAGCACACAGGTGGAGATCATCTCCTGCTCGCTCAGCCTCTCCCCCTCGTCGTGGGCGGCGATGAGCGCGGAGATCAGATCCGTACCCGGGTTCTTGCGCCGCTCCTTGATCAGCTCGCGCAGATACGCGGAGAAGTCGAGCGAGGCGCGGACGGCGGCACGGGCGGTGTCGTCGGACGGATTCAGTTCAAACATTCCGCAGATCGCCGCCGACCAGGGCCGTAGCGGGGCACGGTCGGTCTCCGGGATGCCGAGCATCTCGGCGATGACGGCCACCGGCAGCGGTTCGGCGACGGCCGTCAGCAGATCGCCGCCGCCCGCCTCGACGAACGAGTCGACCAGCCCGGCGGCCAGCCGCCGCACGGTCGGGACGAGCTGCTCGACCGTACGCGGAGTGAACGCCTTGGAGACCAGGCGCCGGATCCGGGTGTGGTCGGGGGCCTCCAGGTCGAGGAGCCCCTGGCCGTTGAGGGTGTGGAAGGGCTCGTGCTCCGCGGGCGGCGGCGTGCGGCCGAACTCCTCGTGGGTGAAGCGGTGCAGATATGTACGGCCCAGTCGGCGGTCGCGCAGCAGCGCGGACACATCGCAGTGGTGCGGGACGAGCCACTGGTCGGTCGGCTCGAAGTAGTGCACCCGGCCGGCTGCTCGCAGCGCGGCGTAGGCCGGGTACGGGTCGGCGACGAACGCCGGGGACCAGGGGTCGAAGAGGGCGAAGGGGGCGTCGGCCGCGGAACGTGAGGGCGGGTGCATATACGGACGCTAACCGGACCCGACGGCCGCCGACCACCCACCCCCGGGTCCCGCCGACCACCCACCCCCGGGTCCCGCCGACCACCCATCCCCGGGTCCCGTCGCCGACCAGCAACCCCGAGCTCCCGGGCTCCTCAGGACGGCGTGACCAGCCGGGCCTCGTACGCGAAGACCGCCGCCTGCGTGCGGTCGCGCAGCCCCAGCTTCACCAGGATGCGGCTCACATGCGTCTTGATGGTGGACTCGGCAACCACCAGATGCGAGGCGATCTCGGCGTTGGACCGGCCCTGCGCGATGAGGACGAGCACCTCCGTCTCGCGCTCCGTGAGGTCGCCGATCCGGGCGAAGGCGGGCAGGCGTGGGGTCTCGGCGAGCTTCGAGAACTCATTGATCAGCCGCTTGGTGACGGTCGGGGCGAGCAATGCCTCGCCGGCGGCCACCACCCGTACCCCGTCGGCGAGTTGGCGGGCGGAGGCGTCCTTGAGGAGGAAGCCGGACGCCCCGGCGCGCAACGCCTGGTACACGTACTCGTCGAGGTCGAAGGTGGTCAGTACCAGGACCTTGGCGTCCGCATCGGCGGCGACGATCTCGCGGGTGGCCTCGATTCCGTTGAGTTCCGGCATCCGGATGTCCATCAGCACCACATCGGGGCGCAGCGCCGCGACCTGCTCGATGGCCTGCCGACCGTCGACGGCCTCGCCGACCACCTCGATCCCCGGCATGGCGTTGAGCAGCACCGAGAAGCCCTCGCGGACCATCATCTGGTCGTCGACGATCAGCACCCGGATGGCCGGGGCAGTGGGGATGGTCATGCCTTCGCCCCCTGTTCCGCCTGCGCCTCGTGCGACGTGTGCGTCCCGTTCGGCTCGTCCGTGTCCCAGGTGGGTTGGACGGGGATGAACGCGACGATCTCGTAACCGCCCTCCTCCGTCACCGCGGCCGTCATGTCGCCGTTCAGCATCGCGACCCGCTCCCGCATCCCCGTGATCCCGTGACCGGCCCCCGGCGAGGGCTTCACCGGACCGGTCGGCGGCCCGTTGACGACACGCAGACCGAGTCCGCCCAGCACATAACCGATCTCCACCTTGGCAGTGGCGCCCGGTGCGTGCCGCAGCGTGTTGCTGAGGGCCTCCTGAATGATCCGGTACGCCGACAGCTCGACGCCCTGCGGCAGTTCACGTACCGCGCCGGTGACCGTCTTCTCCGTCTCCAGGCCGGCCTCGCGCACATTGGCGAGGAGCCCGTCGAGCTGGGCGAGGGTGGGCTGCGGGGCGTCCGGCGCCTGGTAGTCCTCGGCCCGCACGACGCCGAGGACCCGGCGCAGTTCGGTGAGGGCGGCGACCGCGTTCTCCCGGATCGTGACGAAGGCCTGCTCCAGCTCGGGCGGCGGATTCTCCACCCGGTACGGGGCGGCCTCGGCCTGGATCGCGACGACCGACATGTGGTGGGCGACCACGTCGTGCAGCTCCCGGGCGATGGTGGTGCGCTCCTCGAGCAGTGTGCGCCGGTCGCGTTCGACGGCGGTCACGGTGCGCTGCACGGTCACCTCGCGCTCCGCGTCGCGACGGATCTGCACCACGGCCACCACCAGCAGCGCGAACGCGGAGGCCATGGCAAAGGTGGAGGTGGTCGAGGAGCGGTACCAGCCGCCGAAGTTCTCCAGCACGGCGCCGAACACCAAGGTGAAGCCCCACATCCAGGCGGCGGTACGGGGCCGGGTCCGGGCCGCGACCACGACCAGCACCGTCAGATGCGAGAGGAAGGTGCTCGGCGCCCATGGCCAGTAGCCACCGCTGGCGACCGCTGCGAACGGGGTGAGCGCCATCGAAATCCAGAACGCGCCGACCGGCCTGACCAGCGTCATCAGTACGGAGCCCACAGGGAGCAGCACGATCAGGACGAGCTCGACCACGGAACGCAGACCGATGGAGTCCGACGAGACGAGGCCCGTGAAGGCTGTGAGCAGTGCGGCGGCCCCGACCAGCGCGTGGGGTGTCCAGGCGGCACGCTCACGCATCCGCTCCGGCAGCTGTCGCAGCAGCGGCCCGTCGGTCCGCATCCGCTCCAGCGGACGGTACTCGAAGGCGTTGCGGAAAAGGTCCTGCCGCAGGCCGCCCAACGCCCCTGCGGCCAGTTTGATCTCGGGGCTTCTGCTCTTGGTCTCGGTCACGTTTCCACGGTAGGGGCCGGACCAGCCCGGGTCGTCAGCAGTGATACGGATCCTGCGCCGTCCGTCGCAAGTACTACGGGGCCGCACCGGCGCCGGACCCCCCGCTCACCAGGCGAGCTGGGCGAGCTCCTCCGCCACCACCGCGCACGCGTCGCCGGCCGGGTCGATCAGCGGGTAGTGACCGACGTCGGGCAGCAGGGTCAGGCCCACCGTCTCCCCCGCCTTCGCCGCCGCGTCGACGAACGCCTCCGAGACGGCCTGCGGCACATCGATGTCGGTGGTGCCCTGCACCACCGTGGTCGCGATCCCGGTGGGCAGCAGCACGGCCGGGTCGGCGTGCGGGGCCCGCGCCTCGAAGTCCTCCTCGCGGCCGAGGAATTGACCGACCGCCCCCGAGCACACGTTCAGCTCGACGGCCGTGGTGAAGTCGGCGATCGGCGCGAGGGCGACGACACCACGCAGCGGCGGCGGCGCGGGCAGCCGCCACGGCGAGCCCTCGGGCAGTACGTGCCGGGCGGCGGCCCACAGGGCGAGCTGCCCGCCGGCGGAGTGCCCGGTGACGACGGTCCGCCGGGCGTCGGCCTGCGGAAGTTCCCGGGCCAGCAGGGCCGGCAGCGCGTCCATCGCCGCGGCGACATCGTCGAAGGTCTCCGGCCAACGGCCCGCGACCGGACCGGAACCCCGCTGCTGCGGAATCTCGCTGCCGCGCCGGTACTCGACACTGGCGACCGCGAAACCGCGCCGGGCCAGGAAGTCCGCGAACGGCGACACATGCTGCCGGTCGTACGGCGCCCGCCACGCCCCGCCGTGCAGGACGACCACGACGGGCGCACCGGTCCGGCCGTCGCGCGGGGCGTAGAAGTCGATCACCTGGTCGGGGTGGTTGCCGTAGGCGGCCGATGCATCGGGGGCGACCGGTGGATGCGAGAGTGCCGACTCGGTCTCGGCTGCGTCACGATCACGCGCGGCAGAATCCGACATGCTGCTCCAACCGTCCTGTATCTGAGCCCAACAGCCCAACAGCCCAACAGCTCAACAACCCAACAGCCCAACTGGCCTGACCTGCGGGGACGGTACCAGTACGGAACGTTCCCGTCCCCGCAGACGGATCATGCAGGGGCCCCTGGGTCCCAGCCCCCTCTAGGGCTTCAGCACCTCACCCAGTACTCGCGCCGCCCGTTCCACGTCCGCGAACCCCACGTACAGCGGCGTGAACCCGAACCGCAGCACGTCCGGCCGCCGCAGATCCCCGACGACGCCCCGCGCGATGAGCGCGCTCATCACCGGTTCCGCGTCCTCGCACCGCAGCGCGACCTGGCTGCCGCGCTCCGCGTGCGCGGCCGGGGTGACGGAGGTGACCCGGCCCTCGGGCACATACGCGGCGACACACTCCAGGAAGAAGTCCGTCAGCGCCAGGGACTTGGCCCGTACCGCCTCGATCGACACCCCGTTCCACACGTCCAGCGACGCTTCGAGCGCCAGCATGGAGAGGATGTCGGGGGTGCCGACCCGGCCCCGTACGGCACCGTCCGCCGGGGCGTACCCGGGTGTCATGCCGAACGGGTCGGCGTGCGACGTCCACCCCGGCAGGGGCGAGTCGAAGGCTGCCTGGTGGCGCTCGGCGACGTACAGGTAGGCGGGCGAACCGGGGCCGCCGTTCAGGTACTTGTACGTGCAGCCGACCGCGAGGTCCACGCCGTGCGCGTCGAGGCCGACGGGCAGGGCGCCCGCGCTGTGGCACAGGTCCCAGACGGCGAGGCCGCCCGCCGCGTGCACGGCGGCGGTGAGTCCGGGCAGGTCGTGGAGCCTGCCGGTGCGGTAGTCGACATGGTTGAGCAGGACGGCCGCGGTACGGGGGCCCAGGGCGTCCGGCACCTCGGCGGGGGCGACCGGGACGAGCCGGTGGCCGGTCATCCGGGCCGCGGATGCGGCGATGTATCCGTCCGTGGGAAATGTCGTCGCGTCGACGAGGATCTCGTCGCGGCCCTCCGGCGCCAGCCGGCTCGCGGCGACGACGGCCTTGAAGACGTTCACGCTGGTCGAGTCGCCGACGACGATCTGCCCGGCGGCGGCCCCGACGAGGGGGGCGATGCGGTCGCCGATCCGCTCGGGCGCGGTCCACCAGCCGCTCTCGTCCCAGGACCGGATGCGCAGCTCGCCCCACTCGCGGGTGAGGACCTCCTGCACTCGGGCGGGTACGTGAGCGGGCAGCGCACCGAGAGAGTTGCCGTCGAGGTAGACGGTGTCGTCGAGGGTGAACAGCTTGCGCAGATCGGCGAGATGATCGGCGGCGTCGAGTGCCGCGGCCCGCGCGGCGAAGGTCTCAGACATGGCTGCGCGCCGTCCACAGCTCGGGAAAGACGTTCTTCGTGGCCCGTTTCTCCAGCCACGCGACCCCGGCGGAACCGCCGGTACCCGTCTTCGAGCCCATCGCGCGACGGGTGGCGACGAGATGGTCGTTGCGCCAGCGCCACACCAGTTCCCCGACGTCGGTGAGCGCCTCGCCGAGCCGGACCAGCTCGTCGTGCTGGTCGGGGTTGGCGTAGATCTCCGCCCAGACGGCCTCGACCTCGGGGGACGGCTCGTACTTCTGCGTCAGGTCCCGGCCGAGCACGGCCTGCGGTACGGCGTGGCCGCGCCGGGCGAGCAGGGCGAGCGTCTCGTCGTACAGACTCGGTTCGGCGAGCGCCTTCTCCAGCTCGGCGTGGACGCGGGGCGCGCCCCGGTGCGGCACGAGCATGGACGCGGACTTGTCGCCGAGCAGGAACTCCATCCGTCGGTACATCGCCGACTGGAAGCCGGATCCCTCACCGAGGGCGGCGCGGTAGGAGTTGAACTGGGCGGGGGTGAGCTGGGCGAGCGGCGTCCAGGAGGCGTTGAGCGCCTCCAGTTCCCGCACCGACCGCTTGAGCGCGTCGCGTGCGACGGGCAGCCGGTCCTCGCGCAGGGCGTGCGCGGCGGTCTCCCACTCGTGGACGATGACGGTGAACCACAGTTCCATGACCTGGGTGGTGACCAGGAAGACCATTTCGCCCGGATCGTCGGAGCGAAGGTGCTGGAGATGGGTCAGGACATCCGCCTGGACATAGTCCTCGTACGGAGTCGTGCCCGCGAAGTCGAGGTGCGGGGTCTGCGCACCGGTGGCTTCGGGGTCGGGGTGGATCGTCGACATTGCTGTCTCCTCGACACGAGCTTCCGGGTAGCGGTCCGCCCCTTCCGTGAGGTGGTGGAGCTCCGGTCCCCTGCCCGCATCCTAAACGGAGCCCGCACAAGCGCGCAGACCCCGCAGATCGCCGGTACATCTGCGGGGTCCGGAACGTCACAAGGTGTACGTGTACGTCTGGCCGAGGAGCTCGGTCGCCCCCGGCCGCGAGGCTCGGTCGCCTCTAGCCGAGGGTCTCGGCGGCGGTCGGCGAGGAGTCGCGCAGGAACGTCGAGCAGCGCTCGTACTCCTCCTGCTCGCCGATCGCCTGGGCGGCCCGCGCCAGGGCGTGCAGGGCGCGCAGGAAGCCGCGGTTCGGCTCGTGCTCGAACGGTACGGGGCCGTGGCCCTTCCAGCCGGCCCTGCGCAGCGCGTCGAGGCCGCGGTGGTAGCCGGTGCGGGCGTAGGCGTACGACTCGATGACGCGGCCGCCCTCGAACGCCTCGTCGGCGAGCTGTGCCCAGGCCAGGGAGGAGGTCGGGTACTTCGCGGCGACGTCGGCGGGGGCCGTGCCGCTCGCGAGCAGCTCGCGCGGCTCCGGGTCGTCGGGCAGGTGGGTCGGGGGAGGCCCCCCGAGCAGGTTCTCGTGGATCGACATGGGTTCAAGTGTGCCTGGCAGATGCGCGCCGGGGTACCCGGGCGCCGCCTGGTGGGTCAGTTCGCGCCGGGAGTACCCGGGCGCCCCGGTGAGGGCCGGTCCACGTCCGGCTTGCCCGCCTCCTCGTGCGTGGGTTCCAGGGGCGGGGCGACGACGCCGCAGTGCACCGTGCACTCGGGGCGCGCCTTCTCCTTCTCGTCCGCCGTGACGGGGGGCTTGCGTACGGTCGCCCAGGCGATCAGCGAGCCCAGCACGAGCAGCCCGGCACACATCGGCATGGCCCGCCGGAACGTCGCGGCGAACTCGTCGGCGTTCCGGTAGGCCTCCGGGCCCATCCCGGTGAGCAGCGGCAGCGCGGCCACCGCGATCAGCCCGGCGGCGCGGGCGGCCGCGTTGTTGATCCCGCTGGCGAGGCCGGCCCGTGCGGTGTCCACGGAGGCCAGGACGGTCGCGGTGAGCGGTGCCACCAGGGTGACGAGTCCGACGCCGAGCACACCGACTGCGGGGAGCACATCGGCGAAGTAGGCGGAGACGGAGTTCGACCCCGGCCCGACCCGCAGCATCAGGAGCATTCCGGTGGCGGCGACCAGTGGGCCGACGGTGAGCGGGATGCGGGGCCCGATGCGCTGCCCCAGTTCGCCCGAGGAGGCCGAGAAGAGCAGCATCAGCACGGTCGTGGGCAGCAGAGCCGTGCCGGCGCCGAGGGCCGAGTACCCGGCCACGACCTGGAGCTGGATCGCAGAGAGGAAGAAGTAGCCGCCGAGCGCCGCGTACACACAGAGGGTGATGATGTTGACGACGGTGAACTGCCGGGACGCGAACACCGAAGGCGGCAGCATCGGGTCCGCCCGCCGCCGCTCCACCTGCACGAACACCGCCCCGAGGACGATCCCGCCGACGGCCGCCCCGATCACCACCGCGGACGCCCCCTGTCCCGGCGCCTCGATCAGCGCATAGGTCACCAGGGCGAGGGCGAGCGCGCCGAGCACGGCGCCCAGCACGTCGAAGCGCCCGTGTGCGTCGGGGTCACGTGATTCCGGTACGTGGCGCAGCGCCACCGGCAGGCAGACCGCGGCGACCGGCACATTGAGCAGGAAAACCCATCGCCAGCCGGGCCCGTCGACGAGCCAGCCGCCGACGAACGGCCCGATGGCGGCGCCGACCCCACCGAGCCCCGACCACAGTCCGACCGCGCGGGCCCGGTCGTCCGGATGGAAGCTCGCCTGGATCAGTGCCAGCGAACCGGGTGTGAGGAGAGCCCCGCCGATGCCCTGGAGGGCGCGGGCGGCGATCAGGACGGCGGCGTTCGGCGCGATGCCGCAGATCACGGACGCGGCGGCGAACCAGACGACTCCGACGACGAAGACCCGCCGCCGGCCGTACCGGTCGCCGAGGGCGCCGCCGAGGAGGATCAGCCCGGCGAGGGTCAGCATGTAGGCGTTGACGGTCCACTGAAGGGCGGCCAGATCGGTGCCGAGATCCTTGCCGATGCGGGGCAGGGCGACGTTGATGACGGTGGAGTCGAGCAGAGCCATGCTGGAGCCGAGGACGGTGGTGAGGATGACCCAGCGTCCGGTGGGGGAAGCGACGCGGATGGCTCCCGTCTCTGCGTCAGGCATACGAGTAGCATCGCCGCTCCCCGCCAGGAGGGCCATAGGGGCGAAGACGGCTCGGCAAGGTTCTGTCAGCCGGTCAGGGCGACGCAGGGGCGGCTGCTTCCCGTGCCGTTCCAGTCCACGTGGAATCCGGCCGCACGGAACGCCTGGACGACGATCCCGCCGGCGTGTTCCATCGTCCGGGTGCTGCCGTCCGGGGCACCCCAGAACGCCAGGGTGAGATGGCCCGTGTCCCGCGCACGTTCGGCGTCCTGCCGCGTGTAGTAGCAGAACCCGACCAGGCCGGCGAGGCTGCCGCCGCGCGCGTGGGCGGCTTCGGTGCAGTCGTCGAAGCCGTCGGACTGGGTGGTGCCCACGCCGGCGAGCGCGACGAACCCCGCCGTGTTCAGCCCGTCCAGAACCTCGCCGACCCGCTTCTCGGCATCGCGCCATTGTGCCCGCGACAGCTTCCGCTCCGGCGAGGGCGACGCCCCGGCCGGTGCCGGAGGCTCGATTCCGGCGGCAGCGGCCAGGAGCGAGGCAACCTCCGGAGCCCAGGCATTGACGGTGACATGGCTGCCGTGGTCGTCGGTGATGTCGGGATTCGCGCCGCGGGCGATCAGCAGCTCGACCGGTTCGGGGGTCGGCGAGAACTCGGCGGCGAGGTAGAGAGCCGTGCGTCCGTCACCGCCCGGCTGCTCCACGGGCGCTCCGGCGTCGAGCAGCGCGGCGAGCGCAGCCGCCGCCCGGGCCGGGTCCGCCTCCGCCCCCGTCGCGGCCAGGTGCAGGGCGGTCCAGCCGTGCTCGTCGGCCGCGGTGACATCGGCCCCGGCGTCCAGCGCCTCCCGCAGCGCGGCGACATCGCCGCTGCGGGCGGCTTCGAACACATCCATCGGCTGCTCCAGGCCCTGCCTACGAAAAGGCCCATGCCCCGGGCGGGGTGCCAGGGGTGGCCACGGTCGGCATCCGACCCTACGACGCGCCTTGCACCACGGCCCGTACGCCTCGGATCAGTGCCTCCACGCCCGCCTCCGCCTTGGACCGCGGACAACCGACGTTCAGCCGCACGAAGCCCTCCGCCCCGTACACCGCCCCCGGCATCACCGCGACCTTTTCGCGCTCGATCAGCGCCCGCTGCAACGCCTCGTCGTCGCCGACACCCGCCGGGCGCAGATCGATCCACGCCAGATAGCCGGCCTGTGGCGGCTGCCACCCCAGTTCCGGGAACGCCTCGTTCAGCCGTTCCGCGACCAGCGCCAGATTCCCGGCGACATACGCGCGGACCTCGTCCAGCCACGCCCCGGCCTCCCGGTACGCGGCGATGTGCGCGGTCAGTGACAGCACCGCCGGGGAGGCGAGCCCTTCTGCCGTCTCCATCCGGCGCAGGAACTCCGCCCGGTCGGCCGGATCGCCGATCAGCCCGTACGAGCCGGTCAGCGCCGGAAAGTTGAACGCCTTCGACGCGGAGGAGATCACCGCCCAGCGCCCGTCGCCCCCGACCCGCGTCCACGGCACATGCACATGCCCCTCGTGCACGAAGTCCGCATGGATCTCGTCGCTGATCACCGCGACCCCGTACCGCGCGGCGAGCGCCGACATCTCGCCCAGTTCGGCCTCCGTCCATACCCGGCCCGTCGGGTTGTGCGGCGAGCACACGAGAAGGACCTTGCTGTCGGGGCGGGCGAGCTCGCGTTCCAGCGCGGCCGTGTCCCCCACCGGCACGCCCCGCAGCCGGCGCCCGAGCCCAGTGATCGCCTTACGGAAACCGTCGTACGTCGGGGCGTGGACGACCACGCCCTCGCCCTCGGCCGTCCACATCTGCAGCAGCTGCGAGAGCTGGCTGAGCACGGACGGCCCGTACACCAGCTGCCCGGTGTCGATCCGTGTCCCGTACCGGGTCGCGTACCAGTGGGCTATCGCCGAGCGGAAGTCGTCCTGCTGCCAGGTCGTGTAGCCGAACACGCCGTGGTCGAGACGGGCCCGCAGCGCGCTCAGCACCTCCGGTGCGGTCTCGAAGTCCATGTCGGAGATGGTGAACGGCAGCAGTCCGTCCACCCCGAACCGGTCCGCGACCCCGTCCCACTGGACGCACCAGGTGCCCCGGCGGTCGACGACGGTGTCGAAGTCATAGCGGGCGCTGGAACTCACAGGGATCCCTCACTTCTTCTCTCGGACATGCCGTGGGCCCGGCACCCAAGGGGTACCGGGCCCACGGCCACACTTCGTACCGGCTGCTACTTCAGCTTGGTGCCGGTGGAACGCAGGTTGGCGCAGGCCTCCGTGACGCGCTTGGCCATGCCCGCCTCGGCGGACTTGCCCCAGCTGCGCGGGTCGTAGACCTTCTTGTTGCCGACCTCGCCGTCGACCTTCAGCACACCGTCGTAGTTACGGAACACGTGGTCCACGATCGGGCGGGTGAAGGCGTACTGGGTGTCGGTGTCCAGGTTCATCTTCACGACGCCGTTCTCCAGCGCGGTGGCGATCTCCTGCTCGGTGGAGCCGGAGCCGCCGTGGAAGACGAAGTCGAAGGGCGACGACTTGCCGTACTTGGCGGCGACGCCCTCCTGGAGGTCCTTCAGCAGCTCGGGACGGAGCACGACGTTGCCCGGCTTGTAGACGCCGTGGACGTTACCGAAGGAGGCGGCCAGCAGGTAGCGGCCCTTCTCGCCCAGGCCGAGCGCCTCGGCGGTACGCAGCGCGTCATCGACGGTCGTGTACAGCTCGTCGTTGATCTCGTGCGTGACGCCGTCCTCCTCACCACCGGTCGGAGTGATCTCGACCTCAAGAATGATCTTGGCGGCGGCGGCCTTGGCAAGCAGCTCCTGGCCGATGGCCAGGTTGTCGGCGAGGGTCTCGGCCGAGCCATCCCACATGTGGGACTGGAACAGCGGGTTCTGGCCCTTGGCGACGCGCTCGGCGGAGATGTCGAGCAGCGGACGTACATAGCCGTCCAGCTTGTCCTTGGGGCAGTGGTCGGTGTGCAGCGCGACCGTGACGTCGTACTTGGCGGCGACGATGTGCGCGAACTCGGCGAGGGCGACGGCGCCCGTGACCATGTCCTTGTTGTGCTGGCCGCCCAGGAACTCCGCCCCACCGGTGGAGATCTGGACGATGCCGTCGCTCTCCGCCTCCGCGAAGCCGCGCAGTGCAGCGTGCAGGGTCTGGGTCGACGTCACATTGATGGCCGGGTAGGCGAACTTGCCTGCCTTCGCCCGGTCGAGCATCTCGGCGTAGACCTCGGGGGTTGCGATGGGCATCTGTCCGCTCCTTGGGATGTGCGGGTGTGCGTTGCTGGTTCCCTGACCTGGGGGCGACGTCATCGTCGCCCCCATCTTCCCAGACTCTCGCTCCGGCTCCACCCGGCCTGGTCCCCCAACGCCCGGGCGGGCGGTTCATGGGCATACGACAAGGGCGGACCGTTTCACGTGAAACAGCCCGCCCTTATCAAAAACCGCAGGTCAACCCCAACGTCAGACCAGGTCGAGGTCCGCCACCGTGTAGGCGTGGACATAGGGGAGACCGGCCTCGGCAATGGCCGGAGCCGCACCCCGCTCCACGATCGTGGCGACGGCGACGACCTCGCCACCGGCCTCGCGCACCGCCTCGACGGCCGTCAGCGGCGAACCGCCGGTCGTCGAGGTGTCCTCGACGACCAGGCAACGGCGGCCCTTCACGTCCGTGCCCTCGATGCGGCGCTGCATCCCGTGCGCCTTCTGCGCCTTGCGGACGACGAAAGCGTCCAGCTCCTGCCCGCGCGCGGCGGAGGCGTGCAGCATCGAGGTGGCGACCGGGTCGGCGCCCAGCGTCAGCCCGCCCACGCAGTCGTAGTCCAGCTCAGCGGTGGCATCGAGCATGACCTGACCGACCAACGGAGCGGCCTTGCCGTCCAGCGTGATGCGGCGCAGGTCGATGTACCAGTCGGCCTCAAGACCCGAGGAGAGGGTCACTTTGCCGTGCACCACGGCCTTGTCCTTGATCTGCTGGAGCAACTCAGCACGTACGTCAGTCATGACATCGAGGGTAAGCGCTGCGCCCCGGGCGCAGCTCCGCACAGCGTCGTACGCCTCCGAGCGCTCTCCCGACACCTAGCCGCAACCCGGGGGCCCCAATTCGGTCATTCTTGCTTTACCGACCAACGTGGCACTTTCTCGATTTTACTTTCTTGACCAACTGTCATGCCGCCCGGTAAATTCACGCCGCTGCGTGATCGCGGGGAGGGGTTCACGCGATCGGCATGCCAGGGGGGGGAGGCGTCCCCCTTCTGTTGTCCATCTCGCATCTCTGCTCGCGACGATCGAAGGCAACGGAATGCATAAGAACACGTCCCGCATCGCGCTGTCGTTCACCACTGCGGCAATTTTCGTGCTCGCAGGTTCCGCAACTGCCCACGCCGACGGCGACGGCAACTGCGACGACGCCGGAAACATCTGCGTCTACAACGCGCAGCAGCCCACGGACATAAGTGCCGGTTATTACGACCTGAACGATCCGCACCCGACCTTTCACAGCGCCTACTGGCTGCTCTACAACAAGAGCAAGACACTCTCGGACAGCATCAGCGCGGCTGCCAATACTGCCGGCACCAAGACCTCGTGCGCCGGTTTCACATTCTGGTGGGACACCAACTACGGAGGAACCAGCTACTTCGCCGGCCGTAACTTTTCATACCTGACCTTCTACGACAACAACGACGAGTTCTCCTCGTTCAAGAAGACGGGCTGCTGAATCCGTTGAAGCTCAATTTCCTTCGTGCAGCGGCCTGCGCCGGAATGATTCCCGCGCTGGCCGCCTGCGCGATCCTGGGAGGCTCCGACACCGACTCCCACCCACCGCTGGGCCCTGTCCCTACGCCCAGCAGCCTGGATCCGGCCGGGATCACTACTCCGCTCGATGCGTACCTCCCGGCCCCGGAGGAGAACTACGCCCTGAAGAAGGCGCGCGTGACCCTGGTCAACCAGTGCATGCGCGGGCTCGGATACACCGAGAATCCTCAGCCGCTCGGCCCGTTCACCGGGGAGCGGTGGCTGGAGCACACCGAGTTCAACGTGATGCCTCTCGGTCAGGCTCAGCAGTACGGGTATCAGGCTCCGCCCAAGAAAAGCGGCGGGGGCACAGAGAGCGCGTACAGCAAGAACAGCACCGAGACTCAGGGCCTCCTTCTTTCCGGCAAGGTCAGAACCTTCAATAACAAGAAGGTTCCCAAGGGCGGCTGTGAAGGTGAGGCCCTCCGCGTCATCACCAAGGGAGCCACAACTCCCACCGAGGTGAAACTCCCCGGGGGTTCGACTGCCGGTTCCGGAGAGGGCGGCTTCAGTGAGGGATTCGCGGAAATGGTGGTGTCCGCCATGCGCGGCGAAGCCATGAAGCGAACGAGAAACGACCCCAGGTTCCAGAAGGTCATGGATTCCTGGGCCGACTGTATGAAGGGGCGGGGGTACACATACGACTCTCCCAGCGCCGCAGTCAATGATTCCCGCTGGGAGGAAAATTCCGGTTCGCCGACCCGTACCGAACTTTCCACCGCAACCGCGGACACCCAGTGCAAGACGAAGGTCAACTATCTCGGGGTAGGCATCGCGGTCGAGTCCGCCTATGAGAAAAAATCCATCGATGAAAACGCCGAGTTGCTCGCCGATCTGAAGTCCTGGACCTCCAAGTGGATTGAGAATGCGAACAACGCGATCCAAGGAACATGACGGGACGTCGCGGTTGCGTTCCCGGCGAAGGGTGCTGGCCGCTGTCGTGTGCGGGGCAGTCGCCCTGTCGGGGGCGGCATACGCGGCCTCCACTGTTATCAAGTCGCCCGCCCAGGCGGCCGCGGAGGCGGGCGCCCCGGCACCCGATGTCCTGACCGCAGTCGTGCAGCGCCGTGAGCTGAAGGAGTCGGTGATCCTTCGTGGGACGGTGGCGGCGACTCAAACGGCGGACATTGCCCCCACGGCGAGCGGTGAGGGCGGCGGCACTCCCGTGGTCACCAAGCTGTCCGCGAAGGCGGGCGACAAGGTCTCGGAAGGCACCGCACTGGTGGCAGTGTCGGGGCGTCCCGTCTTCGTGCTGAAAGGTAAGCTGCCTGCCTTCCGCGACCTCAAGCCGGGGGCCACCGGTGACGATGTCACACAGCTCCAGAATGCTCTGGCTCACCTGGGCCACGGCAGCGGCTCGGACACGACGGGCACGTTCGGTCCCGGCACCCAGTCCGCACTGGCGGCGTTCTACTCATCCATCGGCTACGCGCCCGTGCCGGTGACCGAGGACGGACCCAATCGAGTGGCCGCACAGTCAAAGGCCGTGTCCCGCGCCACTGGCGCCCTTACTCAAGCCGAAAAGGCCGACTCCCCCACCGCCGTGGAACAAGCCCGGGAGCAGCTCACCGATGCGCGGTCAGCGCTTGCCACAGCACAGGCGCAGGCCGGTCCGCAGCTGCCCGCAGCAGAAGTCCTGTACCTCAAAGGCTTCCCGGCCCGGGTGGAATCGGTCGCCGCAGCGGTCGGCGACAAGGTCACGGGAAAGATCCTCACCGTCTCCGCAGGGGCCCTCGGTGTCACCGGAAGCCTGTCACCGGCTCAGAAGAAGACGGTACGGATCGGGCAGACAGTGACCATCCTGTCGGAACTGACCGGCGACGAGATGAACGGCACCGTTTCATCCGTATCCGATGAACCGGCATCCGCGAGCGGCACCTCCGGCGGAGGGGAGAACTCGGACGGCGCGACCGCAGGGGTTACGTACCGGATGACTGTCAAACCGGACGGAACGCTCCCTCTCAAGCTGGCCGGGCAGGACGTACGACTGACGATCGGAGCGGCGTCCTCGAAGGGGAAGGTACTCGCGGTACCGGCGTCGGCGCTCTCGTCCTCGTTGGACGGCAGCACCTCGGTCACCGTACTGACCGAGCACGGAAAGCGCCGCCAGGTGAAGGTGCGCACCGGCTCCACCGGCGACGGTCTCGTCCAGGTGTCCCCCTCGGACGGGTCCTCTCTGTCCGAGGGGGACCGGGTCGTCGTCGGGGTCAGGAACGCCCGGACGGCAGGGACCGGCACGTGAGCGTTCCGCCGTACGGCGGTTCGGCGGTTGACCGGCCGGTCATCCGATTCGACCAGGCCGGCCTGACCTATCCCGGTCCCCCGCCCGTCACTGCTCTGCTCCCCTTCGATCTGACGATTCAACGGGGCGACTACATCACCGTGGTCGGCCCGTCCGGCTCCGGAAAGTCGACCTTCCTGAACGTCGCCGGGCTGTTGGACGCCCCGACCACCGGCCGGTATTTTCTCGACGGCATCGATACCGGAGCGCTGCGCGACAGTGATCGGACGGCGCTGCGTGGCCGGCGGATCGGTTTCGTGTTCCAGGCCTTCCACCTGCTGCCGCACCGCAGCGCGCTGGAGAACGTCCTGCTGGCGATGGTCTACAACAATGTGCCGTCCGCCGAGCACCGGCCCCGCGCGACCCAGGCACTGGAGCGCGTCGGGCTCGGCCATCGCATGCACGCGCTGCCGACCCGGCTTTCCGGAGGAGAACGTCAACGCGTGGCCATCGCCCGCGCTTTGGTGGCCGACCCATCCCTGCTGCTCTGCGACGAGCCGACCGGCAACCTGGACAGCGCCACCGCCGACTCCGTACTCGCGCTGATCGACGAACTGCACCTCGACGGCATGACCATCGTGGTGATCACCCACGACCCTCAGGTCGCCGCGCGCGGTCGGCGGACCGTGCGCATCAAGGACGGCCGGCTGACGGAACCCGTACTCCGCCCGCCCGTACACCTCCCGGGAGAAGCACGATGAAGCTGCACCGCCGCAAGCGGCCGCGTGGCATCCGTCCGTCCCGGCTATCCGCACGGCACCTGGTCGCCGAAGCCGTCGCAGGCATGCTGCAACGCCCGGCACGCTCGGCGCTGACCAGCCTGGGCACGGTTCTGGGCGTGGGCTCGTTCGTCGCGGTGCTCGGCCTCACGGCGACAACGACGTCCCAGGTCGACTCCCGCTTCAATGCCTTGTCCGCCACCGAGGTGTCCGTCGAGGACACCGGCGCCGGCGATGATCCCTTCGGCCGTACGTCGTTCCCTGCCGACGCGGATGCCCGTATCCAGGCCCTGAACGGTGTGCGGCACGCCGGTGTGTACTGGTCGGTGCCACTCGACAAGGGAGTGACCGTGCGTGCCTCGCTCAGTGCGGACGCCGGTGCCGGCGAACAGGCGCAGGTGGTCGCCGCCTCCTCAGGAGTGCTGGCAGCGGCGGACCCCTCACTCACCGACGGCCGGATCTTCGATGCCTTTCACGACCGTACCGGGCAGCGTGTCGCAGTCATCGGATCAGGAATGGCGTCCCGGCTGGGAATCACCGGCCTCGATTCCCAGCCTGCCATCTTTGTGGGTGACGACGCGTTCTCGGTCATCGGCATCGTGTCGGACGTCGACCGGAAGGCGGACTTGCTGATGTCCGTCGTCATACCGGCACACACCGCCGAGCGCCTTTGGGGTGCGCCGGGGCCCGGCTCCCTCGCCAAGATGCTGATCTCCACCGAGCTCGGGGCGGCGCCCCAGATCGCGGACGAGGCCGCGCATGCCATCGACCCGGTGCACCCCGAGCACTTCAAGGCGGTCCCTCCGCCCGACCCGAAGGCCCTGCGGACCGATGTCACATCCGACCTCGACCAGCTGTTCCTGCTGCTCGCCGGAATCTGCCTCGTCATCGGCGCCGTAGGGATCGCAAACACCACACTGGTGGCCGTTCTTGAGCGGACCGGAGAGATCGGACTGCGCCGGGCGCTCGGCGCCAGGGGCCGCCACATCACCGGCCAGTTCCTCACCGAGTCGGGCGCACTCGGCGCACTCGGCGGCCTGGTCGGCACCTGCCTGGGCACAGTCACGGTCGTATGCGTGGCCGCAGCCCGCGACTGGACCCCTGTCATCCACCCGGTCACGGTGGCCGCAGCCCCCGCGATCGGCCTGGGCACCGGACTGCTCGCAGGGCTCTATCCTGCGTGGCGGGCCAGCCGCATCCAGCCGGCCGAGGCGCTGCGCCGCTGACCCCGGCCGGGCCCCGCGTGCCACCGATCCGTCCCGCCGGTCAGAGCCTGCGCCAGTTCCAGGTCGTCGCGATCTCCAGCGGCTCGATCGGGGTGACATACCGGGGTGCGGTGTTCAGCCCGTTCGGCGGGCCGGACTGCGGCTCCACACAGACCGCCTCGGCCTGCTCGTCGTAGATCACAACCCACTCGGCCCTGCTCTTCACGGTCAGTTGCAGCTGCTCCGGCCAGGTGAGCGTCACGTCGACGCCGTCCGGCATCCCGAAGCAGTCGTCCCACGGGCCGGGCAGCGGCGGGATGCGGCGGCCGGTCGGCAGATGGTTCTCGCCACGCTCCTCCTGCCAGGCCGCGTCGAAGGCGATCTCCACGTTCTTGCCGCCGCCGAGGTCCCGCAGGAACCAGGGGTGCCAGCCGGCCTGCGCCGGGAACGAGTCCCCGTACGTCTCGATGCCGAACGCAAGCGTGAGCGAGTCCTCGGACAACTCGAAGGTCTGGGTCACCCGGCCCGGGTACGGCCAGGGGTCGGCAAGGTCGTAGTAGAACGCGGCCTCCCGCTCACCCACCCGGGCGGTGCGCCAGGCGGTGTCCCTGCCGGTGCCGTGGATGGCGTGCGGCGGGGAGTTCAGCGGCAACCGGTGCGGGACGCCGCCGTTGTGGAAGAGGCCGTTCTCGGTGCGCCCGCACCACGGCACCATCGGGAAGCAGCCGTACCGCTCCCCCTGCCGCAGCACCTCGGTGCCACCGATCCGCAGACTGCTGATGCGACAGCCGTTGGCGGGGTTCACGGTCAACTCTGCATCGCCGACGGACAGCCGGACGTCCTTCTCGCTGCTACTCACCCGACCGACATTACTGGCGCCGCTACTACTTCCGCCGCCTCAGCGCCCTGCTCACCACGACGGCGGAGGCGAGCGCGAGCGCGGCAGCGGGAGCGACCCAGCGGAGTGTGGCGCCCGCGGTGGTCGAATCGGGTGACGGTACGGGGGCGTACCTGCCGCGCGGCGGCGCGTGGTCGACCTCCTCGGCGCTGCGGCCGATCATGGTGCGCCTGGCGTGCGCGGCCTCGGCCGGGGGGCCGTCGGGGACGGTGAACTCCACCTCCGCCACGGGGTCGAGCGACGGCGGGGGCACGGGGGCGTCGAAGACGGAGCCCGTGCCCGGGGGGTTCTCGGTGGAGGGTGCCTCGTCCGCGGCGGCGCCGTCGTCGGTGCCGTCGGTGCCGTCGGTGCCGTCGGTCTCGTCGGTGCCGTCGGCGGCTTCCGGGGCAGTACTCCGAGTGGTGTCCGCGCCGGTCGCGTCGGCCTCCTCGGCCGCCTCCTCGATGGCCTGTTCCACAGCTTCCCCGACGGACCGCTCGGCCTCGCCGAGGCCCTTGCCCGCCTCGTCCTCGCCCGCCAGCGTCTCCGTCACCAGTTGCTGCACAAAGCGGTCCAGCAGCCGGTGGGCCGTCGCGAGCGCCGCCGCCGGGTCCAGCTCCAGGAGGCGGCCGTCGCCGCTCGCCGTACCCGCGAACCCGATCGCCGTACCACCGTCCTTCTGCGTCAGGCTGATCGTCAGAGCCAGCTTCGCCGAGCCGGTCCCCCTGGCCTCGACGCCCTCGCCCGCCACCAGGAACCCGTCGTCCCCGTCCGGGCCGTCCTGCGGGGAAACGGTGAGCCGCAGCGCACCGCGGTACGTGATCGTGTGGCCGTCGACCCGGACCTTGAGCCGGCCGGACAGCGGGCCCGCGGACGCGTCGGCGTCCTGCTGGAGCCCCGGTACGCAGCGCGCGACGCGGGCGGAATCGCCCAGCGTCCGCCGAAGGGACGGGACCGGAACCGGAACGAACACCTCATGCTCCATGGAAACCGAGCCTACTCAGCCCCGGCCATCACGTCAGCGGTTCCGCGTCGCAAAAGCCGCCGGCCGTACGACGTACGGCGTCCGGCTCACCGGTCCTCCCAGTACCGCGGATGTACCAGCGTCGACGGCAGCAGCCCGCGCAGCCGTCCGCTCTCCGCGTCCCGCCTCGCACGCATCAGCGAGGCCTGCGTCAGCGACCGCAGCTTCGGCGCCCCCGGGGCGAGGCGGAGCACCGGCGCCCTGACCGGCCGGGCGAGGACGAAGCCCCAGCCGTGCTCGGCCTGCGCCCGGTGCGTGGCCCTGTCGGGGCCCGCCGCGAAATCGGAGAGCCTGCCGCCGATCCGGTAGGGCCGGGTGTGCAGACCTGCCGCCCTCATCGACGCCTCCACCGTCCAGTACGTACGCGGCCGGGTCACCGGCGGGCCTCCGTGCACCACCAGCCGGCCGCCCGGTGCGAGGGTCTCGGAGACCAGGCCGTAGAACTCCGCCGAGTAGAGCTTCGTGCCGACGGAGATCCCGGGGTCGGGCAGATCGGAGATCACCACGTCGTAGCTGCCGTGCGCCACCCGCAGCCAGTTGAAGGCGTCGGCGTTGACGGCCGTCAGCCGCGGATCACGGTACGCGTGGGCGTTCAGCGCCGAGAGCGCACGGTCGGTACGGGCCAACCGGGTGACGCCGGGATCGAGCTCGACGAGGGTGACGCTGCGTACGTCCGGGTAGCGCAGCACCTCCCGGGCGGCGAGACCGTCACCACCGCCCAGGATCAGGACACGGGCGCGTGGCCCGTTCATCGCCGGGTGCACCAGCGCCTCGTGGTAGCGGTACTCGTCGCGCGCGCTGACCCGCAGCCGCCCGTCCAGATACAGGTCCAGGGAGCTGCGGCCCGCCCCCGTCAGCACCACTTCCTGAACCCCGGTCTGCACCGCGACCCGCACCCCGTCCCCGTACACCGCACGCCGCGCCGCCCGCTCGAAGTCACCGACCAGCGCGGTGACCGTGGCGAGTACGGCGATCACGGCCACGTTGACAAGGATCAGCAGCCACCGGGAGCGCGGGGTGAGGTCCCGCCGGAACACCCACAGCACCAGCGCCCCGCCCGCCGCCGCGTTGACCGCGCCGGTGAACAGCGCCCCGGTGAGCTGTCCCAGCACCGGCAGCAGCAGAAAGGGGAACGCGAGCCCGCCGACCAGCGCACCCACGTAGTCGGCGGCGAACAGATCCGCGACGGTCCCGCCCGCGTCCTGCCGGTCGACGCGCTGGATCAGCGTCATCAGCAGCGGGATCTCCGCCCCGATCAGGACGCCGATCGTGAGCGAGAACCCGACCAGGGCGTACCGCGACTCCCCGATCCAGGCGAACGACGCGTACAGCACGACCGCCGAGGAGCCGCCGACGAGTGCGAGCGCCGCCTCGATCAGCCCGAAACCGACAGCTGCACGGCTGCGTAAACGTTTCGCGAGGAGCGAGCCGACGCCCATCGCGAACACCATCACGGAGAGCACGACGGACGCCTGGGTGACGGAATCACCGATCAAGTAGGAGGCGAGCGCCACCAGTTCGAGCTCGTAGACCAGACCGCAGGCAGCACAGATGAAGACAGCGGCCAGCACGAGACACCGACCGGTCCTCGGCCGCACGGGAAGACGCGCCGCGCCCCCTCGCAGCGACACCTGCTGATCGATCATGATGCGAACGCTACGTCACGACGAGGTGGCAGCCTGTCACCCACAAGGGTGCAAGTGGCGCGCTCACAACGGAGTTGGGCCGCGTCAGAGCGCCGCCGCCGGCATCCGCACTCCCACTCGGGTGCGCGTCACCACCAGCTGCCCCTCCTGCGGGTACGCATGCCAGGTGCGCCACCGCACCTGGCCCTCGGTCCGTTGGGCGAGCATGGCGGTGAAGGCGTGCGGGCTGCCGGGGAACGTGCCGGCGAGACCGTGGGGGTGGTCGGTCACGAGCGCGAGGAGCTCCTGCGCACGCCCCGCGAACGAGCCCGCCGAGAGTGTCTCGACGCGCGCCGCGAATTCGTACTCCCACTCCCCGAGCCGCTTGGAGACACCGAGCGGCAGCGGTGTGCTGCTGCCCGGGATGCACGCGACGGTTTCGGAACAGCTGCCCCGGTTCTCCTCCAGGAGCACCTGGTGGGAGGCGCCGAGCAGGCGCAGTTGGAGTCGGGCACCGGCGAGATCGAGGTCGAGCACGGCCAGGGCGGGGAGCGGTTCGCGCCCCAGTGCCCAGGCCAGGTCTGCAGCACGGGTGTCGGAATAGGCCGTCTGGAGGGTCGTGAGCATGGGTCGGCTCCGCAAACAAGCGTGGACACATGGACAGGGGACGCCTCCGACGTGATGCACGTGGGAGGTGGGAAGCGCCCGATCAGGTCCAACTCGGGTCCGAGGGCTGGATGTTCTCTCAACCGAGGGAATCACGAAGTAAGCCGCATCCACAGCGTTTTTGCCCAACTTGACGCGGTTTCCATCCCCTCGGGGGCCTCTCGGTTCATCTGTTCACCGGTATCTCGCGAAAAGCCCCAACAAAAAGGTGCCCGGCGGGAGTTCATCCGCCGGGCACCTGTGGGGCACCGGAACCGCACGGGCCCGGCACCGGGCGTGTGGCCCTGCCCGGTCACGGATCAGCTGCCCCGTGTCAGCTGCCTCCGCCGCATCCGCCCCCGCCGCCGCACGAGGAGCCGCCACCGCACGAGGAGTGACCGCCGCCGCACGAATGACCCCCGGAGTGACCGCCGGAGTGACCGCCGGAGTGACCGCTGCTGCTTCCGCAGGACGAGCCACCGCCACCGTCACCTCCCGCCCACCAGCTGCCACCTGCGGCGCTGCCGCCGCTCGCACCCCGGCGCACACCCCGCCCGCGCTTCTTCTTCCGGTTGCCGGCCCCCACCAGCGAGATGGCCAGCCCGATCACGGCAACCGCGATCACCACTGTGACAAAGGTGCCCACCGACCTCACGTCCTTCTGTTCCCCCGAAGCGAGGTCTCTCGCTTCCGTCCGCTTCCTGCGTGAGTGGGGGATGCCCCCGGCCCCGTGCGGCCAAAGCAGACTTGAGCAACTCCAGAGCTTCCGCGCAGGACGGCGGCCATGACACGGGGAGGCGGAGCCCGACGAGAAGCGCGAGTATCCCCCCTCCGCGATCCCCACGCCGCGCGAGGCCGCGACCGGCTATGAGTCAGGATGGCCCCGGAGCATCGACGGGTAGCCGAGCGAGAACGGTGGAGACATGAACGCCAGGCCACTGCTGAACCGAAGGCTGAACGGACTCGGGACGACGATCTTCGCGGAGATGTCGGCGCTGGCATCCGCGACGGGCGCGATCAACCTGGGCCAAGGCTTCCCCGACACCGACGGGCCCGAGGAGATCCGCGAGGCCGCCGTCCGCGCCTTGCGGGAGGGCAAGGGCAACCAGTACCCGCCCGGCCCGGGCGTTCCGGAACTGCGCGCCGCGATCTCCGACCACCAACAGCGCTTCTACGAACTCTCCTTCGACCCCGATACCGAGGTCCTGGTCACCGCCGGCGCCACCGAGGCCATCGCCGCCACCATGCTGGCGCTGCTGGAGCCGGGCGACGAGGTGATCGCCTTCGAACCCTTCTATGACTCCTACGCCGCCTGCATCGCGATGGCCGGTGCGAAGCGCGTGCCGCTCACGCTGCGAGCGCCGTCCTTCCGCCCAGACCTGGATGAACTGCGCGCCAAGATCACCCCGCGGACCCGTCTGCTGCTCCTCAACACCCCGCACAACCCGACCGGGATGGTCCTCTCCGCCGAAGAGCAGAACGCCATCGCTGTACTCGCCGTCGAGCACGATCTGCTCGTCGTCACCGACGAGGTGTACGAGCACCTTGTCTATGAGGGCACGCACCGCCCCATCGCGGCCCTGCCCGGCATGCGTGAGCGCACCGTCTCCATTTCGTCCGCCGGCAAGACCTTCTCGTTCACCGGATGGAAGGTTGGCTGGGTCACGGCGAACGGCCCGCTCGTCTCAGCGGTCCGGACGGCCAAGCAGTACCTGACGTACGTCAGCGCGGGCCCCTTCCAGTACGCGATCGCCGAAGCGCTGCGCCTGCCGGACTCGTACTTTGACAGCTTCCGCGCCAACCTCCGCCGCAAGCGCAACCTGCTCGGCGACGGCCTGCGCGCGGCCGGGTTCGAGGTCTACCAACCCCAGGGCACTTACTTCATCACCACCGACATCACCTCCTTCGGCGAGAAGGACGCCTACGCCTTCTGCCGCGCGCTCCCCGAACGCTGCGGCGTCGTCGCCATCCCCAACTCCGTGTTCTACGACGACCTCGACGCCGGCCGCAGCCAGGTCCGCTTCACCTTCTGCAAGGGGGACGACGTCCTCCAGGAGGCAGCCAGTCGGCTGCGGCGCCTGGCGTCTTGAACCCGCGCCCCCCTCATCCCGAATGAAGTACGGACAGCAACCTGACCAGGGGCTTTACGTGTAACCCGGCCCGGCGCGGTCCCGAGCCGCCTGCGCCATTCGGCACCGGCCCCCACGAGAGGAGGGACCGGTGGCGAATCGTGCGGCGTCGTTTTCCGGACGCGCCGGGGCGGGCGGCGCGGAGGAGTCCAGGGGCGAAGGGCCGGGTGCCGGGGGAGCTGTTGACCATGGCGATCAGGACGACGATCCCGGCGATGGTGAGGACACAGCCTGCGGTGATCAGGGTGCGCTGAGTCAGCCGAGCTCCTCCGCAGTAATGTCTCCGCGTCGGCGAGGCCACGCTGCGCGAGCTGTTGGACGCCTGACCGACCGAACGGCCGGCCCGGCGCGTATGCCGTACCCGGCTCCTACACCGGCCACAGGCGAGCGGACTCTCCCCTCAGCCGTAACGGAGTTTGAGCGGATTCCACGGGACACACCCCGCACCCCACCGCACACAGGTGAACGGCCGGGAAAGCCGGCGGACGCCGGCGACCGCGTCGTGAACACTCGGGAACGGTTGGCGGACGATGCGCCCGCGCCGCCGGAACGTCACAACTCCCCACGTTCCACTGCCCCGGACAAGGCGTCGCCGCATCTCCCCGCGCACGGGCGCACATCCAGGGGCGAACAGGTCCGCTGCCTCACAGACCTGTCACAA